>NZ_CP046242.1:2403132-2722821 GCF_023205095.1 Bizionia sp. M204 | reverse complement strand
AGTTTCGGAAACAGATCCGGAATTTTTCAAAATATACCGAAAAGCTTCACAAAAAGATATAGATATTTGGTCTGATGCTCGTGATTTAGAAGAGCCTATGAAAGTGAAAGCACGTCAGTTTGCTATCGATTTGAAATTATACATGAAAATTTCAGATATAGAATATCAAGGTGATGGTAGCAAGGCTACTTTTTACTATACAGCAGAAGAGCGTGTGGACTTTAGAGAGCTAATTAAACTATTTGCCAAAGAGTTCAAAACCCGTATTGAAATGAAACAAGTTGGTTTCCGTCAAGAAGCCTCGCGTTTAGGAGGTATAGGTTCTTGTGGTCGGGAATTATGTTGTTCTACCTGGTTAACAGATTTTCGTTCGGTAAGTACATCAGCTGCACGGTATCAGCAATTATCATTAAATCCGTTAAAACTTGCTGGGCAGTGTGGTAAATTAAAATGCTGTTTAAATTATGAATTGGATACCTATTTGGATGCGCTTAAAGATTTTCCAAAAACCGAAATAAAACTCTATACAGAAAAAGGGACAGCTGTTTGCCAAAAAACAGATATTTTTAAAGGTCACATGTGGTATGCATACGAAGGTGAATGGATGAATTGGCATTTAATTACAACGGCTCAAGCCAATGAAATTATTGCGCTTAATAAAGAAAAGAAAAAACCGGCAAGCTTAGAAGAGTATGCGGTTGAATTAATAAAAGATACTAAAAGTGAATATGAAAACGTTGTGGGACAAGATAGTTTAACACGTTTTGATAGTCTAAAACACAATAAAAAACGTAAAAGTAATAACCGAAAGGGAAACAGGCCGCCAAACAGAGCCAAAGCAACCAATAAGGATGCACAAGCCAAAGATGGAAACAGACCAAAAGCTAATAAGCCTAAACCTAGAAATAGACCTAAACCTAGAAAAGAAACGGTAAATAAAGACACTAATACGAATATTAAAGCAGGTGCTAATAAACCGAATAAGCCAAATAAAAGACGTAAGCCACAAGGTAAAAAGAACGATTCCAATGATGCCAAATAAATTTTTGATGTTAATAGCTGTTATGGCGTTTTTGGGAGTAACTTCATGCGATTCTAACCGGGTTTACGACACCTACAAATCGGTTCCAAATACATGGCATAAAGACTCTGTGGTGCAATTTAAATTTCAAGCACCAGACTCTATTAACCCGTATAACTTGTTTGTTAATTTACGTAATAATAACGATTACCGATTTAATAATCTCTATTTAATTGTTGAAATGGATTTTCCAAACGGAAAGGTAATCAAGGATACCTTGCAATATAGAATGGCAAAACCTAATGGCGAACTTTTAGGTACTGGTTTTACAGATGTAAAAGAAAGTAAATTGTGGTATAAAGAAGGGGTTGTTTTTAGTGAATCAGGCGACTATCAAATAAAAATTCAACAAGCCATGCGTGAAAATGGCAAGGTTAATGGCGTTATAAATTTAGAAGGGATTACAGAAGTAGGCTTTAGAATTGAACACCCAATAGAACCAAAAAATTAAATTTCAGTATCAATTAGTATTTATACAATGGCAAAAAAGAAACAAGCAAAAAAACAAGCAAATACGTCCAACGGGTTTCAAAAATATGTGCGTTGGTTTTGGACGTTATTTTTAGGTGGCATTTCTGCTGTTGTATTAATGTTTTTATTGGCGTCATGGGGCGTTTTTGGTGCATTGCCAGATCATACTGTTTTGGAGAATCCCAAAACAAATTTAGCCACTGAAATTATTTCTTCGGATGGAAAAACATTGGGTAAATTTTACTTCAATGACAATCGGACGCCAGTGAGTTTTGATGAACTCCCAAAACATTTAGTAGATGCTCTAGTAGCAACCGAAGACGCGCGTTTTTATGAGCATTCCGGTGTTGATGCACGTGGAACACTGCGTGCTGTGGTAAAATTAGGTAGCGGAGGTGGTGCCAGTACTATTTCTCAACAATTGGCTAAACAGTTATTCCATGGCGAAGGCTCTTCAAATATTGCAGAACGCGTACTCCAAAAAGCTAAGGAATGGATAATAGCCATCAAGCTGGAACGCCAATATACTAAAGAAGAAATTATTGCCATGTATTTTAATATTTATGATTTTGGGAATAATGCTGACGGAATTCGTTCGGCAGCTAGCATTTATTTTGATAAGGAACCGAATGAATTAGATATAAAAGAATCTGCTATGTTGGTTGGGATGTTTAAAAACTCATCCTTATACAATCCACGTGACCATAGAAATCCTATAGGAACTAGAAACCGCCGAAATGTGGTTTTAAACCAAATGGAAAAGTATGATTATATTAATACAAAAACTAGCGATTCATTAAAAGCGTTAGAATTAGGTTTACGCTATTCGCCACAATCACACAGGGATGGCATTGCTACCTATTTCCGAGCATATTTAGATGGCTTTATGAAAGATTGGATTAGAAACAATCCTAAACCAGACGGTGAGAAATATAATTTATATGGCGATGGTTTAAAAGTATACACCACAATTGATTCGCGCATGCAAAACTATGCTGAAGAAGCTGTACAAAGACACATGCCAAGATTACAGGCCGAATTTGATAATCAAAACACACCAGAACGCAACCCAACGGCACCGTTTTTAGATTTAGATAAAAATGAAATTGAATCCTTAATGAATCGTGGTATGCGCCAATCAGAGCGTTGGCGTGTTATGAAAAAAGATGGAAAAAGCGATAAAGAAATTATAGCGTCTTTTGATAAACCAACAGCCATGTCTATTTTTTCATGGAAAGGCGAAATAGATACCATTATGAAACCCATGGATTCTATGCGTTATTATAAGAAATTCTTACATCCAGGTATGATGTCTATGGATCCTTTAACCGGTCATGTAAAAGCATGGGTTGGCGGAATGAATTACAGACATTTTCAATATGATCATGTTAAGCAAAGTAAACGTCAAGTAGGTTCTACGTTCAAACCGTTTGTTTACGCTACAGCTATAGATCAATTGCATTTATCACCTTGTTATAAAATGCCACAATCGCAAATCACTATTGAAGCTCTGAAATTTGGAAATCCAGAGCCTTGGACACCAAAAAATTCCGATGGTAATTATGGCGGAGAAGTAACTCTGCAAGCGGCTTTGGCAAATTCAGTAAATACTATTACCGCACGTTTAATGGATAAAGTGGGGCCGCAGCCTGTTATAGATTTAGTTAAAAAATTAGGCGTGGAATCTAATATTCCTGCCGTGCCTTCTATTGGTTTAGGAACAGCTGATTTAAGTGTTTATGAAATGGTGGCAGCATATGCCACTTTTGCCAATCAAGGTGTTTATACTAAACCGGTTATGGTAACGCATATAGAAGATAAAAACGGAACCGTTTTATACCAATTTACACCAGAATCTCGCGATGTTATTAGTGCAGAAACGGCCTATGTAACTGTTAAATTAATGGAAGGTGTAACTAGAGTAGGTTCTGGAGCGCGTTTAAGACGAACTTGGATGCCTAAAACTGGTGTTTATCCCGAAATTATTACAGGGTATCCTTATGAATTTAAAAACCCGATTGCTGGAAAAACAGGAACCACACAAAACCAAAGTGACGGTTGGTTTATGGGTATGGTGCCGAATTTAGTAACAGGCGTTTGGGTAGGTGCAGAAGATCGTGCCACACATTTTAAAACTATTACCTATGGCCAAGGTGCTGCTATGGCATTACCTATTTGGGGTATGTATATGCGTAGTTGCATTGACGATGAAGCATTGGGTATTTCTACAAGCGATTTTGAAGCGCCAAAAGATTTAACCATTCAAGTAGATTGTGATGATTATGTGGAAGCAGGTGAAGAAACCGTTCCAGCGGAAGAAATTCCGGATGAGTTGGATTTTTAAAATTCTTGCGAAAGCGGGAATCTCATTTTAGGGAGTAACGTTTTATGATTTTTGATTTCTTAATACTAATACAGTACTACATATTTTCTATTTTAAATTAATAAGCAAACTGTCATTCCGGGTATACCGAGGAATCTCCTAAAAACTATTTAAAACTTTCCATCAACTCGCCTGCCTGTCAGCAAACAGGAGTGGTCATTTGAGCAATAGTTCAAAATGGAAGTATCGATAACGGTAACAAGAATTCCAGCCAAAACCTAAAACTCCAAAAAACCTAAAGTGCTGAAACTGGACCTTTTTACGGGAAAACCGTAACGGGTTTTTCAGTTTTCGATGAAATGCATAACATTCTCTAAAAAGGCTTGTGTAAATTGTAATTTTTTTTTTTAGGTTTGAAAAGCCGAGAGGAATTATTTTAGATTTGAAGTTTCTAAAATGGTTGCTCGAAGCTTGATCGAGATCTTAAACTGGCGTCAGTTTTTTTATTTGTATCCTATTATGGATAACGTACACAAAACTTCAAAACAATAACTTCAAATAAAACTTCTAAATTAAAACTTCAAGGCTTTATTATAAGCTAAACACGTTTATTAATCAACCTGTTCTATAAATTGTAAACAGGTTTAATATTTTAGAAATTATGAGAAAATTATTGAGTATTTTTTGTTTGTCTATCTTTATGATGAGTATGACATCAAATAAAAGTATAGCCAAAGAGGTAATTCAGAAAAAAGACTGTATTGATGAGGCAAGAGAAATAGCTTTCTACTATATGGAAAATTACGGTTATTCTGAAGACCAAGGAGCTGAATTAGTTTTATTGCTTATTCAGGGTTGTTAATATTCATTATTTGCATTCACTCCAGTAAGTAAATTATCACATATGAATTATCCTAGTTTTGTTAAGTATTTTCCATCTTTTTTAAGTTTAGTTTTTTGTATCCATATATCAACTGCTCAACAGCATGAGACGATATCTACAATACATTATAAAGTTAAAGTAATAGATGATCTAAAAAATCAAAACTTGGATAATTCTATTAAAAACAGGATAACGGCTATTAACAAGGCCAGTCAATTAATTGAATGTCGTCTTCAGTTTAATTCAAAAGAAAGTGTTTTTTATCAAGTTGAAAAAATGGCTTTAGATACAGATCCATATTATAATATGGCGTCCATATTTATTCGAGGACTTTACTACACAAGCACACAAGACTCGGTGAAAATATTAAACAAGAATTTTTCTGGGATAAATTTTAATATTTTGATGCCTTTTAACAAAGAGTCTTGGAAAATTATGAACGAAACAAAACAAATAGGAGATTTCACATGCTATAAGGCGGAGTCATTAAACTCAAATATTACAGCCTGGTTTACTAATAAAATACCGGTTTCTTATGGTCCAAACGGATTAACTGGCTTACCAGGATTGATATTAGAAGCAACCATAAATAGAAAGTTAACATTTTACGCGTCACATATAATAATAAAAGACACTAGTGTCAAATTTATAGAAAGACCCAATTCTGATAAAACAATAAAAGAAGCTGAATTTCTAAAAATGGTTGGTGATAAAATGGCAGATTTTTTTGATAAAAACTAAAAGTAGTTAAAAATACACCAATCGAATTTACCAATTTTAGTAGAGGTAAAAAAGTATTAGTGCGGACAGGATCCCTTTTTACGGTAAAACCGTAACGGTTTTTTGAGTTTTCGATGAAATACATAAAATTCTCTAAAAAAGCTTGTGTACATAATAGTTTTTTTTTTAGGTTTGAAAAGCCGAGAGGAATTGGTTTAGATTTGAAGTTTCTAAAATGGTTGCTCGAAGCATGATCGAGATCTTAAACTGGTGTCAGTTTTTTATTTATATTCTATTATGGATAACGTACACAAAACTTCAAAACAATAACTTCAACAAAACTTCTAAAGTTAAAACGTCAAGGCTTTACTATAAGCCAAAAATGTTTATTAAGCAACCTGTTCTAAAAATTAATAACAGGTTTAAAATTTTAGAAATTATGAGAAAAGTACTAAGTATTACCATTCTAACATTATTTTTTGCAGGAAGCATTAATGCTGTTAATTTAAGCGCATTAAAAATTGAACAAAAACAAAAAACTTGTGAAGAGAATGCATGGTATTTGGCAGATTTTATATACGAGTATTCTGGTGGCGACGGTTTTTATACTGGTGCAGTACTGCAATCAGCACTAGAATTGTGCGAGTAAAAACTATAGATTAACTAGAGACCATATTACATTTATCTTAATTTATTTGTAATATGGTTTTTTAATTTTATCCAAATATGAAAAAATATTGTTTCAGTATTTTAGTACTACTTATGCATTTAAATAGTATTGCTCAAAGCAAGCAAGTATCAGGTGTTGTTGCCTATTCTGTGAGTTTAGAGCCAATTTATAACGCAGTTGCAGAACGTTATAAAAGAGAATCAAATAAATCAGCCCTTCAAATTTTTAGTAGTATGGCTGAAACAGCATCAAATTTTGAATGTAAATTAAGCTTTAATGGATTTCAATCTAAATTTGGATTAGTTAATGCTATGGTTTTGGGAGGTTTGGATAGAAATAAAATGTTAGCTGTAAGAGCGGTAGCTCAAGGTGACTATTACACCAATTTATTACTAAAAAAACAAATTTTACAAGATAACTCAAGTACCGATCTTTATATAGAAAGTAACCTTGAACACATTGATTGGAAATTAACAAAAAATATTAAAAAAATTGGTGATTATGTTTGTTACAAAGCCATGGCATACAAGGAATTAATGAATGAAGAAACCGTTGCCATTGAAGTTTGGTACACACCACAAATACCAATAGCATTTGGGCCAAAAGAATACGTAGGCAATTTACCTGGTCTGGTTTTGGAATATAAAGACCATATTGTGCATTTTGTAGCTAAAAAAGTCGTCTTAAATCCTAAAAAACTCATTGTTATCAATTGGCCTGAAGGTGAAACTATAAGTAAAGAGGACTATCAAAAACAGCAAACTATTTCCTTTTCTACTTTAAAAGAAAATTCTGGAAGGTAATTATTATTTCTAAACTCAAAGTGTCATTGCATGAAATATATACTGACTTCTGCTATCATTTTCTTGGCACATGTAGTTTTACAAGCCCAGAATATTGAGGTAACAGGCGTTATTAAAGATACGCTCCAAAACCCATTAGAATATGCTAATATTCTGGCTGTTCCAGATGCTGAAAATGCCGATATGCGTTTTTCAATTACCGATAAAGCAGGTAACTATCTCTTAAAATTAGAGATGAACCAAACGTATGAAGTTACAGTTAGTTATTTGGGATACGAGCCACAAACGTTTACACTAGTCACAGCCGAAACAAATATTTCTAAAAATTTCTCTTTGAAAGAAAGTTTAAATCAACTTACAGAAGTAGAGCTGCACTACACACCACCTGTAACCGTAAAAAAAGACACCATTATATATTTAGCAGATAAATTTGTAACAGGCGAAGAACGTAAACTGCGTGATGTTTTAAAAAAATTGCCTGGTGTTGAGGTGGATAGAGATGGTAACGTAACATCCAACGGGAAGCGTGTAACCAAAGTGTTGGTTGAAGATAAAGTCTTTTTTACTGGAAATAGTAAACTAGCCGTAAACAATATTCCTGCCGATGCCATTGATAAGGTAGAAATGCTAGATAATTATAATGAAGTTGCTATGCTGAAAGGCTTAAAAGATAGTGAGACCTTAGCCATGAACATAAAATTGAAAGCAGATAAAAAGAAGTTTGTGTTTGGCGATGTAGAAGCGGGAACTGGAATAAAAGAACGTTATGTGGTGCATCCAAACATATTTTACTATAGTCCAGAAACAACCTTGAATTTTATAGGCGATTTGAATAATACAGGTGTTAAGAGTTTTACATTTCGAGATTATTTAGAGTTTGAAGGAGGTTTTGGTAAACTCATGGACGATGTTGGGAGTTATTTTAATTTGTTTAATAGCGATTTTTCCAGGTATTTAAACAATAACGATTATAAATCCAATACCAACCAATTTGCTGCTGGAAATATTAGGCAATCCATAAGTAAAAATTCGGATATAAGTGCTTATGTTATTACTAATAATGCCAAAATAGAAACACAAACCGAAACGAATACGGCTTATTTAGATAATGAAACACCATTTATAGAAGATAGAACAAGCAATAACACAGTAAATACTTTTTTCACCATCGGAAAACTAACCTATGAATACAAACCAAGTTTTAAAGAAGATTTGAGTTATAATAGTTTTGTAAAGATTTCTAACAATGATAGTCAAGGATTTATTTCAACTATAAATCCTGTGCAAAACAACCAAATAGCAACGCAATCTGATATTAAAAATATTAATCTGGAACAGCAGGTTAGTTACAGTAAAAAACTAACTGACAGTCATACTGGTACTTTAGAAGCTTCTTATACTTTCCAAAATAATAAACCTGTTGTTAATTGGCAAACGAATCAGCAAATTCTACAAGGGTTAATTCCGTTGGAAACCGATGATTTTTATAATATTCGTCAAACAAAAAAAATAAAAACCCATGTGGCAAATGCTATAGTTAAGGATTATTGGGTATTAAATAGTTTTAATCATTTATATACAAGTATTGGTATTAATGCCGCTTTTGATAACCTGTATTCAAATGACGCGCAATTATTGAGTGATGGCAGCATCAACAATTTTTCAAGTGCTGGTTTTGGTAATGATTTTCAATATCAGTTTGTTAATCCATTTATAGGTTTAGAATATAAGTTTCAAATAGGTATTGCAACCTTTAAGCCAGCTTTATATTACCATATTTATTTATGGAACACCAGCCAATTTAATGATAAAGACTCTAAAAGTAAAGCCTTATTATTACCCCAATTTTCAACTAAAATTGAATTTAATAATAGCGAAAAAATTAATTTTAAATACCAGTTGCAAGCGCGTTTTCCAAGTGTTGACCAGCTTGCAGGCAATTTTGTACTATCTAACTTTAATAGGGTTTATAAAGGGAACACGAGTTTGGAAAATCAATTGTATCATTCAGCTAGTTTAAATTATTATAAATCTAGTTTTTTTAAAGGTTTTTATTTAAATGTTGGGACGAACCTAACTAAAAAAATTGAGCAAATTAAAACCGTTACGCAGTTAAATGGTATTGAACAATTCAGTACACAAATAATGTTTAGTCAACCAGAGCATACGTGGACGGTAAATGGCGCCATTAATAAGAAAATTAGAAAAATTAGCTATAAATTTAAAAGTCGCTTTACCTATAATGATTTTTATCAGTTGGTTAATAATCAAACAAATTTAAATATTTCTAAAGGCGTTTCTTCCACGATTAGCGCAGAATCATTTTTTAAAAATTGGCCTAATTTCGAAATTGCTTACACCAAGGATTTTAGTAATTATCAAGCCTTTGGAAACAAAACAAAATTTGAAAACAATGAGATTTTCACCGCTTTAGAATATGATTTTCTAAACGATTTTATTTTCAAAGCCGATTACACATTCAACAATTATAAGAATAAAACAGCTGGTATAAAAAATCAATTTGACAACGCTAATGCATCACTTTTCTATCAAACAGAAAATAGTCCTTGGGGTTTTGAAATGGGTATTTCAAACATTTTTAATACCGAATTTAAACAGCAAAATTCATTTTCAAGCTTTTATATAAGCGATGGCAAAACCTTTATTATGCCACGAATTTTTATGTTTAAAGTGGCTTATAAACTATAATGTCAATTTGTCTTTATTGATAAGTAATTCACACCCAAAAATTTCAAAAGCCATTCCCTTCCGAATGGCTTTTTTATTTTGTATTTTTCGGAAGCAAAAAAACAGAATATGATTAATAAACAAGTTGCAGATATTAATGAAGCCTTGCAAGGTGTAACCGATAATATGACCTTTATGTTTGGCGGTTTTGGATTAAGTGGTATTCCAGAAAACTGTATCGCCAAATTGGTAGAATTGGAAGTAAAAGGTTTAACCTGTATTTCTAATAATGCTGGTGTGGACGATTTCGGATTGGGATTATTGCTGCACAAACGCCAAATAAAAAAAATGATTTCCTCTTACGTTGGTGAGAATGATGAGTTTGAGCGTCAAATGTTAAGTGGTGAATTGGATGTGGAATTAATTCCGCAAGGAACATTAGCCGAACGTTGTCGTGCAGCACAGGCTGGTTTCCCAGCTATTTACACACCTGCTGGTTATGGGACGGAAGTTGCCGAAGGTAAAGAAACCCGCGAATTTGATGGTAAAATGTATGTGTTAGAACATGCTTTTAAAGCCGATTTTGCTTTTATAAAAGCTTGGAAAGGTGATGCTGCTGGGAATTTAATTTTTAAGGGAACAGCCAGAAACTTTAATCCAAATATGTGTGGTGCAGCCAAAATAACCGTTGTTGAGGTTGAAGAATTAGTACCAGTTGGTGAACTAAATCCCAACCAAATCCATATACCTGGAATTTTTGTGCAACGTATTTTTGAAGGTAAAAACTACGAAAAACGTATTGAACAACGTACAGTTAGAAAAAGGGATTAAACGATGTGATGATTTGAAAATTTGAAGATGAGGAACGATAAGGAAAATATTATAGTGACGCTAACTTTCAAATTATCATTGAATATCATTGATTTTTCTGAAGAAATTAGAAAGAATCATAAATATGAAATGGCTTCTCAAATATTTAGAAGTGGAACATCTATTGGTGCTAACGTAGCAGAAGCACAGAATGCAGAGAGCAAAAAAGATTTTATTCATAAATTTAAAATTGCGGCTAAAGAAGCAGATGAATAACAGTATTGGTTAAAGTTATGTGAACAATCACAGCATTATCCAACGCCAGACAAACTAATTAATGACGATTTGAAATCCATAATTAAAATTATGTCGAAAATAATATCAAGTAGTAAACAAAGCTAATTTTCAAATCATCAAATTAACAAATCTTCAAATTATTAAAACATGTTAGATAAAAACGGAATAGCAAAACGCATAGCACAGGAAGTTCAAGACGGTTACTACGTGAATTTAGGAATTGGTATTCCAACCTTGGTTGCCAATTACGTGCGAGACGATATAGAAGTAGAATTTCAAAGTGAAAATGGCGTGCTTGGCATGGGACCATTTCCTTTTGAAGGCGAAGAAGATGCCGATATTATAAATGCCGGAAAACAAACCATTACCACCTTACCAGGAGCTAGTTTCTTCGATTCGGCTATGAGTTTTTCTATGATTCGTGGGCAACATGTAGATTTAACCATATTAGGTTCCATGGAAGTGGCGGAAAATGGCGACATTGCCAACTGGAAAATTCCAAACAAAATGGTAAAAGGTATGGGTGGTGCTATGGATTTAGTGGCAAGTGCTGAAAACATAATCGTGGCTATGATGCATACAAACAAAGCAGGCGAATCTAAACTACTAAAACGTTGCTCATTGCCATTAACTGGTGTTGGTTGCGTTAAAAAAATTGTGACGAATCTTGCGGTTATAGAAGTTACAGATAAAGGCTTCAAGCTTTTAGAACGTGCGCCAGGTGTTTCTATTGAAGAGATTCAAAAAGCAACGGAAGGCACTTTAATTATAGAAGGCACAATCCCTGAAATGAGCATTTGAGCGAATTCAGTTTAACCCTCGCATAAAATAGAAATGCAAAACTAAATGGAGCTTTAGCGGAATTCCATTTTAAAAAAATATTCAAAACAGTTTTTCTAATTATTGCCAATCGAAAAAATTAAGCCTAGCTGGACTTGAATTTGATTGGCTTTTTGAAAGAAATCCTTATAAGCAGTAGCTGTTTTAACATCAAACTGTGTATAATTATAATTTGCGCCTAGATACACAGCCACATGATCTGTAAATTTATAGAGTAAGTTACTACCTAGGTAAAATGCGGTTCCGTAAAAATCATCGAAATCTTTCGAACCACTTTTTTGGTGGATTCTAGTTCTACCAATACCTATTAAAGGTTCAACAGCCCAACTGTCCTTAAAATCTATTTCATATTGCAGTTTAAGATACGCAGCATAATAAAAGGACTTGTTAATGTTGCCACCTAATGTTTTGTTGGTTACCGTATACTCCATATATTCACCACCAATACCTATTTTAAAATTATAAGCTTTAAAAGCATTTATTTGAAGTCCAACTCCTAGAAAATTTGGATCATTAGCTTCGGATAGATAGTTGTCGCCAAAATTATTATGATTTATCATGTAAATGTAGAATTCTGGTCGAGGTTCAAACTCAGATTCAAATTCCGTACGGCGATTTTCTTGTGCAAAAACAAAAACTGGGCACAAGAGAATCACTATTAAAAAATGTTTCATTACTTAATAATTTAGGGTGTATTCATAAATATCTTCATCGCTAACATCAAGTATTTCTTGAAACGAAGAAACGGTTTGTGTGTTATTATTTCTTACATCGTAATGGATAATAAGCGTTTGGTTTTTAGCAACGGTTTCATAATAACTGCCGTAATAATAAGGTTCAGGTTCCTCTATAGGATTCGCATAAACATGATTTTTAGCCAAAATGCCATCTATGGAAATATCTATAATTTGATTTTCTGTGTTTACATTATTCAGAATAATGGTTAGCTGCATAATGTCATCTATTTCAATCAAAGTAAATAGGTTGGTTGATGAAAACGTATAGTCTACAAAATTGAAAGCTTTAATATTTGAAACCGTTTTGTTTTGATACGTATACGTGTTGTCCAAAGCTTTTATTTCGTAGGATATATTTCCTTTGGCTTTTGGAAACACCATTTCAAATTCGCCTAAATTATTGGTTTTTGTTAAGGAAATTAAATCGCTAGAATTTCCATAGGAACCGTTGTAATCTGTGTAAGCCCAAATTTCAATATCAAGATTTGGAATTGGATTGGCATTGCGGTCTAGCAATTGCCCATTGGCTACAAGACGCGTATCACCTTCATATTGAATAGTACAACTCAAGCAAAACAATCCTAAAGCATAAAGTAGAAACTTTTTCATCGTATAATTTTAAAGTTTAAATGTAATCAAATAAATTTCAATAACATTTTTTGTAGGAAAAATATTCAAAAATTATCTTAAATGTTAAAATAATATGTATTTCATCGAAAAATAATGTATTTTAACTGATACTTTCAAAATATATGTCATATTAGCAATCCCAAACCTAACTAATGAATTGAACTGAATCTTTTGAAATTTGAATTATAATTTGCCCCAAATCTATTATAATTTAAATTAGCAAAAAACCTCAAATCTAACATAAACCTAACCTACTTATGAATTTTGCCTCAAATCTACCTGAACAACCTACACGTTATGAAAACAGCTTGAATTTGAGTATTCAAAACACCAAGCGATTCATTAAAAGCTTTATGTATTTAACAAAGAAATTATTCATGCTATAATCCTTTTGGAATAGCATGAATAAGTTTTTTGGTGTACGCCTTTTGCGGATTTGCGTAAATGATATCTGCATCATTCATTTCTTCAATTTCTCCTTTATTCATTACAATTAAATTATCGGACATATATTTTACCACAGCTAAATCGTGTGAAATAAATATATAGGTAAACCCAAAATTTTCTTTTAAATCATTCAGTAAATTAAGTACCTGTGCCTGAACGGAAATATCTAATGCCGAAACCGATTCATCGCAAATAATTAATTTAGGTTCCAAAGCAATGATTCTCGCAATTCCTATGCGCTGCCTTTGGCCACCAGAAAACTCATGTGGATAGCGCGAAAAGAACGAGGCATCTAAACCAACCTTCTCCAATAATTCTAAAACACGTGTTTTTCTGTCTACATCTGACGTTCCAATGCCATGAACTTTCATAGGCTCCATAATGGCTTTTCCAACGGGAATCCTCGGATTTAACGATGCATACGGATCTTGAAAAATAATTTGAATATCTTTTCGTAATTCTCGAATAGCGTTTTTTGGTAAGGAGGTTATATCGTTTCCTTTATAAATAATCTCCCCTGCAGACGCTTTGTCCAATTGTAAAATAACATTTGCCAATGTGGATTTCCCACAACCAGATTCGCCAACCAATCCCAATGTTTCGCCTTCATATAAGTTAAAATTAACCTGATTGACAGCTTTAAAAGCTTCATCTTTTTTAAACCAACCCGATTTTGAAAAGTAGATTTTTTCTAAATTCTTAACCGTTAAAAGTGGTTGTTTTGCATAAATTTTCTCATGATTTCTGGCGCGATCTTCAGTGTTAACAACTGTTTTATCAATGGTGTTATTCATGTAATCTTTAATGGTTGCTAAACGTTTGTAGCGCACATCTAAGGCTGGTCTGGCATTAATTAATGCTTTGGTGTACGTGTGTTGTGGCTTATTAAAAATATCAGTAACCAATCCTTGTTCCACAATATGACCTTGATACATAACCAAAACCCGATTGGAAATTTCTGAAATAAGCGATAAATCATGTGAAATGAATAAAATGCTCATGCTTTCAGTTTGCTGAAGTTCTTTCAGCAATAAAATAATTTCCTTTTGAACGGTTACATCTAGAGCGGTTGTAGGTTCATCGGCAATTAAAATTTTGGGTTTACAAGCAATAGCCATGGCAATCATAACCCGTTGTTTTTGGCCGCCTGAAATTTCATGAGGATAAGCCTTAAAAACACGTTCCGGATTGGGTAGTTTTACTTTTTCAAAAAGATTAATTGTTTCTGTTTTTGCTGCAGACTTGGATAAATTGGTATGTTGTAAAAGAATCTCCCGAACCTGTTCGCCACATCGCATTGAAGGATTTAAGGAACTCATTGGTTCTTGGAAAATCATAGCGATATCGTTTCCGCGAATGTCCTGAAAATCTTTAGATGAAATTTGCGTTAAGTCAACATTATCAAAGTAAATGGAGCCTTCAGTAATTTTAGAAATCTGTTTAGGGAGTAGTCCCATAATGGCTAATGATGAAACTGATTTGCCTGACCCGGACTCACCTACAATGCCTAAAATTTCATTTGGAAATAAACTATATGTGATGCCATGAATAATTTCATTTTCAATTTTATTATTAGAAAATGAAATTTTTAAGTTGGTAACCTCTAAAATTTTATTTGTTTGCATACATGTAAAAGTAAGTCTTTTCTTCAAAACTACTGTGGTAAAACCGTAATGTTAATAATTCTGTATTTATTTCAATAAAAAAATAACAATTACATAAGTAATATGGTCATTTTTATATTAAATTCGTGAAAATTTCATTAAATAATCACATAAATAGCAATTAATTATGATTAAAAAACTATTCTTTTTATTAGTTCTATTCAGCATGAGCGTAGGTTTTTCTCAAAGTGATAAACTTTGGAAAAAACAAGTCGCTGTCAGCAAAAAGGCTGTTAAAAGCAGTAAACTTCTTTTGTCAGATTCAGAGATTTTCTCATTGAATTTTAACGCGCTAAAGCAATCGCTTCAAAACGTTTCTAAACGCGAAGAAATTGGGCGTCAATCGCAAGTTATCTTGTCTTTTCCAAATGATCAAGGCGTCATGGAGCGCTTTCGGATAGTGGAAGCTTCGGTTTTGCATCCAGATTTACAAGCGCGTTTTCCTGATATTCGTTCGTACGCTGGACAAGGAATTGACAATCCAGCGGATGTTATTCGCTTTAGTATGTCGCCTAAAGGTTTTCAGAGTATGCGTTTATCGCCAGATAAACCCGCAAGTTTTATTGAAGCTTATACTAATGATTTAAGTCAATACGTGGCGTTTAATCGTCAAGACCGCAGAATTGAGCAAGATGATTTTGAATGTACCGTAACAGATGCTATGAACACGAATATTACGGGTGATGGTAGTTCTTTACGAAATGCAGATGATGGTTTATTGCGGACATATAGATTGGCGGTGTCTACAACAGGCGAATATACGGCGTACCATGGTGGAACTAAAGCATTAGCACTAGCTGCAATAAACGCAACAATGACGCGTGTTAATGGTGTTTTTGAAAACGATTTTAATGTAACCATGGTTGTTATTCCTAATAATACAAATGTTATTTATACCAATGCTGGTAGTGACCCCTATTCGTCGTCAAATTATAATAGTCAGTTACAATCAACACTCACAAGTGTGATTGGGGAATCTAATTATGATATTGGTCACCTATTTGCACGCGACTCCAATAATGGAAACGCGGGTTGTATAGGATGTATTTGCGTGAATGGACAAAAAGGAAGTGCTTTTACCTCGCGAACAGATCCAGAAGGTGAGCCATTTGATATTGATTATGTAGCCCATGAAATGGGTCATCAATTTGGTGCCAACCATACATTTTCTTTTAGAAATGAAAGTACCAATGCGCATTTTGAGCCAGGAAGTGGTACAACAATTATGGGTTATGCCGGAATTACGGGAGCTACAGATGTGCAATCCAATAGTGACCCTTATTTTCATGCCTTCTCTATTCAGCAAGTTACTAATTATATTAAATCAAGAAGTTGTCAGACCAATACCAATACAGGAAATGCCATTCCAACAGCCGATGCAGGCTCTAATTATACCATTCCAAAAGGAACGCCTTTTGTTTTAAATGGTTCAGGTTCTGATGCTAATTCTAGTGATGTATTAACGTATTGCTGGGAACAATTTGATGAAAACAACGCAGCCACAACGTACCCTAGCACGACAGCAACAACTGGTGTAGCGTTTCGTTCTTATAGTCCTTCAACGGATACAAAAAGATATTTTCCAAGGTTATCTACCATTAAGTCAGGGAGTACATCTTGGCAATGGGAAGCGGTTCCCAATGTAGCACGAACATTAAATTTCCGTATGACGGTTAGAGATAATAAAGCTGGAGGTGCAGCCAATAATAGTGATGATATGGTTGTAACGGTAAATGGAACAGCTGGTCCATTTGTAATAAACGCACCAAACTCTAATGTAACGTGGTCTGCAGGAAGTACGCAAAACGTAACGTGGAATGTTGCCGGAACTACAGGTAATGGCGTGAATGCTACTAATGTGGATATCTTTTTATCAACCGATGGTGGCGATACCTATCCGATTGTTTTAGCAACAAATGTTCCAAATGATGGCGCTCAAAATGTGGTTGTTCCAAATAATCAAGGGAATCAAAACCGTATCATGGTTAAGGGAAGTAATCATATTTTCTTCGATATTTCTAACAGTAATTTCACCATTGCTGGTCAAGTAGTTTGTAATGCTACAGTACCAACTGGTTTAAATGCTTCTGGTGTTAATTCTAATTCGGCAAACCTATCATGGAGTGCTGTTTCAGGAGCGACTTACGATTTACGTTACCGTCAAACAGGAACAACAACTTGGACAACAAATAATGTAACTGGAATTTCAACATCTATTTCAGGATTAAGTAGTTTAACACAGTATGAAGCGCAAGTTCGCAGTAAATGTAGTGGTGGAAGTAGTTCAGCTTATAGCAGTTCAATCAACTTCACAACCACGGATGTGCAACTAAATTACTGTTCGTCAGCAAGTACGAATGTGAATGACGAATTCATTAGTCGTGTGCAATTGAACACCATAAATAATGCCTCTGGAGCGCAATTTTATTCAGATTTCACAGGTATTTCTACAACCTTAACTAAAGGTACACAATACACGATAACAGTAACACCAACATGGACAGGCACTACTTATAATGAAGGGTATTCGGTTTGGATTGATTACAATCGTGATGGCGATTTTAATGATGCAGGCGAGCAAGTTTGGACGCGTGCAGCTTCAAAAACAACACCTGTAAGTGGTAATTTCACCATTCCTGCAGGTGCTGTTGAAAATTCTACACGTATGCGTGTATCCATGAAATACAATGGAATTCCTACACCATGTGAAACATTTAATTATGGCGAAGTTGAAGATTATACCATCGTAATTCAATCTCAAGGTCCTGATACCGTTGCGCCAAGTGCGCCAACCAATTTATCAGCATCCAACACAACGCAAACAACAACCAATTTAAGTTGGAATGCCGCTACTGATAATATTGCCGTTACGGCCTATGATGTTTATCAAGGTGCTAGTATTATTGCAACCGTTTCTGGAACATCGTATGCTGTAGTTGGTTTAAGTGCCAGCACATCATATCCATTTAGTGTCCGCGCTAAAGATGCCGCAGGAAATGTGTCTGTTGCTAGTAATACGGTAAATGTTACAACATTAAATCCGCCAGATACGCAAGCACCAAGTGTGCCAGCTAATGTATCTGCAACTAATACAACGCAAACAAGTACGAGTTTGAGCTGGTCATCGTCCACTGATAATGTAGGAGTCACAGGGTATGATGTATATCAAGGTTCCGCTATTATTGCTAGTGTTTCTGGAACTACGAGACAAGTAACGGGCTTAACAGCTAACACGGCTTATACATTTAGAGTAAGAGCTAAAGATGCTGCGGGAAATATTTCAGACTATAGTAATCCGGTAAACGTTACCACCTTACCAATTACAAACACAGGTTGTTCAGGAAGTGTTTCGGCATTTCCGTATACTGAAGGGTTTGAAAACACATTAGGCGATTGGACACAGTCCACTGCTGATGATGCGAACTGGACCGTTGATGCAAACGGAACGCCTTCAAGCAACACAGGACCATCAAGTGCGGCTCAAGGCAGTTATTATATTTTTGTGGAGGCATCGAGTCCTAATTATCCCAACAAACGGGCCATTTTAAACTCACCTTGTTTTGATTTGTCAGCCGAGAATGCTGCAACATTCAATTTCCAATACCACATGTATGGTTCAAATAGCTTTGGGACTATTGCGTTAGAAGCGAGTACGAATAATGGCACATCTTGGACTTCTATTTGGAATGAGTCGGGGAATAAAGGAAATTCTTGGCAATCGGTAAGCGTGGATTTATCAACTTATGTTGGTGGAACCGTTCAATTGCGTTTTAATAGAAACGTTGGAACAACATGGCAGGCTGATTTAGCCATTGATAATATAAGTTTAACCACTGGAGGAGGTGGAACAGGTGGAAACTGTAACGTAGGTAACGTTACCTTAAGTTTAACCTTTGATAATTATCCTCAAGAAACGGGTTGGACGCTTAAAAATGCCTCGGGAACGACAGTTGCATCTGCAACCTATTCCACATCAAATCCAGATGGCTCAACCGTTAACAGAACCTTTAGTGGTTTGGCGGCTGGCGAATATACGTTTACAATTACCGATGCGTATGGCGATGGTATTTGCTGTTCGTACGGAAATGGTTCGTATACTTTAACGGGGTCTACGGGAACTTTAGCGTCTGGTGGTAGTTTTGCGGCTTCTGAATCAACCGTATTCTGTATAGAGTCGGCTTCACGTGAGGTGGTTGATATGAATACGCCTCAATTAGAACAAGATATTACCTTGTATCCAAATCCTGTAAAAGGAAACGTTTTAAATATTAAAACAACCTTTCAAGATGTAACCTATGAAGTATTTAATAGCATTGGTCAAATGGTTAGAAAAGACGCGTTGAACAATGGAACTATTGATGTTAGTAATTTAGAAACAGCATTGTATCAAATTCGTTTTAAAACGGAAAGCGGTATAGTAACGAAACGTTTTATTAAGCAATAGGTATAAATTAAATTGAAGTAAAAACGTCCAGGTTGAAAAATCTGGGCGTTTTTTTATGAGAATATTTTTAATTTAAATTGTGTAAATCAAACTTTTTAAGTTGCTAATTGTGAAAATTTCAAACTGAATAGACATGAAAAAATGTAAGTTTTTTCTTCAAACCTGTTGTGGTAAAACCGTAAAGAATTTTTTCTAATGGTTATTCAACGAAAATAAGGCTATTATATTTTGAAATTATCATTTTTAAAATACATTCGTGTAGAATAATTCAATTATTAACTTAAAATTTTAAACATTTCACATGAAAAAACCTACTACATTATTCTTTATGTGTTTTCTGTTTAGCATCGCGATTTTTGCCCAAGAACGCAATTGCTCAACTATGGAAAACTTGGAATACCGAAAACAACAAGACCCAGGTCTCGAACTACGCATGGCGCAAATTGAAGCGTTTACGCAAACCCAAATCCAACAGATGGAAAATAATAGAATCGATGGTTCTATAATAACACTTCCTGTTGTTGTACATGTACTATACAGAAACAGTACAGAAAATATAAGTGTTGCACAAATCCAATCGCAATTAGATGTTTTAAATGAAGATTTTAGACGTACAAATCCAGATGCAGATAACACATGGTCTCAAGCGGCTGATACCCAAATTGAATTCTGCTTAGCGTCTATTGATCCTAATGGAAATGCAACATCAGGAATTACTAGAAAGTCTACAACACGTCAAGATTGGGGAACAACTGATGACATGAAAAAATCATCGCAAGGTGGTGTTAACCCTTGGAATACCTCTGAATACCTTAATATGTGGATTGTACCAAAAATGACTAGTGGTGGAAACACCATTTTAGGCTATGCCCAATTTCCTGGCGGAAATGCTGCTACAGACGGCGTTGTAATGGCTTATAACTATTTTGGTCGCGTTGGAAATGTATCCGCTCCCTTTGATGGCGGACGTACAACCACACACGAAGTGGGACACTATCTAAATCTTCGACATATTTGGGGAGATGCTAATTGTGGAAACGATTTTGTTAGTGATACTCCTACGCATCAAACCTCAAATGGAGGTTGTCCAACAGGACGCGTTTCTTGTGGATCTGCAGATATGGTTCAAAACTATATGGATTATACAAACGATTCTTGTATGAACTTATTTACAGCGGGACAAAAAAACAGAATGCGCGCGGTGCTGAATGCTGGAGGTGCTAGAAGATCTTTAGCACTATCAGAAAAATGTGGCGGTAGTGCAACTACACCAACATGTAATGACGGTGTGCAAAATGGAACTGAAACGGGTGTAGATTGCGGAGGTTCATCGTGTCAGCCATGTCAAACAGGTTCTCAATACTGTAGCGCTCAAGGAAACAGTGTCAATGACGAGTACATTTCACGTGTGCAATTAGGAACCATTAATAAGGCTTCTGGCGCACAATCCTATTCAGACTTTACCGCAACTTCCACTAATTTAACCAAAGCAAATAATTATACAGTTACCGTAACACCTACCTGGACAGGAACTAGTTATAATGAAGGATACGCTGTATGGATAGATTATAACCAAGATGGCGATTTTACCGATTCAGGTGAGCAGGTATGGTCTAGATCAGCTTCTAAAACAAGTCCTGTAAGCGGAAGTTTTACAATTCCTACATCGGCTACATTAGGTGAAACCAGAATGCGTGTGGCTATGAAATACAATGCTATTCCAACATCTTGTGAAACATTTAGTTATGGCGAAGTGGAAGATTACACAGTAAATATTGTAAGTGGTGGAAATTCTGGTGGTGATACAACCGTTAGTCTATCCATTACCTTTGATAATTACCCGGAAGAAACCTCATGGGCAATCCTTGATGGTGGCACTACTGTAGCTTCTGGCGGTACGTATGGTTCGCAACCAGATGGTTCTACCTTAAATATTGATGTCAATTTACCTGCAGGTTGTTATGCATTAGTTGTTAGAGATGTTTATGGCGATGGTATTTGCTGCTCATACGGGAATGGTTCGTATACTTTAAAAGCTGGAACTACAACATTAGCAAGTGGTGGTTCTTTTACAAGTTCGCAAACAACAAACTTCTGTGTTGGCGGTGCATCTCGAGGTCTTGGAACCGTAACATCGTCCACGGATGATTTGTTTACTCTATATCCAAATCCAACAAAGCAAGCATTGAATATCGCTTTAAATGGATTAGAAGCACAAAGTTATCAAATATCGAATATGCTTGGTCAAATAGTAATGAAAGGCGTATTTACCGAAACCATTAATGTTTCAGAATTGAATGATGGCATGTACATAATTCAATTAAATATTGGTGAGAAAACGAAAGTAAAACGCTTTATCAAGCAGTAATTATAAATTATTTTTTAATGAAAACGTCCAGAGTGAAAGCTCTGGACTTTTTTATTGCTGTGGTTAAAAAAGACAATGGATACTTTTAAGTTTTTTGGGCAAATTTTTTGAAAGAAAAAACCAGGCTCTCGCTACTCAATCTTTTTTCTGAAATAAAAAAAGGATTTCAAACATGCGCTCCATCCTTTTTGCAGACTTAAATATGAATAATCTCGTTATCATGAAGGAGTTCATCACCTCGCAAGCGTAAGAAAATTTGCGCTACGGCAATGGTATCTTTCTCGCAGTATATTATAATCCGATCGATATCGTTTTCTTCGTAAAAAACTCGGTAGACTTCACTGCCATCTATATCATCTTTGGGCGAAGGAATCCCCAACACATTAGTCAATAATTTTAAAGAGGTATAGGTTTTATAATCACCAAATTTCCACAATTCTAGCGTATCCAAATGTGGAACTTCCCAGGGTTTCTTCCCAAATAAATTAAGTTTATAAGGCAATTCTATATTATGAATAATCATGCGTCGTGCTATGTATGGAAAATCAAATTCCTTACCATTATGTGCACAAAGCAAGTGTTTATTTTCACTGAAATGCGAAATTAATAAATTTTTGAAGTCTTTTAGAATCTTGATTTCCTCACCATAAAAGGACGTTACCCGAAAGGTGCGAACATCGCCTTCCATTTTAAAATATCCCACCGAAATACAGACTATTTTTCCAAATTCAGCCCAAATTCCAGCACGATCATAAAATTCTTCAGCAGTAAATTCGTCTTTACGTTGGTATTTGGATTTGGCGTCCCAAAGCATTTGTTTGGTTTCATCTAAATCTGAAAAATGCCTCGTTTCTGGAACGGTTTCAATATCCAGGAATAGAATGTTTTCGAGATTTAGTTTAGAAATCATGGTTTATTTTTTATTAAGCATGTTGTAAGCCTCTTCAATATACGTAAAAATATCGGGCGTAAACGTTGCCAGTGCGTCTCCTGGTCCTTTAGAATGCCCTAATCTTACAATAATTACGTTGTCATTTGGTTCCACAATAACGTACTGACCCAAGTGGCCACGCATCATAAAAAATTCCTTATCATCAATATTTTTTAACCACCAACCATAGCCGTATTCTGGACTAGCAGGAAAACGTGGTTTAATAGATTTAGCAACAAAGGCCGAATCTAAAAGTTGCTTGCCTTGCCATTTTCCATGATCTTTATAGAGTTTGCCTAAACGTGCAAAATCTTTCGCATTACTAGCAATACAACAATATGCTTTTACCATGTCATGATCGTCGCTGTCTACTTGCCAAAGTGTTGCGTTTTCTGAACCTAATGGTTTCCAAAACGATTCGGTTAAATAATCATTTAGTTTTTTGCCAGTTGCACGTTCAATAACCATAGCTAGCATTTGGGTGTCACCACTTGAATAGGTGTAAGATTGTCCTGGTTCTTTCACGACTTTTAAACCGTTAATCACCTTATCTAAATCATCATCAAAATAGGCACGTGTAGTGATAGATAAAGGCGAATAATAGGCTTCGTCCCAATCGGTTCCTGATGCCATAGATGATAAATCGCCAACCGTTAATTTGGCGGCTAAACCTTCTGTGAATTCAGGAAGGAAATCACTAACAGGTTGATTCAAACTCTTAATATGGCCTTGCATGAGTGCTTTTCCTAACATAGCGGATACATAACTTTTGGCCATGGAAAATGAGTTGGATTTGGAACTTTCATCAAAACCATCGTAATAATTTTCGAACCAAATACTATCATTTTTAATGATTACGTAAGCAATGGTGCCGTTTTCATTATTAATTTTATTTAAGGCTTCAGTTTCTTTTACGCTATTATAATCTTGATGATTTGGCCATGGTTGTGGTGTGCCATTTTCCACAACTTGATTATCAAATTCTTTATAATCTTCTAAATATGCTGTGGAATAACCCTTTAAATAAATAGTTCTAACGGCTTTTATAAGGTAATCGGTATCGGTTATATACAAGGTTGCAATGAGTAGAACAAAAACAATTAGGATCCATTTCAAGATCGATTTTAGGAATTTCATACCGTAAGATTTAGAAAATAAATATAGGAATTTTTATTGAGGCTTGTTGTAGTTGATGTGATTAATACCAATTATAATTACGCCACATGTTAGGTTAAAACAAGGCTTGTTGTTTATAAGGGCTTTCGTGCTCTAACAGCCATTTTTTTCGGTGCAGACCACCAGCATAACCTGTTAAACTCCCATCTGAACCAATTACCCGATGGCATGGAACTACAATCCAAAGTGGGTTTTTACCATTGGCATTTGCTACAGCACGAATGGCTTTTATGTCTCCTAGTTTTTTAGAAAGTTCCAAATACGACACCGATTTACCATAGGGGATTTTACGCAAAGCATCCCAAACGCTTTTTTGAAAAATGGTGCCTTCTGCATTTAATATTAAATCGAATTGCTTACGTTTTCCTTCAAAATATTCATTAAGCTGATAGACGCAATCTTGAAGAGGTTCCGGAATAATATCCGTTAGTTTTTCTTCGGAATTTAAAACGGTTATAGCCGAAATACCATCTGTATCTCCTGTAATTTGGGTGAACCCAAGTGGTGATTTTATAATGCAACGCTCTTGTTCCATTAATCGGTTGGCTTTTCGTTATCAATTAAACCGAGTCGTTTAGCGCGCGCTTCCCATCCACGTCTAGCTAAAACTTGTAAATCTGGAACGTCATCACTTTCGTCCATAATTTCTAAACCTAGAAGAGTTTCAATAACATCCTCCATTGTAACTAAACCACTTACAGAGCCATATTCATCTACCACTAAAGCCAAGTGGTTTTTACTTTCTACCAACTGTTCGAATAAGCGGGGAATAGGAAGGTTGCGATTTATAATAATAATTGGTCTTTTAATAGCTGAAAGTAGCTTGTCACCATTTCCAAAAGCCATTTCCTTAAAAACTTCATCTTTTAAAACGAGTCCTGTTATATTATCTGACTTCTTTGTATAAACAGGAATTCGCGAAAATTTGGTGTTGGCATTTTTCTTAAAAAAATCTTCGATGGTTTGATTTTCATTTTCTAAAGACATCACCGTTCTAGGTGTCATGACGTCTTTGGCTAAAACCTCTTTAAATGTGAGCATGTTTTTTATAACCTTACTTTCAGATTCATGAAAAACACCTTCTTCTTCTGCTAAATTGGTCATAGCATGGAAATCTTCGCGGCTTAATACGCTACCATGTGGACTGCCACCAATCAGTTTGGTTGTAAGGCGTAGAAGCCATAAAATTCCTGAATACTTTAAAGGAAACATTAAAATGTTAAGAGTTGTTGCTGTAAACCCAGCCAATGATTTCCAATAGGATGCTCCAATAGTTTTAGGTATAATTTCAGAAACGACTAAAATAAGCAAGGTCATTATTGCCGAGACGATACCAACGGTATTTATACCAAAAACTTCAATTTTAAATGGTAATTTTTCAGCTTCAATACCAACCATCATGGCGCCTAAAGTGTGCGCAATGGTGTTTAAGGTTAAAATGGCAATAAGTGGTTGATCAACATCTTTTTTTAACGCTTCCAACTTGAGCGCATAATCCTTGCCTTCTTGTTTTTTAACGGTAATAAACGTAGGTGTGATACTTAATAATACAGCTTCCAAAATGGAGCATAAAAATGAAAAGAAAATAGATACTGTAGCCCAAAGAATGAGTGTGGTCATTAACGTATTTTTAGTTTCTTGCTAATTTACAAAATCATAAGGGAATTTCAGATTTTAAATGTAGTTTCAAAAGTTTGTGGGCTTTTTTTTAAGGCTATAAAATGGCATTGCGTTATTAATATAAGGCATTAAGGTAATTAATGTAGAAAAAAAGTTTCATCTTGTCTTAACAATTGAATACTCTCTAAAGCCCTAAATACATGAAAACTTATCACCAACTTTCGCAAGTATCTTTTCTTAAAAAATATTCGTATAAATTTCTCTTTGTTGCTTTTTTAGGAATCCACATACCATTATTAGGTATCATTATGTATGCGCTTTTTGCTACAACAATTTCTACGACTACGTTTATACTTATTACGTTAGGCTTAACGTTGGGAGCAACGGCGTTAACTTTAAAAGTTTTAGATGCATTATTAGACCCCATTATAAAAGGTAAAAATGCACTTAATGCTTTTGTTCAGGACAAAACAGTGCCAGATTTACCTACCAATTATACAGATGAGGTAGGGGAAATGTTAAGAAACATTCAATTTACTATTGAGCGTTTGGATGAGGTAGATCAAGAAAAACAAGACTTAATTGAACTCATTTCGCACGATTTACGGACACCTGTTTTACAAACGTTAGGTATAATTGATTTTTTAAAAGAAGATGGTGATGATCCTCAAAAACGGCAAGAGTATATTACGCTATTAAACGAGGTTGCTACTAAACAAGTGAAATTTTTAGAAGATATGCTTAAAATTTTGAAGGCAAAACATCTTGAAATATCATCTAAAAACTTTGAAATGCTATCGGCTTCTGAAATTATTAATGCCATTATTCACACCTATAAAAAATCTATTGAAGCCAAACAGTTGGTTATTGGTATCAACTTACCCGCTCAATTATCCATACGTGGACATGCCAATGGGATAACACAGGTTTTTGAAAATTTAGTAAATAATGCTATTAAGTTTTCGCAAAAAAACGGTGAAATTCGTATTTCAGGTGAAGAAACCAAAAATGAGGTGAAAATTATAATAAAAGATTATGGAATTGGTTTTAACGATCGCGCAAAAAGCACTTTATTCAAAAAATTTGTGCCCGGTCATTTAGGAACTAGTGGCGAACCAACAACAGGATTGGGACTTTATTTAACTAAAAAGATAGTAGAGAAACACGGTGGAACGCTTGAGCTTTATAGTGCAGGAAAAGGTACAGGTGCGCAATTTGTGGTATCCATTCCTAAATAATATAAAAAAACCCTACAGCTATGAATTTCTGAACTGTAAGGTTTTTTGCTTTGTTATTTGTTTAATAATTTTACCACATCCTTGGCAAAGTAGGAAGCAATTACATCTGCTCCAGCACGTTTAATGGCTGTTACTTGTTCCATCATAACGGCATCATGATTTAACCAGCCTTTTTCGGCAGCTGCTTTAAGCATGGCATATTCGCCAGAAACTTGATAAACAGCAACAGGAACATCAACCGTATTTTTAATTTCACGAACAATATCCAAATAGCATAAACCCGGTTTTACCATAACCATATCAGCGCCTTCGTCAATATCCATTTCGGTTTCTCGGATGGCTTCAAAACGGTTTGCTGGATCCATTTGGTAGCTTTGTTTGTCTTTTGGGACATTTGCCATATCTACAGGTGCAGAATCCAAAGCATCACGAAACGGGCCATAAAAAGCCGATGCGTATTTAGCTGAATAACTCATAATTCCTGTATTGTAAAAACCGTTATTTTCAAAAGCTTCACGAATGCTTAAAATACGACCATCCATCATATCACTTGGTGCTACAAAATTGGCGCCAGCTTCAGCATGAGACAGACTCATATCTGTTAATATATCAACAGTCTCGTCGTTTAAAATTAGGCCGTTTTTTACAACACCATCATGACCATAAGAGGAATATGGATCCATAGCCACATCAGTCATAACCAGCATATCTGGACAAATATTCTTAACCGTTTTAATGGCACGTTGCATTAAACCGTTTGGATTTAAAGCTTCCGTTCCTTTATTATCTTTTAAATTATCAGGTACTTTTACAAACAGCAAAACCGATTTCAAACCTAGATTCCAAAGCTCTTTTACTTCGTTTTCCAAAAGGTCTAAACTATAGCGAAAATAATTTGGCATGGATGCTATTTCTTCTTTTACGCCTTTACCTTCAACTATAAAAAGTGGTACTAAAAAATCGTTTGGCGTTATTATAGTTTCACGAACTAACGAGCGAATAGCTTCATTGCTACGTAAACGTCTGTTTCTTTTTAATGGATACATATTATTTTTTTAGCTTTATTTTTTTATTTAATTCTTCCGTTTTATAAACCAATTTTTTAGGAGCTTTAAACCGGTAGCCTAAAAAGATTTGAAAAAAAGGGATATCATCCTTTACATAGGTTTCTCGGTCTGTATTGTGATTTAAAATGAGGTAACTATAATCAGCACCTAAATAAAAGTCATTAATATCATAAGTTATTGCGCCTCTAAAATTTAATTCCGTTAATAATGAGAATAGACTTTCCTCGTCTGACGTGGAATAATTTAACCCCATTCCAACCGAAGCTCCAGCCGAAATAAATAGGTTTTTTGTAGGGACAAAATTGTAATAATAGGAAGGAGCAAAAGCAATATCAAAAGTATAGTAGTCGCTATCAAGAAAATTATCTTCTGTTTTTAAAGAGAATTTTGAGTAATAATAAACAAATCTAGGAATAAA
Organism: Bizionia sp. M204; assembly: GCF_023205095.1. GTDB lineage: Bacteria > Bacteroidota > Bacteroidia > Flavobacteriales > Flavobacteriaceae > Algorimicrobium > Algorimicrobium hallyeonense. The sequence continues at coordinate 2,694,495 of NZ_CP046242.1, read as the reverse complement.
ACTGCCAACACTTTTAAGTTGTTTTTCATCTTGGCTTACAATAGCACGAAACGAGAAGTTTTCGTTCCAAATATAGGATGTACTTCCGCCTATTTTAAAGTTTTTAAATTTTGGAAAATATGCCGAGTTACTGCCATCTGACAGATAAAATCCTTTTTCTGAAAACACATCCAGTGTTTGCATCCAATGTTTTCCAAAGTATTGTCTTAAATTTAAATTAAAGAGTTTAGAGTCGTCATTATCCTTATTTTCTGAAAGGAAATCCGGAGCAAACGAATACGATATGGTAAGCGATCTAAACGATATAGAAGCACCAATTCTATTTTGTTTATTCGGATGTAGTTTGAAAAACAAATCGGAATTTCTGTCCTTAAGCTCTAAAGAATTGGAGGTGTTTACATAAAACAAGCGGGCTGTAATTCTATTAGGAAATAGTTCTTTGTATTCTGTTTGTTTTAGGTAAATAATTTCTGGAATGCTGTCCTGTGCAAAAAGTGGGCTTGTTGTAAAAGCAATAAATAATATGATTATAGCACGTTTTAAACCCATGATTTTGGATTTTGTAAAACGTCAAGGAGCTTTTCCTCGGCACTACCAGCTTCTGGATGATGATCATAAACCCATTGAACATGAGGTGGCAGACTCATTAAAATACTTTCTATTCTACCATTTGTTTTCAGTCCGAAAAGGGTGCCTTTATCATGAACCAAATTAAATTCTACATAACGACCACGACGAATTTCTTGCCAGGTGCGTTGTTCTGATGTAAAGGGTAGGTTTTTTCTTTTTTCTACAATAGGCACGTAAGCTTCTAAAAAGCTATCGCCAACTTCGGTTACAAAATTATACCAGTTTTCCATGCTCATGGTTTCGGTAGCTTTGCAATAATCGAAAAATAAACCACCTAAACCGCGACCTTCATTTCTATGTGTATTATAGAAATATTCATCACATCGGGCTTTATATTTTGGGTAAAACTCCGGATCATGTTTATCGCATGCCGTTTTACAGGTTTGGTGAAAGTGTATTGCATCCTCTTCAAATAAATAATAGGGTGTTAAATCTTGTCCACCACCAAACCATTGATCTACAATATTTCCATCTTTATCATACATTTCAAAATAGCGCCAATTAGCGTGAACGGTTGGAAGCATTGGATTTTTTGGATGCAAAACCAAGCTTAATCCGCAGGCAAAAAAATCAGCATCTTCCACGCCAAAATAGGTTTGCATGGAGTCTGGTAATTTGCCATGAACAGCAGAAATATTCACACCACCTTTCTCAAAAACAGCACCATTTTCAATAACACGTGTTCGTCCACCACCACCTTCTGGTCGTTTCCAAATATCTTCTTGAAATGTAGCTTTACCATCCACCGCTTCTAATTTAGCTGTAATGGTATCCTGTAATGTTTGAATGTATTGGTAGAATTTATTTTTCATACTGTAATTCGTATAGTTCCATATCTAAAACCGATTTACCCGAAACATATTCATTGTCCAAGGTTTTTATCCAAGTAAAGCCATTTCTTTCGGCAATCTGAATGCTGGCCAGATTGGATTTATGGATGATTATCTGTAAGGATTTTAGTTTTAGTTCATTAAAAGCAAAGTTTTTTGCAGCTTTTATACTTCGTGTCATCCAGCCTCGTCCAGAATATTTCTGACCTAAACAATAGGAAAATTCGCCTTGTTTTAATTGATAGTCTATATTTTTTAATATAATTAAACCCGCAACATCATCAGAATCAATATCCTTAATGGCAAAAGTGAACTCCGTTTTATTTTTTATTTGCTTTGTTTTTCTCTGTATATAATTTTTAGAATCTGCTTCAGATAAATTTTCAGATAAGGTTTTAGGCAGATATTGTTGAAATCGTTTTCCATTGGAAATCATTAACCGACTTAAGCTTTGCGCATCTTGTGGTTTTAAGACTTCCAATGAAAAGGATTCTGTTTTTAACTTCATAATGACGTTTAGGCACGATACTCTTTTACAGCATCAATAAACGCTTTGGCATGATCCAAAGGAATATTAGGTAAAATACCGTGACCTAAATTTACGATATATTTATCTTTTCCAAACTCATTAATCATTTGATGAACCATTTTTTTAATTTCCGTTGGTGGCGAAAACAAACGCGTTGGATCAAAATTACCTTGTAAAGTAATGTTCCCACCAGTTAAATAACGGGCATGTTTTGGTGAGCATGTCCAGTCAACGCCTAAAGCTGATGCACCAGATTTTGCCATAGTATCTAAGGCAAACCAGCAGCCTTTACCAAAAGCAATTACAGGCGTTTCATCTTTTAAAGCATCAATAATTTGTTGGATATATTGCCAAGAAAATTCTTGATAATCAACAGGTGATAACATGCCACCCCAAGAATCGAATACTTGAACGGCATTTACACCAGCCTTAACTTTTTCTTTTAAATAAGCAATAGTTGTATCTGTAATTTTTTGTAATAATTGGTGTGCAGCAACGGGATTTGTAAAACAAAATTCCTTTGCTTTATCAAAGTTTTTACTGCCTTGCCCTTGTACACAGTAGCATAAAATAGTCCATGGTGAACCTGCAAAACCTATTAATGGCACTTCATCGTTTAACTTTTCTTTGGTAGCTTTAATAGCTTGATATACATAATCCAAAGCAACCGTTACATCCGGAACAATAACGTTGTCCACGTCTTTTTGCGTGCGAATAGGATTGGGTAAGTAAGGCCCGAAATTAGGTTTCATTTGAACCTCAATATTCATAGCCTGCGGAATCACTAAAATATCACTAAATAAAATGGCTGCATCCATGCCGTACCTGCGGATAGGTTGAACCGTAATTTCACTTGCTAACTCTGGGGTTTGACAACGCGTAAAGAAATCATATTTGGCTTTTATTTCCATGAATTCTGGTAAATAACGCCCTGCTTGACGCATCATCCAAACTGGAGGACGCTCTACGGTTTCACCTTTTAATGCTCTTAAAAATAAATCGTTCTTAATCATATCTTGCTATATGCTACTGGCAATTTGCTACTAGCTGTTTTTATTTTAATACTTAACTTTAAATCGTTTGACAGATTTGAAGTCCTTAAATTTTAAATATAGAATTCATTAACCAATTCTACCACACTTTCAACCGTTGGTACTTTTGCTATACGCACATCTTTAAAATATTTCTTGGCTTCGTCTGCTGTGGTCGTACCAATGCAAAATGCAACACCTTTGGCTTTGTTTTTTTGTATATAACTTTCAACCGTTGATGGGCTGTAAAACATAACACCTTCAACCGAATCGGCTATAACTTTTCCATCGTATTTTGTTTCGTAAGCCTCTACCTCTTTAACAGTTATATTATTCTCGGCCAAAATAGTTGGTATGGTGTCTAAATGTAAGTTACTACAGAAATAAGTAACTTCTGTACCCTCCATAAATTCAACCAAATGTTCTGCTAAATCTTGTGCGTAATTAGCAGCAAACTTAACGGGACCGATGCGTTTTTCAATCATACGCTTGGTACGACGACCTACACAGTAAATATTTTTAAACTGTAATTCGGCAGCAGAATAATTTGTGGTTAAAGATTCAACGCCGTTTTTACTAGTAATGATTACGTTTTCAATCTCTTTCTTTAAAATACTTGGGTGAATACGATTTAAGTTGATTTTAGCAAAATCACTACTATCGGCAACCACATCATTATGAAATAATAATCGTTGGTCTTCCGTTAATCTTTTGGTTGAATAAATATTTATTTTTCTATCTGAATTTTTTATATCATCCATGAGGCGTTTTCCGCCACGTTCAATAACATACTCGGCACAAAATTGTGCTAAATTATGGTGCTCACCTAATTTCTCGTTTCTAGTAACTTCAATTTTTTTACTTCCATCAGGACTTAATAAAACACCTGTAAAGTTTATTTCTTCGTCTTTAATAAAAGCTAATGCACCAATAGGAGCAGAACAACCACCTTCTAATAGGTTTAAAAATTTGCGTTCTATGGTTGTACAAATTTCGGTTTCTTCATGATTTATTTCGGCACAGATGGCGCGAATTTCTTCATCTTCCTCTAAAGCCGTAACCATAATAGCACCTTGAGCAGGAGCCGGAATCATCCAATTTAGGTTAATGGCATTTTCGGGTCTTTTATCAATACGTCCCAATCCAGCAGCGGCAAAAATAGCGGCATTCCATTGTTCGTTATCTTCTAATTTTTGTAGACGTAAGTTTACATTTCCACGAATATCTTCAACAGTATGTGTTGGATAGCGGTTTAGCCATTGTGCACGTCTGCGTAAACTACCAGTGGCAATTACGGCATCTTTCTGTGATAAGAATTCTTCGTTATCTTTAAATACCAACGTGTCTCTAACATTTCCTCTTTTAATTACGGCTGCCTGAACAATGCCAGCTGGCAATAAGGTTGGTACATCTTTAAAGGAATGTACTGCAATATCAATGTCATCATTTAACATGGCAATATCTAGTGTTTTTGTGAAAACACCTGTAATTCCAAGCTCGTAAATGGGTTTGTTTAAAACTAAATCGCCTGTAGATTTTACAGGCACAATTACAGTTTTATGTCCAAGTTGCTCTATGATGCTTTGGACTGTTTTGGCTTGCCATAGTGCTAGTTCACTATCACGTGTGCCAATGCGTATTGTTTTAGACATGTTTTATGGTTTCTTCAAGTTGAAATACCTTTTTTATAAGTTCTAGGCTTTCATCAGTAGTAACGGCATCATCTTTTAAGTGATGCGCGAAATGATTGGTAATTTTTTGAATAATATTATTGCTGATCAGTTCAGCTTGCGATTCGTTAAAATCGGCTATTTTTTTTCGTTGTGTATCTAGTTCCGCATTTTTAAAATCCGTTAATTTTAACTTTAAAGCTTTAATGGTTGGTGCAAAACGTCTAGTTACCAACCAACTGCTAAACTCGGCTTTGATGTCTTCAATAATAGCTTCTGCACGCGGAATGTCCAAACGTCTGTTTTCAAGCGTGGCATCTGTCATTTCCGCCAATTGATCCATATGAATTAGAGTTACGTTTGGTAAATCTGTAACGTTGCTATTAACGTTTTTCGGAATGGATAAATCTAAAATTAATAACGGTTTTTTGTTCTGAATAATATCTTTATCAACGGTTGGTAATTGTGCGCCTGTTGCAACAATTAAAACATCAGTCGCGCTAATTTCCTCTTGTAAATTGGCGTAATCTTTTACAATTAAATTGAATTTACCTGCAATACGTTCTGCTTTATTTTTTGTTCTATTAATAAGGGTTATGTGCGAATTTTTAGAGTGTTTCACCAAATTTTCACAGGTGTTTCTCCCTATTTTGCCTGTTCCAAATAATAGGATGTTTTTTGAAGCAACATCAGTAACTTCATTTAAAATATATTGAACAGATGCAAATGAAACCGATGTAGCTCCTGATGAAATATTTGTTTCTGTTTTAATACGTTTACTTGCTTGAATAACGGAATTTATTAAACGTTCTAAAAATGAATTAACAAGGCCTAATTTTTTTGAAGCAATCGTGGCGTTTTTCAATTGACCTATTATTTCAAAATCACCTAAAATTTGACTGTCTAATCCAGAACCTACGCGGAACATGTGTGAGATAGCATCACGGTTTTTATATATGTAAGCTACTTTTTGAAACTCATCAACGGTACCTTTGGTGTTATCACACAAGAGTTTGATGAGTTGGTATGGATGTTCTGCAAAGCCGTAAATTTCTGTACGGTTACACGTAGAGGTAACTATCAAGCTTTCAACACCACTGTTTTTGGCTTGTTCTAACAGGGCTTGTTTTCCAGAATCGTCTAAACTAAAGTGGCCACGTATTTCGGCATCCGCTTTTTTATAACTTATCCCGATGGCGTAGAAGTAGGTTCCTTTAGAAATTTGGTATTGCTCCATAGTCGTTTTCAAAATTCCTAACAAATGTAGATTGGTAATGTGGAATAAAGTAACGCTCAAAGAACTATTAGTATCGTTACGGGTTTTTTAACGTTATTTTTCAAAATAATATGATAAATGTCATACTTTTGCAGTCGTACCAACGAATTTAGACTTATTAGTTTAGAATGAATCTAAATAGAAAGAAAAAATATCTATGGCAGATACTGTAAAAAATGTCGCTCAAAGAACTTTTAAAGAAACGAATGTAGATGATGGATTTATCATTTTAACCTATCAAAATGATAATGACCAAGCCGAAATAGTTGAACGCGAGATTGATAGTAGCTTTATTCAATTTCATTTCTGTGTAAAAGGTTCTAGTGTCTTTATGTTTAATAATGGGAGTTATTCTTTAAATATAAAAGAAGAAACGGCTTTATTATTATACAATCCGCAACGTGATTTACCGATACACATGAGTGTTCAACCAAAATCTTGGTTGGTATCCATGATTTTTTCGATTCAAAAATTTCACGGATTATTTTCGCAAGAAGCCAATTACATCACGTTTTTAAGTGGTGATAATAAGGACAAAAAGTATTATAAGGATAGTGTCATTTCGCCATCAATGGCTATTGTGCTTAATCAATTGATTAATTATAATTTAAACTCATCTGTTAAAAGCTTGTATTTTAAAGCGAAAGCATACGAATTATTGAGTTTGTATTTTAATAGAAGCGAAGATGCTAATATTGAACAATGTCCATTTTTAGCGGATGAAACCAATGTCTTGAAAATTAAGAAAGCGAAAGATATTATTATTTCACGCATGTCTGAACCTCCAACGCTTCAGGAATTAGCAGATGAAATTCAATTAAGTTTAAAGAAACTAAAGGAAGGCTTTAAAGAAATTTATGGCGATTCTGTATTTAGTTTTCTATTTGATTATAAAATGGAAGTTGCCAGAAAATTATTAGAATCTGGTGATAATAACGTCAATGAAGTAGGTTTAAAAGTTGGTTACAGTACATCTAGTCATTTTATTGCCGCCTTTAAAAAGAAATATGGCACAACGCCAAAAAAATACATAATGTCAGTATCTTCGTAAATTCAAATTCGGAATACAAAAAGAGCTTTAGTTACCAAAAAAAATATTGAATGAAAAAAGGCGTTTTACTCGTTAATCTAGGTTCACCAGATAGTCCAGAACCGAAAGATGTAAAAAAGTATTTAGGAGAATTTTTAATGGATGAACGTGTAATTGATGTGCCACTTTGGGCACGTACCTTGATTGTAAAAGGTATTATCTTAAATACGCGTCCAAAAGCATCAGCAGCTGCTTATAAAAAAATATGGTGGGAAAACGGTTCGCCATTAATTGTGCTTTCTGAACAGTTGCAGGAACGTATTCAGCAAGAGGTGGATTATCCTGTAGCTTTGGCCATGCGTTATGGCAGTATGACTATTAAAAAGGGAATTCAAGAATTAGTAGATAAAGGTGTTGATGCCGTGTTTTTAATACCATTATATCCGCAGTTTGCTATGGCAACAACGGAAACTATTTTGGTGTTGGCAGAGGAAATTCGTCAAGCACATTTTCCAAACGTTACCATCACTAGTTTACCTGCTTTTTATAATAATTCTGATTATATTAACGTGCTATCCGATAGTATTGCCCGACATTTAGAAGGCAAAAATTACGAACATTTGTTGTTTTCGTATCATGGTGTTCCGGAACGTCATATTCGAAAAAGTGATATTACCAAGTCGCATTGTAAAATTGATGGAAGTTGTTGTGCAACACCATCTCCAGCACATGAATTTTGTTACAGACATCAATGTTTCGAAGTGACGCGTTTAGTGGCTGAAAAATTAGGTTTTGCACCTGGTACATATTCGTCTAGTTTTCAATCCCGTTTAGGTTTCGATCCGTGGTTGTTACCATATACAGACCGAACCATTGAACGACTAGGAAAAGAAGGCATTAAAAACATGGCAATTGTAACGCCAGCCTTTGTGAGTGATTGCCTAGAAACTTTAGAAGAAATTGCCATGGAAGGTGAAGAAATTTTCCACGAAATGGGCGGTAATGAATTTACCACAATTCCTTGTTTAAACGCTGATAAGCCTTGGGTTGATTTATTAGCTAAATGGATTAATAACTGGGCAACTTCTGAAACTGAAACCGTATAAATTGTAGTGAAATTCCGATTATCTAGGAAATAAATATGGCTAAAATTGCATCTGTAGAATTAGGTACAAGTCCCATCGGTAAATTGCTTATCAAGCAAGCTGTACCGGCATCTATAGGTATTTTGGTTATGTCGCTAAATATTTTAGTCGATACCATTTTCGTAGGTCAATGGATTGGTTCAACGGCTATTGCAGCTATTAATGTTGTGTTGCCTGTTTCCTTCTTTATTGCCGCTTTAGGTATGAGCATTGGAATAGGAGGGTCGTCCATTATTTCCCGAGCTCTTGGTGCCAATAATTCCGTAAAAGCTTTAAAAGTTTTTGGAAATCAAATTACCTTAACGTTGTTGCTAACCATTGCCATGGTTACCTTTGGTTTAATTTACGTAAATGATATTATTCCTGCTTTTGGTGGTCAAGGTGCTATTTTTGAGCCAGCCAAAATTTACTATAAAATTGTATTGTATGGTGTTCCTGTTCTAGCATTAAGCATGATGGGAAACACGGTAATTCGTGCAGAAGGCAAACCCAAATTTGCCATGTATGCCATGCTAATTCCGTCCGTGGGAAATTTAATTTTAGACTACGTTTTTATAAACCTGTTGGATTATGGTATGGCAGGAGCCGCATGGGCAACAACGGGTTCTTATATTCTATGTCTTGCTTTTATCGTTTGGTTTTTTCTATCTAAACATTCTGAATTAAAACTGAATTTTTCGCATTTAGGACTCAATAAAAGCATCGTTTCAGAAATCAGTTCATTAGGTTTCGTTACTCTTGCTAGACAAGCTGTTGTTAGTATTACCTATTTATTTATGAATAATATTCTGTACGATTTAGGTGGCGAAACATCCGTTACGGCGTACGCTATTGTAGGACGAATGCTCATGTTTGCGCTTTTTCCCGTTTTTGGCGTTACCCAAGGATTCTTGCCAATAGCTGGTTATAATTATGGTGCAGAAAAGTATGATCGTGTTAAAGAAACCATATATACGGCTATAAAATATGCTGCGGGTTTAGCTACTTTAGTTTTTCTTTTATTAATGATTTTTCCAGAAGCAATTACGCGTTTATTTACATCAGATACCGAAGTAATTGCGGAAACTCCAAGCGCTATGCGATGGGTTTTTGCAGCCACACCTATTATTGCACTACAACTGATTGGTGCTGCCTATTTTCAGGCTGTAGGAAAGGCTATTCCGGCATTACTATTAACACTAACAAGGCAAGGATTTTTCTTTATCCCGCTCATTTTAATTTTGCCCCATTTTTATGGCGAAATGGGTGTTTGGATGTCCTTTCCTATTGCTGATGTGTTATCAACTATTGTTACCGGATTTTTTCTTCAAAAGGAAATAAAAAAGAGTCTTACCTTACCCGTAACTGAAAATAACTCATAATTTTAATCACGTGGAATATTACAACTACATAAAATCCCTTCATCTTATATTTGTCGTTACTTGGTTTGCAGGTTTGTTTTACATTCCTAGATTGTTTGTGTATCAAATTGAAGCATATCATAAACCATCACCAGACAAAGAAATTTTAGGCACGCAATTAAAATTAATGGCCAAGCGACTTTGGAATATCATTACCTGGCCATCTGCTATTTTAGCAACTGTTTTTGCTGTTTGGTTGCTGGTTTTACAACCGGTTTGGTTGGAACAACCTTGGATGCATGTTAAATTACTATTTGTTTTACTACTTATTATTTACCAATTAAAAACACATCAATTTTATAAACAACTTCAGAATGATGATGTACGGAAATCATCAAATTTTATGCGACTTTGGAACGAAGGAGCCACTTTTATTCTATTTGCCGTTGTGTTTTTAGTCATCCTGAAAAGCGCTATAAATTGGGTATTTGGTGTAATAGGTATATTCGTTTTAGGTATTTTATTGATGTTAGGGTTTAAGATTTATAAAAATATTAGAAGCAAAAATCCCAATGCTTAAAATATTGGCGTAATTCTTGATAACTTAAAAACTTAAACGCGATACATGAAATTAGCCAGACTCTCTTTAAGATTACGCATTTTTATTGCCATGATTTTGTTGGTGTTATTGGCTTCTATTCTAATTGCGGGTGTTACCATTTATCAATATAATGAGGAAGCTCGAGAATATCATCAAGATAGACTGGAGCGTAAGGAGGAAAACATTCGGGCCAGTATAGAGTATACCATTAAGGAAACCACTTACGAGGTAATTCCTGAAATGATGACGCTTATTTTCAAGGATGCCATCTATCAAATAGCTACCATCCATAATATGGAAATAAATCTGTATGATTTAGAAGGTGGTTTGTTAAAATCATCTAAAGCCAGTTTTGAATCTGATTCACTAACCAAATGTTTGGATGCTAAAATATTAAATACCATTTCTCATTCGTTAGACCATCGCTACGTAACGAATACTTTGGAGAATTCTGATAATTATTTATCATCCTACTCCATCATCACAGATAAACGTTTTAAACCGCTAGCTATATTGAATTTACATTATTTAGAAAACGATGATTTTCTAAATAAAGAATTACGCGAATTTTTAGAACGCTTAAGCTATGCCTATTTTGTAATGTTAATTATTGCTATTGGTTTAGCCTATTTATTGTCAAAATACATTACAAAATCACTTAAAACTATAAGTGATAAAATGAATGAAACACGCTTTGAAACACGGAATAAAAAGATTGATATTGGCTCTACCAGTCAAGAAATTGCTATTCTAGTAAACTCATATAATAGTATGATTGACGAGCTAGAAGCCAGTGCGGTAAAATTAGCAACTAGCGAGCGTGAACAAGCTTGGCGCGAAATGGCTAAACAAGTGGCTCATGAAATTAAAAACCCACTAACACCCATGCGGTTGAGTGTCCAAAGTTTTCAACGTAAATTTGATCCTGAAGACCCTAATATTTACGAAAAAGTAGATGAATATAGCAAAACCTTAATTCAACAAATAGATACTATGAGTTCTATTGCTTCGGCATTTTCAAATTTTGCAAAAATGCCTGCTCAAGAAAATGAAACCTTAAATGTGGTAAAAATTGTTAAGTTAGCCTTGGATATTTTTAATGAAGATTACATTGTTTTTATAGCCGAAAAGAAGGAAATTATAGCCAATTTTGATAGAACACAACTCATTCGTGTGGTAACTAATTTAGTTAAAAATGGTATTCAAGCCATTCCTGAAGATGGTTTAAAAACACCAAAAATTGTTGTTGAGGTTCGGGACGATAATGGGTTTGTAAACATTATTGTAACCGATAATGGAAAAGGTATTTCAGAAGAAAATAAAGAAAAAATATTTGAGCCCAAATTTACAACCAAAAATAGTGGAATGGGATTAGGCTTAGGAATGGTTAAGAATATTGTGGAAACTTATAACGGAAATATTACCTTTACATCACAACTAAATAAAGGAACGACGTTTACAGTAACGATTCCTAAAAAATAAATTTAATATTAATTAGGAGTGCTCTGATTACTTGGAGCCACTTGTTAAAAATCAACATACATGTCATATAACAACATTCTTTCCGAAACCCAAAACGGATTAACAACCATTACAATAAACAGACCTAGTAAATTAAACGCTTTAAATAAGGAAACCATTCAGGAATTGCATGATGCTTTTAAAGCTGCCAATTCGGATTCGGCCACTAAAGTTATTATTATTACGGGAAGTGGCGAAAAGGCCTTTGTTGCAGGAGCAGATATTAGCGAATTTGCCAACTTTGATGAATATAATGGCGGGAAATTGGCCGCTAAAGGTCAGGACCTTCTTTTTAATTTTGTTGAAAATTTAAGCACACCAGTTATTGCTGCCGTTAATGGCTTTGCATTGGGTGGCGGATTAGAATTGGCTATGGCTTGCCATTTTAGAATAGCGAGTATGAATGCTAAAATGGGACTTCCTGAAGTGTCATTAGGTGTTATTCCAGGTTATGGTGGTACACAACGTTTACCACAATTAGTAGGTAAAGGTCGTGCCATGGAAATGGTTATGACAGCGGGAATGATTGATGCCAATCAAGCTTTGGAATACGGATTGGTTAACCACGTAACAACAGAAGAAGAACTTATTCCGCTTGCAGAAAAAATTGCTGGCAAAATTATGCGTAATTCATCCGTAGCCATAAAAGGCGCTATTAAAGCCGTTAATGCGAATTTTAAAGATGGTGTAAATGGATACGATGTAGAAATTGAAGAATTTGGAAATTGCTTTGGAACAGACGATTTTAAAGAAGGAACAACAGCCTTTTTAGAAAAACGTAAAGCCGATTTCCCAGGGAAATAAAACTCAATAATTTGTAGTAAATTAAAACCTGAACACACTTTGTTTTCAGGTTTTTTTATGGTAAATGGTGAAAATTTTTAATGAAATTTATCGCTTTCCATCCCATTCGGCAAAAAATTGCTCTAAAAACCCGAGCATAAATTGATGCCGTTTTTCAGCTATTTTTTTTCCCGTCTTGGTATTCATGGTGTCTTTTAGGCGCAGTAGCTTCTCATAAAAATGATTTATGGTAGGAGCTTTTGATTTCTTATAAGTCTCCTTATCCATGGTTAAATCAGGCTTAATTTCTGGATTATAAAGTGCCCGATTTTTAAAGCCACCATAATTAAAAGTTCTGGCAATGCCTATGGCTCCTAATGCATCTAGTCTGTCCGCATCTTGAACCACATCCAATTCGGGTGATGAAAAAGATTTATTGGGATCTAAACTTGAACTATATGAAATATGCGTAATAATTTGAACGACATGCTCAATGGTTTTGGAATCCACATTTTCTTTAAACAAAAATTCACGTGCTGTTTGTGGACCAATAGTTTCATTGCCATTATGGAATTTACTATCTGCAATGTCATGAAGTAAAGCTCCTAAAGCGACAACAAAATCATCGACAGCTTCGTTTTTTGAAATAAGTAAGGCGTTTTTATATACACGTTCTATATGAAACCAGTCGTGTCCCCCTTCGGCATCTTGTAACTGGGTTTTTACAAAAGCGATGGTATTTGTTAGTGTTTGTTGATTTTTCATAAAGTGTTAAAAATAAGAATTCCTTCCAGTAAACTGAAAGGAATTTAAAAATTAATATCTGAAATATTACTTTAAAGAAGCGGGCTCCACCCACTTAAACTGAAATGAGTTTTCAGGTACTTTCATGCGTTCCGAAAGTCGGGTTAAACGCGCTGGTAATTTCATGAGGTAATCTCTTGCTTTTTCAGCTTCATCAGACAGATTGGTAATTTTATCAATTTCCCAACGCACTAATAATTTGTCTAAAATAGCCACATAATCAGCAGATGTATAGACACCTATTCGCTGTGCTGTGTTTGAAAACTCTTCAAAAGCTGTTCCTATTTTATTTCCAGATTCTCTTAAAAAATGTGCTGGCATTGTGATTTTTAATTTCATCATGTGTTGAAACGCAAGCATCATCTGATTAGGGTCTACAGCAAAAATGCGTTCTACAAACTCACAGTAAGCATGATGGTGACGCATTTCATCACCAGAAATAATTTTACACATTTTAGATAGTTGCTTGTTGCCTCTGTCTTTTGCTAATTTGGCTACGCGGTTGTGCGAAATATAAGTTGCCAATTCCTGAAAGCTGGTGTATAAAAAGTTTTTATAAGGATCACGATCAGTTCCAATATCAAAACCATCAGCAATAAGGTGCTGTGTGGTTATTTCAATTTCTTTCATATTTACGCGTCCCGATAAATACAAGTATTTATTCAGTACATCACCATGACGGTTTTCTTCAGCGGTCCAATGGCGAACCCATTTTCCCCAAGAATTTCGTCCCACTTGATCCACACCTTCTACATCCATTAACCAAGATTCGTAGGTTGGTAAGGCTTCTTCAGTAATCATATCACCTACTAAAACTACCCAAAAATCGTAAGGCAATTCTTTAGAAAGCTCACGGATTTCTTTCACACTTTCTAGAAAATTATCACTTTCAGAATTCGGTAAAAAATCTGATGGTTGCCAAATACTATCAACAGGAATTAAATATTTTTCTATAAGTGCATCCACATCCTTTTCAAGGTGTTGCATGACTTCCAATCGTACGTTTTTTAAAGACATAATGTTGAATTTTAAAGTTCTATTGCCGAGGCAATTGTGCTTTCAATTTGCTCAATTAGCTTCGACTTATTCTCAAAGGTAGCTAATTTTATAGGGTTATGAACCGTTAATTTTACATGATTTCCAATTCCCATTGGGAATTTCCCATATTTTAATAGCTTCCAGGAATTGTTAATGGTAATAGGAACTATAATGGCGGACGGGATTTTTTTAATTAAAATTTCGAGTCCTTTTGTTTGAAATGGTTTAGGTTGGCCATTTTTACTTCGCGTACCTTCTGGGAAAATAACAGCTGTACCCTTGGTTTCTTCAATATATTCACCAAACTTCATCAGTGCCGGAAGTGCTTGTCTTGGGTTTTTTCTGTCGATTAAAACCGATCCACCATGACGTAAATTATAGGACACACTTGGAATACCTCTTCCAAGTTCCTGTTTACTAATAAATTTTGGATTGATCTCGCGCAAATACCACATTATAGGCGAAATATCATACATGCTTTGATGGTTAGCCACAATAATTACAGGGTGACCCTTTGGAATATCATGGGTGTTGGTAAAAGTGTAACGCGTTCCTAAAATATTGGTACAGCGCATAATGAAGAATTGCAACCAATCTACACTAATTTTATGGGCTTTACGACCTAGCACATTAAAACAAAACCATTGAATTGGGTGGAAAACAACCAATGTTAATAAAAAGAAAACGGCATAAATACTCGTTAAAATATAGGCGACAATTTTTTCCATTTTAATGATATCTAATAAGTACTGCTAAATTACTTTAAACTGTTTCATGCACAAAAAAAACCACGATAAAATCGTGGTTTAAATTTGAATTAAATACCTGTTTTAGCAATTTGCGTTGTAGGCATCTTTTAAGTTTTCTGCTATCATTTCAGCTGGACGACCTTCAATATGATGACGTTCAAGCATGTGGACTAATTCGCCATCTTTAAACAAAGCCATACAAGGTGAACTTGGAGGAAATGGTACCATGTGCTGACGCGCTTGGTTAACGGCATCTTTATCAACACCTGCAAAAACCGTTACAATATGGTCTGGTTTTTTAGTGTTATCTAAACTCATGCGCGCTCCTGGACGTGCATTGGCTGCTGCACAACCGCAAACGGAATTTACAACCACAAGTGTTGTACCTTCTTTAGCTAAAGCTGCATCTACAGCTTCGGCAGTGTGTAATTCTTCAAAACCAATTTTGGTTAAGTCTTCACGCATTGGTTTTACTAATTCTGCTGGATACATATATATTCTGTTTTATATGATTAATAAATATTGAATTGCAAAGATACCAATTGTGTAACAAATGCCGTAAGCAATCTACTAACAAATAGTATATTTACGCAAAATTTTAATTTTTAAGAATGGATTTCGTAAACCTGAAAATCCATTCTTCAGTTTTTAGAAGTATTTTAATAGTTTCAGGTTTTTATATAAATAAAAAATTAGCGTTTACATGAATTTTTCAAAATGGATAGGAGCCGCTATAGGCTGGTCGTTTGGAGGCCCAATTGGTGCTATAATTGGCTTGGCTTTAGGTGGATTAATGGATGTGTTTTCAGATAGAACAGATTTGGATACTATTTTCGGTCAAGGTCAAAAGGGCGGAACCTATGGATCCCGACCAACAAGAGCACAAACCCGTTCTGGCGATTTTGAGGTTAGTTTGTTGGTGTTAGCATCAGTGGTTATAAAGGCCGATGGGAAGCAGGACCAACGCGAATTGGATTTTGTACGTCAGCAGTTTGCACACATGTACGGGAAAGAGCGTGCTAATCATGCTTTTCAGTTGTTTAAAAGAATTAATAAGCAGGAAATTCCTGTGCAGCAAGTGTGTTTACAAATCAGACAAATGATGGATCATCCGTCGCGTTTACAATTATTACATTTTCTCTTTGGAATAGCCAAAGCCGATGGTCATGTAACGGAAGCAGAAGTAAATAAAATTTATACTATTTCAGGCTATTTAGGTATTCGCTCCATAGATTATGAAAGCATAAAAGCTATGTTTTATAATAGCAGTGATAATGCCTATAAAATATTGGAGATTGAAAAATCTGCAACGGTAACCGAAATAAAAGCAGGTTACCGAAAAATGGCTAAAAAGTATCATCCAGATCGCGTGATTCATTTAGGAAAAGAACACCAAATAGGTGCTGAAGAAAAGTTCCGACAAGTTCAAGACGCTTATGAGCAATTGCAGAAGGAGCGTGGGTTTTAAATTAAGGGTTATATTTACTTAATATATATTTAGAATAATGGAGGAAAAACAACGTTTACTGCTACTTGAGAAAGCCAAAGATTTTTTTAGAGATGAAATTGTGGAAGCACATATTAAGGTAGGATGTAAAAAAGCGGGTCGGCTTAAAAACTACAATGTAAATCCATTTTTGTTTAAGTACTTAGCTAATTTTTTGAAAGGTAACGATAGCCCTAGAAGTATAGCTGAAGCGCTAGTATTGCCAAGAGTTTTAGGTTCCTCTATTAATACATCCTTTGGAATGCGATTTCAAAAATTAATCAGCATGCTTTTTGAAGGGTACGGTTCTACTACGCCAGGAATTGATATTGAGTATGTAGATGCCATAGATGGTAGAAAAAAGTATTGTCAATTAAAATCCGGCCCCAATACTATTAATTCTGATGATGTTACAACTATTTTTAATCACTTTATAGGAACAATTAATTTGGCGAGAACGAATAATTTAAATATTGGTATAAATGATATGGTAGTTGGCGTTTTGTATGGCGAAACTTTGGAATTAAGTTCTCATTACAAAAAGATAAACGAAAAATATCCGGTTATAATTGGTGGAGATTTTTGGTACAGATTAACGGGTAAAAAGGACTTTTATTTAGATCTTATCGATGCCGTTGGCGAAGTTGCTTTAGAAATGGATGGTACATCAGTTTTAAATCAAACTATCGATGCGCTTTCAAAAGAAATAGAATCTAAATTTTTTTGATGAATCTCATAATATTTATTCAAAAAAGAGACCAAAGAATAACCTATTTCTTTAGCTAAATTTACAGGAACTGCATTACCTATTTGTTTGTATTGTTGACTTACAGAACCATGGAATTTCCAGTTGTCGGGGAAGGTTTGAATTCGTGCGTATTCTCTTACGGTAAAAGGTCTCGTTTCTTCAGGATGACAGCGTTCCGTTTGTTTTTGAGCAGGACTACAGGTTAACGTCAAACAAGGTTCGTCCCAGCCAATACGTCTTGCCATTCCTGTTTTTCCACCACCCAAATAGAAGCTTTTTTGCATGTATTCCTTTTGAATATCTAAAGGCAAATCGCGCCAATATCCCTTTTGCGGAACCAAATCTAAAACGTCTTTTTTATGTTGTGGATATTTTGAGCCTTCAGATTTTGGAACATTACAATCAAATAATTCACCTTTTTTTAAAGCATCACTCAAATTGTAAATGGTGTCATAAGGTAAAGGGTATTTATATTTTAAATGGATATCTTTACGAACACCTATTAAAATAAGGCGTTCTCTTTTCTGGGGAACATTATAATTTATAGCTTTTAAAACTTTGGTTGGTGTTACAACATTGTAGCCAATTTCATCTAAAACAGAAATCATGCCTTCAAGTGTTTTTCCTTTTTCATGACTTAATAAACCTTTAACGTTTTCACCTAAACAAATTTTTGGCTTCACATCATTAACAACGCGCGCAAATTCATAAAACAAAGTACCCCGTGTATCATTCAATCCTAGTTTTTTCCCAGCATAGCTAAAAGCTTGACAAGGAAATCCGCCAGTTACTATATCAACTTTATTGGTGTAATCTGAAAAATCAAAATTTTGAATATCACCTTCCAAAATATTCCAATTTGGCCTGTTTTTTCTTAAGGTTCCACAAGCCCATTTGTCAATTTCATTTAAGGCAACACATTTTAAACCCGCTTTTTCAAGTCCTAAAGCTAATCCACCTGCTCCAGCAAACAATTCTAAAACAGAATATGCATTATCTGGTTTTACAAAATTCCCTTGAAAATCATTTCCATTTATGTATTCATTAAACCTTGGAAAAAGCTCTAGTTGCTCTTTTCTATAAATTCTATAATCACTCATCGGTTCACGAGCAGCAGGAAGTTTGCCAGAATTGTCCCAGCGCCTTAAGGTTTCTGTGCTTTTCCCCAAAATATCTGATACCTCTGAAATAGAATAATAATCTTTAATAACCATATTACACAACCTTATACATGGTTACAAATATATTGATAGTTTGTTAGATTACAATAGATAATTTGGTTTTATTTTTTTAAAACGGATTAACCCCTAAACAAAAAGAAATCATCCTTCATATCTTCAATTTGTGCATCTTCGTTGGTAATGATATAATCGATAGCTTGTGTGGTAAATATATCCCCTTTTTCGGTTAAGGAAACAAGGTTGTTATCAATAGTAATCATATTGTTTTTTTGAGCTAAATCTAAAACCGTTTTTGCTCGAATTTTTTGCCAGTTAATATGTTCGGAAAGATGATTCACATGGCGTTCACTAGCTTCAGCGTGGTTTTTTAAATGCAGTAAAAAGGTGAGAAGCGACACTTCAATTTTTTGCTGTTTCTCACGATACATTACGACAATTAATCCTTTGCTAGGTGCAAATAAATACACAATTAAAAATAAAACACCTAACATGGTAGTGATGGATCCCGCAATGGAAGCATCTAACCAATGCGCTAGCCAATAACCAGAAATAGCACTAAACACGCCAAAAAACATGGATAATGCGAGCATTTTCTTTAAATCGGTTGTTAGTAAATAGGCACTTGCAGCAGGAGCAATCATAAGCGCCACGACTAAAATAGCACCAACAGCATCAAAGGCGCCAACAGTTGTTACCGATGAAACCGTCATTAATCCATAATGAATAGCGACAGGTGAAAATCCTAAAGATGCTGCCAAACCAGCATCAAACGTGCTTAATTTGAGTTCTTTAAAAAAGGCGATTAAAAGTCCAATTGTAATTAATAGAATGGTGCCAATTACCCAAAGGGATTTTGGGCCAACATCTGTTCCTGAAATAATGAGTCTATCAAAAGGGGCAAATGCTAATTCACCTAGTAAAACAGCATCTACGTCTAGGTGGATGTCATTGGCATTTTTTGCAATCATAATGACACCTATACTAAACAGGGCCGGAAAAACGAGTCCGATAGCTGTGTCTTCCTTTACTAATCCTGTTTTCTGAATTTGTTCCACCAAAACAACCGTAATTACACCAGTTAATGCTGCTAAAAGTATAAGTAATGGCGAATTTAAATCTTGGGTAATAAAAAATCCAACCACTAAACCTGGTAAAATAGAATGACTAATGGCGTCACTAATCATGGCCATTTTCCGCAGTACCAAGAAAGTTCCTGGAATGGCACAGGCTAAGGCCACCAAACTAGCAATAAGCTGTATTTCAAATTGTGCGCTACTCATGTTTTGTAGTTTGTTGGTTGTACAAATTGGAAGCGGTTTCAAAACCTTCCTGCGTTAAACTCCACATCGTTCCATCAAGCGTAACATAATTTTTATCGACTAATTTTTGAAGTGTTCCTCTTGTAAATCCTTGAAAATTATTTAGAATTTTAATGGTATGCGGATGCGAAATATTATCGTGTGTTTTCGCAATTTGAAACATGAATGCTAACGTTTTATGTTGTTCTAAATCACGACGATTTTTAATAAATCTAATTTGTCTGAAAAGTAATCCACGATTTGGTGAAAAAATAAAGGAAAACAATACAAACACGGATGCCACTAAAACAATTACGGGTCCTGTAGATAAGTTGTTTTGACTAGCGCTAATGGCCGTTCCAAAAACACCCGAAAATGCACCAAAAATAGCCGCCAGAAATACCATGGTACTTAAGCTATTTGTCCACTGTCGCGCTGCAGCTGCAGGTGCTAAAAGCATGGCGCTCATTAATACCACGCCAACTGTTTGTAGGCCTAAAACAATGGCTACCACGATGAACGAGGTAATAAGAATGTCAATTATTTTTGTGTTAAAACCAATGGTTTGTGCATAATCTTTATCAAATAAAAGAATTTTAAATTCTTTCCAAAATAGGAGTAAAACAATTAAGCAAAGCCCAGTAACAATTGCCATCAGCCAAACATCACTTTCTACAAGTGTTGCTGCCTGGCCGAATAAATATTTTTCCAAACCCGCTTGATTGGCATTGGGTTGTTTTTGAATAAAGGTTAATAAGAGCATTCCAAATCCAAAAAACAAGGACAAAATTAATCCTAAAGCCGTATCTGATTTTAAGTGTGTTTTAGTAACAATTCCACGAATCCAAAACGTTCCGATTAAGCCGCTGACTAAAGCTCCAAGTAATAAGGTGTTGCTGTCTTTGGCTCCTGTAATTAAAAATGCAATGGCAATTCCAGGCAAGGCAGCATGCGAAATGGCATCACCTAGTAAGCTTTGTTTTCGCAATACAGCAAAACTTCCTAGCATACCAGTTACGGCTCCTAAAATAGCAGTGCCAAGCGTGATAGTACGTAAAGTATAATCGTTGATGAGGAGTTCTATGTATTGTGTTAAGTCTATTAGTCTTTAGTTTTTAGGATATGTTTCTATACTTAATTTTGGTATATATACGAGATTCATGCGTTCCCAGGAATTTTATTTCTGAATACTCACCTTATAATTAATACCATAGGTCTTTGTTAGGTTGTCATCATTAAAAATATCTTTAACAGGACCAGTGGCAATTTTTTTCACATTTAAGAAAGTTACCCAGTCAAAATACTCCGGAACGGTTTGTAAATCGTGATGGACAACAATGACCGTTTTATTCGCTTTTCGTAAAGCTTTTAGGATGTTAATAATGGCAATTTCAGTTGTAGCATCCACACCTTGAAAGGGTTCATCCATAAAATAAATGGAAGCATCTTGAACGAGTGCTCGTGCTAAAAAAATACGTTGTTGCTGACCACCAGACAGCTGACTAATTTGACGGTTTTTAAAGGCTAACATCCCCACTTGTTCCAAAGCTTCTAAAGATGCTTTTTTCTCCTTTTGCCCTGGTCGTTTAATCCAGCCCAAACTTCCATAAGTTCCCATCATAACAACATCTAAAGCTGTCGTAGGAAAATCCCAATCCACACTCCCTTTTTGTGGAACATACGCTACTAAATCTCGTTGTTTATTATAGGGTTTGCCGTAAATGCTTACACTACCAGCTATAGGTTTTAAAATTCCTAAAATGGCTTTGATAAGCGTGGATTTTCCGGCGCCATTTGGGCCAACAATGGCCATAAGCACGCCTTCTGGGATTTCCAAGTCAATATCCCAAAGTACGGGTTTGTAGTTATAGGCAACGGTAAGGTCGTCTATTTGAACGGCCATGACGCCCGACGGGTCCGTTGTGTTTTTATTTTCGTTTGGTTGTTTCATAAATATATTTCTGTTCATTTTGTCTTGATACAAAACGAACCAAAAAATCATTGTCAAAATTAGTAAATCACTAAAGTGCCATTCGTTTTCAAATCTTCATGCTTGAAGCTGCGCTTTGCAATTCCGTTTTTTCACTCATTATTTCTGAATTTTGATGGTCAATTCTACGAGTTGATAAGGGAATTTCACCTTACCTTTTTTTAGTTCTTTACATGTCTTTAATCAAAATAGAACTTGAATTTTTATAATTCACTTTTATTACTTGAGCGCATTCACAATCGTATTCACATTATAGGTAAACATACCAATATACGTACCTTCTTCTGTGCCAGCATTTCCCAATGCATCTGAATATAATGTGCCACCAATTTGCACATCAAAACCTTTAGATTGTACGGCAGCTTGGAGTGCTTCAATAGTACGTTTTGGCACGGAACTTTCTACAAAAATGGCTTTTACTTGTTTGTCAATAATAAAGGTAGCTAAATTTTGAACGTCTTGAACACCAGCCTCGGTAGCCGTTGATAACCCTTGAAGCCCAACAACTTCAAAACCGTAAGCTTGGCCAAAATAATTAAATGCATCATGAGCGGTAACTAGAATACGTTTGTCTTCTGGTAGTGTACTGATTACAGACTTTATTTCTTCATTTAAAGCTTTTAACTTTTCTAAATAATCCGCACCATTTTTTTCGAAAGCTGCTTGATGTTCTGGGTTGGCTTCTGATAATTTTTCGACAACAAATTGTGTAATTAATTCCCAATTTGTTACATCAAACCATATATGGGGATCATAATTAGAGGCGAAATATTCAGACCCAATTAGTGTTTTTTTATCTACCGCATCTGAAACGGCAATGGTATTAATATTTTGACTTCCCATTTTTTCGAAGACTTCAACGAGTTTGCCTTCCAAGTGTAATCCACCATAAAAAATAACATCAGCATGCGCAATTTTATTGACATCGCCTTCACTGGCTTTATATAAATGTGGATCTACACCGCTTCCCATTAAACCCTCAACATCTATATAATTCCCACCAATATTTTGAACTAAATCGGTTATCATAGTTGTGGTTGTAACAACTTGTAATTTGGAATTGGTGTTATTTTCGTTTTTACAAGAATAAACTATTCCCAAAATTGTAATGACAAAAACTAATTTTTTCATAAGCCTAAATTATAGTTGCGAAGGTACTAAAAAAATAGAGATTTAACGTAATTTGTAACGAACACCAAAGAAGAATCGAATCCCTTGATTTGGTCCATAAACATAGGATGGATCGAAGGTTAATGCATAGGGATTATCTGGGGTTGGAATAACATTCCCGTTTGGGTCAAATTGTACGTTTTCATCAAACGGATCATCAGCACGTGCAATTATAAATGGATTTCCCTGGTTCGGTGTCCAGTCAAGTATGTTTTTTACGCCTCCATAAAATTCAAAATTGGTTATACCATCATAGGTCAGTTGGATATTTTGAATGCTCCAAACGGGTGAATATTCTTCTCGTGGATCTAAATCACCTAATAGCGGTAAACGCATGGGACCGTATAAATTTCCTGTATAATCTAGCGTTAAATTTGTTGGATAATTTTTATAACTAAATGACCACACACCCGAATAACTTTCGGTTAAAATTTGTTGACTTTGTATGCCATTTTTAATTTGTGAAACATCTTGCCATGTTGCAGCAATTGAAGCCGAAATGCCACTTCCAAATGTGGCATCAACACTTAAACTAATACCTTTAGATGTGGAATAACCATCTAGGTTTGAATATATAATTTGGTTGGGATTGGTGTCGTAATCTGGTATAATGGCGTTTGTAAAATAGGTGTACCATGCCGAGGTATCAAAGGTAAAAAGCATGCCGTTTTTGGTATATAATTTTTTTAAATAATTTAAAGTCACGTTATAGGATTGTTCGGGTTTTAATTCTTCTTTAATAACAACATCGCGAGCCCCAGTTAGTGCAGCATGTTCTTCAGTAAAAAGGTTAACGACGCGGAAACCTGTTCCGGCATTCAGTCTAATAATATCACTTTCTGTGGGTTTGAAGCGGTAAGCTAAACGTGGTGTAAAAATGTTGCCGTGACGTTCATCGTAATCGTAGCGCAAACTTAATAGAAGGCTTTGTTTCTCGTCGAAATCAATTTCATCTTGTATAAATAGGGAAGGAATAGTTACTTCATCAGCATTTATTGTTGCTGTGGTATTATCGTTATAATAATTGTAACGAATAGCTGTGCCTATTAAAAAATCATGATTTTTAATCTGTTTATCCCAAATAAATTGCCCAAAGCCTATACGCTGTTGTGCTAAATACGGCGTGTCTCCATAAACAGAATTTTGGTCATGATCCGAATAAGAAAATTGAAAGCTAATATTTTCAATAATAGGTAATTGATATTCACCAATTAACTCGTAGCGTGATGTATAAATGCTTTCTGCATAAATTTCATTTCCACCTCTGTAGTTTTTATTCCAATTCATTTCGCCTCCCCAACGATCTTCGTAAAAATAACGACCAGCTAAAGAAAATTTGCGGTTATGTTTTCGTTTAAAATTCCATTTTTGAAAAATAGAAATCCTATCTTGAAGGGTAACGTCTGTAAAATTATCGTGGTTATTATCTATGGGATTATCGTATTTAAAATAGTTGGTTCCAAAAAGAAGCGTGGCTTTTTTACCTACTTTTGTTTTAAACCCAGCGTCTAAATTCCATTCTCCCCATGTATTAATATTGCTGTCGGCAAAGAAAATAGGTGCGTTTTCCGGTAGTTTTGTAATAATATTAATTAAACCGCCAACGGCTTCACTTCCATATAAAGAAGATGCTGGACCTTTTACAATTTCGACTTGTTCAATGAGTGAATTTGGAATTCCAGATAAACCATAAACTGTTGATAAACCACTAACAATAGGCATTCCATCAATTAAGACCAAAGTATAAGGTCCTTCGAGACCGTTGATATGAATGTCTCCTGTATTACAAATATTGCAATTTAACTGTGGTCTAACACCATTAACATTTTGAAGCGCTTCAAATATATTGGATGTTGGGTTCTTTTTAAAAAAGGCAGATGTGTATATCTCAACTGGTACAGGACTCTCCAATCTAGAAACTGCTTTTAGAGTTCCTGTGATTACCACTTCATCTAAAGATTCGCCGCTTTCCAATGTAAAATTGACGGTTATGTTTTTATCTTCAATAAGTATATTTTTTTTAACGGTTGTATGTCCTGTGAAGGAAGCTACCAACGTGTAATTTCCCGGAGAAATATTGTTTAGGGTATAAAAACCATCAGTATTTGTAGTTGTTCTTGTTGTGGTGTTTTCTAGATAAACACTGGCAAAAGGAAGTGATTCACCTTCAGAACCAATGCTGCCAGAAATGCTAAAGCTTGTTTGAGCATAGCTTCCAATGCTTATAAAAAAGACAAGTATAATTAGCCTCATAATAAATATAATTTGGACAAATATAAATAATAATTTAGATTAGTCTAAAAATATATTTAAAAAGTTTAATATTGTATATTTGGTAGATAACAGATATCTATGATTACGTTAACGGAAGAAAATTACATTAAAGCTATTTATCATTTAGGTAAACAGGGACGCGAGAATGTGAATACCAATGCTTTAGCTGAAGCTATGAATACCAAAGCATCATCAGCAACAGACATGATTCGGAAATTAGCGGAAAAGGATTATGCGAATTATAAAAAGTATAAGGGTGTGACCTTAACAGAATCTGGAAAAAAAATTGCGATTAATATTATTAGAAAACACCGACTTTGGGAGGTGTTTTTAGTGGAGAAGTTAAATTTTACTTGGGATGAGGTTCACGATTTAGCGGAACAATTGGAACATATTAAATCGCAAAAATTAATTGATGAATTAGATGCTTTTTTAGGTCATCCAACGCATGATCCTCATGGAGATCCTATTCCAGATAAACACGGCGAAATTACCTTTGTTGAAAAAATAATATTATCGCAAGCTCAAGAACACCAAAAATATAGTTGTTTGGGTGTGAATGATAGTTCATCTGAATTTCTACAATATTTAAATAAAAACAATATTGGTTTAGGTTCGATTATTGAAGTGATGCATATTGAGCCTTTTGATAAATCTATCAGCATTAAGGCTAATGGTAAATTATTAACGGTTTCTCAAAGTGTGGCGAAAAATCTATACTTAAAAAAGCTCTGAAAATTTGACTGCTTTCGAAATTGAAATTCAAAAAAAAAACAAACTATGTGGAAAAAATGCCTTTTCGGATTATGCTTACTAATTGGTTTTATGGGTTTTTCACAAGAAAAAGTAAACGCAGAAACACCTCTAATTTTAAAAAAGTTGTTCTACCAAAATAGTTTAATAGTTGATGATTATACCGTAAAATTTAGTGAGGTAATTACAGATTCTCGCTGTCCTAAAGGTGTAACCTGTGTGTGGGCTGGCGAAGTGGTTTTTGAATTAGCAATTAGTAAAAATGGAAAATTAATAAGCACAGAAACGTTTAAAATTCCACCTACGAGTTACACCATAGAAGAGCGCAAAGCGTTGTTTATAGATGGGGAATTAAAACTCTATTTATATAACGTGCTGCCGTTTCCAGAAGCCGAAAAGCAAACTGAAAAAACGGCCTATTACATCCAGTTTTCAGGTGTTAATTAGTGGCAGCCACAACCATCGTCACCACCACAATTTTTCGAATTTTTCTTTTTAGGACTCCAAATAAATTTCCGAATTAAAAATAAGATGGCCAGACCTAGAATGGTAAAAGCGATAATATTTTGAATAATTGGACCCATTTTTCTTTAAAATTATTTTAATAATTGATAGGCAATTAAAGCTACTACATAAGCAAAAACGGTCATAACTATCAATTGCCAAGCTGGCCATTTCCAACTGTTAGTTTCACGTTTTACTATAGCCAACGTACTCATACACTGCATGGCAAAGGCATAAAATAGCAAGAGTGAAATTCCGGACGCAAAGTTAAATAAAGGACCACCTAAAATAGGGTTAACTTCACCAGCCATACGGTTTTTAATGGTTTCTTCTTCATCGCTTCCTACGTTGTAAATGGTAGCTAATGTTCCTACAAAAACTTCACGTGCTGCAAACGAACTGATTAGAGCAATACCTATTTTCCAGTCGTAACCCAACGGCCGAATGGCAGGTTCAATAGCGCGACCGGTTATACCAATATACGAATGTTCTAATTTATACGAATCTACGTGCTGTTCTATTTCAATATCTGTCAAATTTTGATTGGCATATTGTTCTGTAACAATAGCTTCGGCATTATTGAAATTTTCACCAGGACCATAAGAAGCTAAAAACCACAATACAATAGAAATAGCCAAGATTATTTTACCAGCACCAAATACAAAAGATTTTGTTTTCTCAAGAACCGTTATGGCCACATTTTTAAGAAGTGGGAGTTTGTAATTAGGCATTTCTACCACAAAAAATGTTTTGCTCTTTATTTTAAGAATTTTATTTAAAATCCAAGCGGAACCAACCGCTGCGCCAAATCCTATTAAGTATAATAACATTAATGTTAAGGCTTGAAAACTTAATCCTAGAAAACGGCCTTCTGGAATTACAAGGGCAATAATGATTAAGTAAACGGGTAATCTGGCCGAACAGGTAGTGAAAGGTGTAACTAAAATGGTAATTAATCGTTCTTTCCAGCTTTCAATATTCCGCGTCGCCATAATTGCTGGAATGGCACATGCTGTACCCGAAATTAATGGAACTACACTTTTTCCACTTAATCCAAATCTTCGCATAACACGATCCATAAGAAAAACAACACGACTCATATAACCACTTTCTTCCAAGATGGAAATAAAGAGGAATAAAAAGGCAATTTGTGGAATAAATATAACAATACCGCCAATTCCCGGAATAATACCTTCAGAAATTAAATTAGTTAGCGTGCCTTCTGGCATCACATTTTTTGTCCATTCGCTTAATGAAGCAAAAGAGCTATCAATAAAATCCATTGGAATGCTAGACCAATCATAAATAGCTTGGAAAATGGTTAAAAGTATCAAACCAAAAATAACATAGCCCCAAACTTTATGCGTCAAGATACGATCCAAACGAATGCGTAAATCTTTAGCCGTATTTAAGTCAATAGTTTGTCCTTTTTTCAGTGTATTATTAATAAACTGATAGCGTTTAATAGTTTCTTTTTGCTGAAGACGCTTTAAATCAGCATTGGTTTTTGTTTTAAAATCGGCAACGGCATCAATGGTGTTCCGATCCATTTTTCCAAAATTAACATCCTGTGTTATTACTAACCACAATTTGTATAATAACTGATTTGGAAATGCTTTTTGTAGGTTATTAAAATAGGCTTTATCAATTTCCGAAGCGTTCATACACGGTTCATTTGATAAATCCTTATAGTTAGCAATTAGTTCTTTAAGTTCTAAAATACCTTGCTTTTTTCTGGTACTAATAAGGGCGATTTTGGTATTTAGTTGCTTTTCTAAATAGGGTATGTCTAAACTTATTCCTTTATAATCCATTCTATCAGCCATGTTAATAGCAAGAATTGTTGGAATTTCAAGGTCTTTAATTTGTGTAAATAATAATAGATTTCGTTTGATGTTTTCTACATCGCACACAACGACAGCAACATCAGGAAAATCTTTATCGTTTTTATTAAGAAGTAATTCAATAACCACATTTTCATCTAAAGATGAGGCGTTTAAACTGTAGGTTCCCGGTAAATCTATAATATGGGCTTTAACACCACGCGGTAGTTTACAAATCCCTTCTTTTTTTTCAACCGTAATACCAGGGTAATTACCCACTTTTTGATTTAAACCGGTTAAGGCGTTAAAAACAGACGTTTTTCCTGTATTAGGATTGCCTATTAATGCAACGTTAATTTGCTTGCTCATCTAGAAATTTCTATTTGAATGTGAATGGCTGTTTCTTTTCGGATTGCCAAATGACTTCCGTTAATGTTTAAATACATCGGATCAGCAAAAGGTGCCATTTGAACGAGCTCAACGGTGTTACCTGGAAGGCAACCCATTTCTAATAGTTTTAGGGGGATATGTATAGAGGACACATCGACAATAATGCCTATTTCACCACGTTTAATTTCTGCTAATGTCACCTGCAAGCTTATTTAGATTGATTTTAAAGAAGCAAAAATAATGTAAAAAGTTAGGGTAAAAAAATTGTGCTAATAAAACTATTCAGAATCTTTCTTTAGTATGTGAATATCAGCAATTAAGCGTTTAATTTCTTCTGGTTTGGTACCATCATAAAAGCCGCGGATTTGGCGTTTTTTATCAATAAGCATGAAGTTTTCCGTATGAATCATGTCATAAGGATCAAAACCTTCAATATCTTTTACAGCTAAATAGCTTTTTCGTGCTAGGTCATAAATTTGTTTTTTATCACCTGTTACTAAATTCCATCGGGAATCATCAACACCTTTTTTTAGTGCATATTTTTTTAATTGCGCAACCGAATCAATTTCTGGGGTAACTGTGTGCGATAGTAACATAACATCGGGTTCATCTTTCAGTTCTTTTTGAATGTAAACCATATGATCCGTCATAATCGGGCAAATGGTTTGGCAGGTTGTAAAAAAGAAATCGGCTACATAAATTTTATTTTCATAATCCGCTTGGGTTACGGTTTTTCCATTCTGATTGGTTAAACTGAAATCGGCAATTTTATGATATTTTTTTTGGTGTTGTATGGTACTATCTACTAATTCAAAATTAACCATAGCCGGTTGGTAAATTGGCAAAGGCTTTTCAACATTTAAAATATTGTAAATAACGGCCATTATTATAATTGAAATAATCAGGAAGACGATAGCAAAATACTTGTAGTCTTTAAAAAATGACAGCATACTGAATGTTTTTGAAGTCTGTTAATAGAACAATTCTGATGCAAAATTACAACAGAATAGAGATTTAAGTGGTATTTTTAACATTCATTATTATTTTAGTTAAAAACCAGCACATGAAACCGTATTTATTTCTCCTATTATTTTTAATTGCAACACCATTTATGGCGCAGGATTATATAAAATCCTTCAATAAAATTCAAGAGGCTGAAGCCAAAATGGCCTTAAAAAAAATGAATCAACGTTTTAGCCTAAATACGGGTAATTACGATGTAAAATATCATCGATTAAATTTAACGGTTGATCCAGCTGTTGCATTTATTTCGGGAGATGTTACTACATATTTTGAAGCGAAGGAAGCCTTATCACAAATTACATTTGAATTAACAGATAATATGACGGTTTCCCAAGTTACGCAGCGCGGAACTAGTTTGGCTTTTATTCATAATGCTGCGGATGAAGTGGTTATTACCTTACCTCAAATTCAAAATACAGGTGTTTTAGACTCATTGACGATTACCTATTTTGGAAATCCGGAAAGTTCGGGTTTCGGTTCATTTGAGCAAACTACACATAGTGGAACACCAGTAATTTGGACCCTTTCAGAGCCTTATGGCGCCAAAGGGTGGTGGCCATGCAAACAGGACTTAATTGATAAAATAGACTCCATAGATGTTTATTTAACGACACCTCAATTTACACCAAATAATGAGGAATATGTGTCTGTTTCCAATGGATTGGAAATAAGCCAGACGGTTTCTGGAAATAATAAAACCACAAGATTTAAACACAATTATCCTATTCCTGCCTATTTAATTGCTATTGCCGCAACCAATTATACGGTGTATTCTCACGAAGTAGCTAATAATGGAGCGCCATTTGATATTGTAAATTATGTGTATCCAGAAAATTTAGCCTATGCCCAAGCTAGCACACCAATTACAGTTGATATTATGAATGTGTTTTCAAACCTTTTTGAAAGCTATCCATATGCCGATGAAAAATATGGTCATGCGCAATTTGGCTGGGGAGGCGGTATGGAGCATACAACGGTTTCCTTTATGGGAAGTTTTGGTCAAAACCTAATAGCACATGAATTGGCGCATCAGTGGTTTGGAAATAAAGTTACCTGTGGCAGTTGGAAAGATATTTGGTTGAATGAAGGGTTTGCAACGTATTTAGCTGGATTAGCTGTAGAGAACTTGGATGGTAATGACGAGTTCAGAGCTTTTAAACAAGCGCGCGTTGCTTCTATTACCTCACAACCTGGAGGTGCTGTGTATTTGTCTGATTCAGATACCACCAGTGTTAACCGTATTTTTAGTAGTCGGTTAAGTTATAATAAAGGGTCTATGGTTGTGCATATGCTTCGGAAAAAACTCGGTGACGTCCCATTTTTTCAAGCTATGAATGATTACTTAAATCACCCAGACCATGCTTATGCATACGCAAAAACAGATGAATTTATTAATATTGTTGAAACCTCTACCGGTGAAGATTTAACGGAGTTTTTTAACGATTGGATTTATAATCAAGGGTATCCTACCTACACATTATCCTGGAATCAGCCATCTTCAACTTCGGTATATTTACATGTATCTCAAGTGCAAAGTCATGCGTCTGTCAGCTTTTTTGAAGTGCCAATTCCTGTCCGATTGATTGGCACCAATGGCGAAACACTAGATGTTATTTTAGATAATACTAGTAATAATCAAGGCTTTTTAAAAACCGTCAATTTTACGGTTGCTGATGTGCTTTTTGACCCTGAAAGTGATATCATATCCAAAAACAATTCGGTAACACTATCCACGGAAAACTTTGATTTAGAAGCCAATTTGATGGTGTATCCAAATCCAACTTCTAATAGGATTCATATTCAGAAGCCAGAAAGCTTGCAGATTAATAATGTGAAAATTTACAATGCATTAGGGCAGCTTTTGGAAACGCGTTCATGGAGTTCTAGCATGGATTTTTCCGGCTACGCTTCTGGAATACTATTTGTTAAGTTTGAAACGAATAGTGGTATTATAAACAAAACCGTGTTAAAAAAATAGCAATAAAGCGCTTATAGTTTTCTAAATGGTGTTAAAACACTACTTTTGTGCGCTATAAAAAGAAGAATCTCTTATGACAATTATATTAATAAAGGCAGCACAATTATTTTTAAGTCTGTCTATTCTTATTGTTTTACATGAATTAGGTCATTTTATTCCTGCAAAATTATTCGGAACACGTGTAGAAAAGTTCTACCTGTTTTTCGATATTAAGTTTTCATTATTCAAGAAAAAAATTGGCGATACCGTTTACGGAATCGGCTGGTTGCCATTAGGTGGTTACGTAAAAATTGCTGGAATGATTGATGAAAGCATGGATAAGGAACAAATGGCTCAACCACCACAACCATGGGAATTTAGAACCAAGCCAGCGTGGCAACGCTTAATAATTATGCTTGGTGGTGTATTTGTAAACTTCGTATTAGGTTTCGTTATTTATATGATGATATTGTTTGTTTGGGGAACGGACTACACAACTAAGGACGATATTAAATATGGTTTTGGTGTTACTAAAACTATGGAGCAATACGGTTTCCAACAAGGTGACAAAATAGTATCAGTAGACGGCAAGCCTTTTTCTGAAGTTACAGATATTACGTCCCACTTACTATTTAGAGATGTTAAAGAAATACAAGTAGAACGTGAATCCGGAGCTACCGAAACGCTAACATTGCCAAAAGATATAGGAACGCAGTTGTTTGAGGCTGGCGATTTACCTGCCATGGCACCACGAACACCATTTGTATTAGATTCTATTGTGCCAGATTCTCCAGCTGAAAAAGCAGGACTTTTGGTTACGGATAAATTAGTTAATATTAATGGAATAGAAATAAATTACCTAACGGATTTGTCTTTTGTACTGAAAAACACACAAGCACCAGAAGTAAGTCTTGTTGTAGAACGTAATGGCGAAAATGAAATTTTAAAAGTAACTCCAAGTGATGATGCTACTATTGGTATAATAACCAAAGGAACCGATCCAGACTATGTAAAAATTAACCATAAGGATTATTCCTTTGGCGAAAGTATTACTAAAGGGGCCGCATTAGGTTATTGGACTATTAAGGATTATTTGGCACAGTTTAAATACATTTTCACGAAAAAAGGTGCAGCTCAAGTGGGTGGATTTGCAGCCATTGGAAATATGTTTCCACCATCGTGGAACTGGAAAGCTTTTTGGGCTATTACCGCTTTCCTATCTATTATGTTAGGTGTTTTAAATTTATTGCCGATTCCTGCCTTGGATGGTGGTCATGTTATGTTTTTAATTTACGAAATGATTTCGGGTAGAAAACCGGGCGATAAATTTATGGAGTATGCCCAACTAGTTGGTTTCATACTACTTATATCCTTGGTGTTGTTTGCAAATGGAAATGATATTTACAAAGCGATTTTTGAATGACAATAAAGATGAAATTTTTTTTCAGAAAAAATCAAATCTTGTTTTGTTGTAATTAAAAAAATATATATATTTGCCCTCGCAAAAGCGATAACACTCCTCCTTAGCTCAGTTGGTTAGAGCATCTGACTGTTAATCAGAGGGTCCTTAGTTCGAGCCTAAGAGGAGGAGCACAGTTAGACAAAGCCTTTACAGAAATGTAAAGGCTTTTGTTTTTTAGGTAGGTCAAGCATAGGTCGAACATTTGAATGATAAACGCCTTAAAACGTGGCCTGTTTAATTCACATCTCATTTTATCAACTGTGGAAGCATACAACAGAAAAAGCTAAAAAGTGTTTTAGTTGCTACTTCTTTATTTTCTACATTGTCTATTCAACTTAATATGATTAATATCATATGAATTAGGCTCACATAATCTTATTTTTACAATTATGGCGAGTGGATGGTTATTTCTGCTTTTAGTATTATAAAATTTAAACCAAGAGTTTATGAAAATACAAGTAAAAGATTTTATGTCAGCACCAGTTATTACAGCTAAAGGAGAAAACAGTGTTATTGAGGTAAGAGCGCTAATGAAGGATAAAGGAATAAATGCTATTCCCATTATATCCTATTCCAAAGACATATTAGATACGGAGATGATTATACGCGGTATTGTCACCACGACGGATATGAATAAACTTGTTCAAGAAAGCACGACTCTGGAAGATGTCATGACATCATCTAGAGTTCATGTAGTCCATATGAATTCAAGCGCTAATGCGGCCGCTAAAATGATGCTGAGGCACGACGTACACCACATGGTTGTAATGGACGAAGGAAATATAGTAGGCATGATTAGTTCTTTGGATTTTGTGAAATTGGTTGCAGAATATTCTTTGGAATAAACGTTTGCTTGTTTTTATCAGAGTTCATTAACCTTTTATTATCAAATTTTACTCGGTAATCTCTTTCTTTAATTTCATTATGTCTGTTAGCTTTTGCATTTCTTTTTTAACACCTTTTCTAATGACTACAAATAGAATTATTGCAATAACCACATAAGATATATCAATTAATACAATATTCCATAATTCCATATGTAAACTAAATTCAGGTGTAATCAAATAAAACCCAATCGTGTATAGCCCTATAATTATAGGCGCAATAACTTTATGGATGGTTTTTCTAAATTGATGAAATTGGATAGAGTTTTCAGTAGTTTTTAATGTGTTATCTAGATTACTAATTTGCTTTGCTTTATAAATGCTAATTATTTCAATAAAAATTCTAAACACCAAACCAAAAACCATTAACCCAGCACCTATTTGGCTTAATGTTTCTTTTACTGGAGCAGTATAATAAAAGAATAAAGAAATGACTATAAGTGTTACACACAAGATTGTTATTGTGCCATAATAGAATAAATAATTTTCTTTTTCCTTACTTTTTATTTTAGCATACAAGCCATCAAAGTTTGTATCACAAATATCAATGTTTTTTTTGCTGCTTTCCCAATTGCTTTGTAGTTCTTCAAAATTGCTATTCATTTTTATTGTTTTTTAAAATTGTTGCAAGACGTTTTTTTATTCTATAAATTTTAACCCTTACGTTTGTATGTCTTATCCCTATAACCTCTGATATTTTATCATAATCCTGATTTTCCAAGACCATCATAATTATTAATCTATCTATTTTTTTCAATTGTCCAATGGCTTTATATAATTCTGAAACATTCTGATTTGTATTGGTTTCAGTTTCTATAGTAGCTGCTTTATTTTCTACATCTAACGTAGGAACTGTCTTTTCTTTTTTGTCCTTCTTTACATATTGTAAACATGTATTTACTGTTATTCTGTAAATCCATGTTTTGTAAGATGATGCCCCTCGAAATTTATCTAAGTTATTCCATACACTAATAAATATTTCTTGAGACAAATCGTTGGCAGTATCTTTATCACCTTTAACAAATCCCAAACACATATGTAGAACCATAGCATGGTGTTGGCGATAAATGGTTTCAAAAGGTTCGTTTTTATTACTTTTCATTGACCAAAAAATCATTTACAGTTTTATAAAACCATTCTGGTTGATCAAACATTAAGAAGTGTTTACTGTTAGATGCCATTATGAGCGTTTTGTTTGGTAAGTTTAAATATTGCTTTTCATAATTTTCTTGTGCTATTTTTACATTAGGGAAAGATGCGCCTACTATTAATGTTTCACATGTTACTTTCTTTAAAATAGTCCTTAAGTCTAATTTTAATAAATCGGTATATCCATAAACCCAAGTTTTTCGGTCTGCCTCAAGAATCCAATCTTTTATAATTACTTTTTTATCTTCATTCAATGTCATATTTGCAGCCATCATATCCGCTATGTTTTCGAACTGTAGAGGCTCCATTTCCAGCATTTGTGTATTGTATGGACTGTTATAATAAAAATTTGCTGCGGGAACATTAGGCATCATTACTTCACGCATACAAGGTAGTGCTTCTACTATAACAATTTTAGAAACTTTATTCGGTAATTCAGATGCTATATCTACAGCTAAATTTCCACCCATGCTATGACCAACAATTATGATATTAGACATATTATTTTCTGATATATATTCAATAATTGCGTTTTTGATGGTTGCATACCAGGGCATTTCTATGGGCTCAAGACCATTGAAACCAGCATAGGAAAAGAGATAGGATTTCCGTTCTAAATTTAAGTTCTCAACGGTTTCTTTCCATATCGAACCAGGTGTTGCAAATCCAGGAAGGTATAATACGGGTTTTCCTTGTCCCATGGTTTCTATGGTAAAAGGTTTAGCTTCTGCTGTTTCCAGTAAATTTGTTCCGCAATTAAAACCGAAGCTATTAGTGCTGCTTGTAGTAATAATGCATAGGATGATAATTCTAATTAAGCTTTTCATAATACTATTGATTTTTAAGGTTTGTACTCCTTTGATTAAAAAAATAGTATTTGTTACACTTAGAAATTATTTTTTTTAATTTATTTTTAGTTGAAGGTGGTTTTTAAGGGATACTAACACACATTTATTTTTATGCCAGGTTATACAAACTTTTTTATGGTATCGGAAATATTAGTTGCTAATTGGTATCTAATTTTTCCATTTCAGATTTTTGTTTGTCAGTCAGGGGTATTTGGTGTAGTTCAATTGCCAATGTTGACTCATTTAGGTTTTCAAAATTAATATTCTTTATTTTTTCTTTTTGAAATAGGTTTACAACATTTTGTGAGCAAAAACGATGCATAGTTGAATGTCCTTCGTCATCAGGGTTACTCATAAATAAATCAGAATCGTCACAGGAATCATCGTTAAAATAAAAACCTTTAATGTGGGTTTGGTGTACACTCCAATTTTGCTTAATACTATTGAGCTTTTAGAATAATCTCGATGGCCACAGCGACCAGTTATAATAATTCCGAAAAAATTTTGGTCAATCAATTCATTCTTTTTTGAGCGAATTTCAACATTGTATGTTTTCCAACCTGTAATTCCATTTGATTTAAATAACCTAATTACTCTTTCGCTAACTATTAGCGGAAAAGCATTGGTTGTCCAAACTATATCATAAAGGGTTTGTCCACCCATTATATGTTTTACCGTAACTGTTTCTGTTATGTGTTTTTCTCCTCTTGAAATTTCAGGTTCGGCCAAATCAAAATTTTCAATAACACCTCTAAATGGACGATTAGAATAAGATTCTCTAATCTGAAATATTTTGTTGTAGTTCAGCATCTTTTTCAGTTTAGCTAATTTTAGTTTTTTGCAAATTCAATTAACGATGTAAAATTACCATTATCAGCTTCTCTCAAGGATTTTAAATACTTATTTCGTGTTTCGCTAGCTTTTACCGTATTTGATTGATGCCAAGTAAATATATCATTCCCGAATATGGATTCCATAATAATGTCAGCCATCATTCGGGAGTGCCTTCCATTTCCATTTGGAAAGCAATGAATGGGTACTATACGATGTTTAAATCTTATAGCTAGTTCTTCCGGCGGAAAAGTTTTGTATTCTATCCTGTATTTCGTGTTGTCCAGTAAATTTTTTAATTCAATTCCAATTTGTGCCCGCGGGATTCCAATGTTTTTTTCAGTCATTCTGAATTCACCTGCCCATTTCCATACATCGCCATACATTTTTTTATGTAAGTCTTTTACAAATTTTTCCGTTAAAATTTTTTCAGGTTTCAATTTTGTATGAATGGTCCATTCGACAGCTTTTTCAATATTCAATTGCTCAAATTCATCCAGTTCCCCTTGCGTAGTAATTGACTTTATTTTAAGACCCTCCTTTTCAACTTCGTCTAAAGGTGTTTGTCCTACTTTATAATCAAATTCTAATCCCATAATGATTTTTTCATCTCGCGTTTTATTTCACTAGCCAGTTCCTCTATTGTTTTAGCTAGTTTTTCATCGCCAATTCCTTGGTCTTCTAATTTCATATTTTGATTGGTTCTTAATACAATCTTTCTGGCCAGATTTTCTGCTTTTATTTCAACTAAATCGTTGATGGTCCCATTTATTGGCACTAGTGCATATATTAATTTTAAATCCAGTGCATGGGCTACATCTTTTAAAGATTTGAGCGTTATGGAACCATTAGCCTCACTTTCTTCAATTCTTTTTACACCTTGTCGTGTAATATTTAATTTGGCGCCAAGTTGTGCCATTGTCATATTGAGTGATGTTCTAATTGTATTTATCCATCCACGTTGTGGAACCAAGATCTTTCGGGTTTCAGCGAATGGATGAAGCTTTTGGTCTAACTGCTCAATTAAAAGTTTGTGCTTATTTCTCATTTTTTGTAAAGCTTTAAGTTTACAAAACAATATAATTGTAAACATATGCATTTACAAATATATAAAAAAGTAATCTTATATGTTTACAATAAATAAAAAAAGTAAACAATTAGGTTTACTTTTTAATGGTTCTGTTAAATTTAATCCAATGGTTTTGTGAATGACAAGTGCGGGTTTTTGTTAGCGGATTTTCGGAACGAAAATCTTACCCACTATTTTTAAAATCAAAGTTTGGGTTGTACAGTTCATAATTCTGTCCTTCGGTTTCATTATGAATTTTGGCCATAATTTCGCCAATAGCAAAACAGGTGTCTGGTTTCATAACGCGAATTTTGTCACCTTTAGCAAAGGAAAAAAGTACCACATGGCGCAGTCCTTCTGGTGCTTGAACGTCTTGAATTACGATCCCATTTTTGTCAGCAATAGGAAATGAAACCGAAAGGTTGTTGTTTTTAAGTTGGTTTAATAAACGTAATTCTTCCTGAATTTCCGTTTTTGTTCGCCAGTTATAGCAGTAAACCCGAATAACATAAGTGGTTTGCCCATCTGTAATAAAGTAGGTATGGTTTAAACCTGTTCGGTATAACTTACAGCTAAAATTTGCCGCTAGTTGATACGTGTCTTTTATGAAGTTGCCTAAAGCGGTTTCAGAGAGAGTTGAGGCAGAAACAGGGAAGGTAGTCATGCGGTGGTTTTATGGCAGATTGCAGAACATGAAATAGATAGGTACATGTTACAGTTTTTAAAAGTAATAATTAAAACCTATTGGTGTACATATTTCTTCTGAAAGATAAATGCAGAAAGGTAAAGGCTTGACGTATATCAACAATTGTTTTTAAAATTTTCTAATCTAAAATAATAAAAGACTAAAAGGTATGATATTTATCATCTTTTAGGAAGTTTACATTTAGCGCTTTTGCGGCTTAATTATTTTTTAAAATACACATCATGAGAGCATCCAACCACACACATAATTTCCATATTCCTGTTATGGGTTTAGCCTATACCATAGATAGCCCTATTCGTGTGGCGCAATACGGGATTTCGTCTGTAATTTCAATTATTGACGATGAGCTTTTAGAACGTATGAACGCTTTTTATAGTGAAAAATTTAGTCTGCCTTATCAGGAAATTTCTAAAAAGGTGGACGATTATCGTGCTAAACGTATTACAGCATATTTAAACTTGGTTGATACCATTGTTAAAAATAAGTTTGTAAAATTTAAAGAAGAAATTTCAGAAAGTAAATCGGCTTTAGAGAATTTTATAGATATGCTTCCCAATAAGTCCAACATCAAACAAGGACTTTCAAATTTGTTAGATGAAGGTTTGATGCTTAAAGATAGCATTAAAAACTATGTAGACTCTCATTTATCGGCTGGTGAAATTGATGTGAATATCATGACCAAAATTGATAAAGAAAACTTTATTAAATCGGAAAAATTACCAGTAGAATTTAATGATGCACATGCATCACTTCGCGGTTTTGCTAATAGTAATTTAAGTTCGTCTGTGGTGCTTTCGGCAGGTATGAACCCAAGATTATATAGCTATTTTGAAAATTTCATCGATTTTTATCCCAATGCCAAAAATCAGATTAAAAAGAAAATTATTTTAAAAGTAAGCGATTTCCGTTCTGCTATAATTCAGGGGAAATTTTTAGCTAAAAAGGGTCTTTGGGTGTCTGAATACCGAATTGAATCTGGTTTAAATTGTGGTGGTCATGCCTTTGCTACAGACGGGCATTTGTTGGGACCCATTTTGGAAGAATTTAAAAGCAAAAAATCAGAACTAATACAAGACACACATAGCGTTTTTGTAAAAGCATTAACAGATAAAGCCTTGTATATCCCAGAAAAACCATTAGATATAAAAATAACCGTTCAAGGTGGTGTTGGTACGGCTGCGGAACACGATTTTTTAATTGACAATTATCAAGTGGATTCTGTAGGTTGGGGCAGTCCATTTTTATTAGTTCCAGAAGCTACATCTGTGGATATCGAAACACGTAAGTTATTGGCAGAAGCTAAAGAATCCGATTTGTATTTAAGCGGTATTTCGCCATTAGGCGTGCCTTTTAATACCATTAAGGGAACCTCTAACGAGTTTTATAAGCAAACCCGTATTGATAACAACAAAGCGGGAAGTTCCTGTCCTAAAAAGTTTTTAGCCTTGAGTAAAGAGTTTGGGCCAGAAGGTATTTGTACGGCATCCAAAAAATATCAGGATGTAAAATTGGAGGAATTGGAGGCGAAAAAAGAAACGTTGACGGCTACTGTTTTTGAAATGACAAAAAACAAAATTACTGAAAAAGCCTGTCTTTGTGTTGGTCTTGCCAATGCATCTTATCTGGAAAATGATATGCCTATAAAAGGGCAACAGCAAGGTGTGGTAATTTGTCCGGGACCCAATTTAGCTTATTTTGATAAAGAGGTTTCATTGGCACAAATGGTTAAGCATATTTATGGAAAAACATCCGTTTTATCGGATACTTACAGACCGAATATGTTTGTAAAAGAGCTGAAAATGTATGTGGATTATTTAAAGAATGACATAGCCACGTTTACAGATGATTTATCCGCGAAGCAAATTAAAAAATGGACAACCTTTAAAGCTAATTTATTAGAAGGTGTGGGCTATTATCAAAAGCTGTTTAAGGAAACGATGGAGCCAAATACAACTGTAATTCAAGCTGATATTATGGTTTATGAGCAGGCTATAAATAGTATTGAAATTCCTGTTTTATAGTTGGCTGAAGGGATTTATTTATAAAAATTCATCTCGTCAATATACTGCCAAACGGTTTGAGGCAACATGGGTTTAACGTTGATTCCGTCTTTTATAGATTGCCTGATAAATGTAGAAGATAGTTCTATAATAGGCGCATTTATATGATGAATGCGTTTATGGCCATCAAATTGGGTTTCAATGGTGCCTTCAGAAATTCTAGGATAGACGTAAATATCATGATTATCCAAAATAACTTGGTAGTTTTTCCACTTGTGAAAGCTTTTTAAATTGTCTTCACCCATAATTAAGGAAAATTCATGATGAGGATATTTTTCCTGTAAATGTGCCAAAGTATTTACCGTGTAATTGGGTTGTGGCAATGCAAATTCAATATCGCTTGGTTGGAGTTTGTCATACTCTTCGGTGGCGCGAAAAACCATTTCCAAACGTTGGTAATTATCTAATAAGGATTGTTTCTTTTTAAACGGACTTTGTGGTGTAACAACTAACCAAATTTGATCCAAATCACTTTGTTCAGCAAGCTGATTGGCAATAATAATATGTCCAATATGAATAGGGTTAAAGGTTCCGAAGTATAAGCCTATTTTCATGGGTTTTATTTAAGATTTTAAAAAATTAGAAACCAAACTTTCGGCTTCTACCAATGCTTTTTCCAAGTTATCATTTTCAATAATAACATCAAAAAGGGGTGCTGTTGCTAATTCTGCAGATGCTTTAGCAATCCGCATATTTATTTTATCGTCTGTTTCTGTTTTACGCTTTTTTAGTCGAATTTTTAATTCGTCAATGCTGGGTGGTTTTACAAAAACAGCGAGAGTTTCCTTTGGGAATTTCCGCTTAATACGTAAACCGCCAGAGACGTCAATATCAAAAATCACATGTTTGCCTTGCGCCCAAATACGTTCCACTTCCGTTTTTAAAGTGCCATAAAAATTATCACGATATACCTCTTCCCATTCAAGAAATTCATCCGCTTTAATTTTGTTTTTAAACTCTTGAGCCGACAGAAAATAATAGTCTTTAGCGTCTATTTCGTCACCGCGTTTTTCACGAGAGGTAGCAGAAATAGAAAACTCCAAATTTAAAGCGTCTAACCCTAAAAGATGACGGACAATAGTGGTTTTTCCAGATCCTGAAGGAGCAGAGAATACAATAAGTTTACCTGTAAGGTTGTTGGTTTGTTGTGTCAAAGTAATTTTATTTTAAAAACAAATAGAAATGGATTATCTATTATAGTACGTTTAAGAGTTGTTCTTTTATTTTCTCCAATTCATCTTTCATTTGCACGACTAATTTTTGCATAGGTGCATAATTACTTTTGGATCCAATGGTATTGATTTCACGACCCATTTCCTGACCAATAAATCCTAATTTTTTACCGTTTGAATCGGCAGAATTTAAGGCCTGCAGAAAATAATCTAAATGGTTTTTTAGGCGCACTTTTTCTTCTGTGATATCAAATTTTTCGATGTAGAAAACTAGTTCCTGCTCAAATCTATTTTCGTCCACTTTTTCTTTCAATTCTTCAACACCTTTGCGTAAACGCTCACGAACACCTTCAATACGGTCTGGATCCATGGCAATAATGTCTTCTAAAATATCAGCGATATTTTGAACACGATTCCTAAAATCCAATTCTAGAGCTTTCCCTTCATCCAAACGATAGGTGTCAATATTTTGTAAAGCTATTTTTACTTCATTTAAAATAAGGTTCCATTCGTTTTCATCAATTTCTTCACGTTCGGTATTTAACGCATCTGGAAAACGTACAGCCATTTTTAGCAGTTCCGTA
Source organism: Bizionia sp. M204 (assembly GCF_023205095.1). Lineage (GTDB taxonomy): Bacteria > Bacteroidota > Bacteroidia > Flavobacteriales > Flavobacteriaceae > Algorimicrobium > Algorimicrobium hallyeonense. The sequence goes on along the minus strand of NZ_CP046242.1, from coordinate 2,652,156 downwards.
TCATCACCATCCACCAATTCTTTGAGCTGCTTCATATAGTGTTTTACAGCTGGTTTGTTAATTTGTGTGCTGGTTTCTTCGCCAGTCATTTCCACATAAATAGAGAAATCAATCTTACCACGTTCTAATTGATTACCAATTAACTTGCGTAAACTCAATTCTTTTTCTCTGTAAATTGAAGGCATTCTGGCATTCAAATCTAGGTTTTTACTATTTAACGATTTTACTTCAATCGTTACTTTTTTGGTTGGTAACTGTAAAACAGATTTCCCATAACCAGTCATTGAATGTATCATAATTCTTAAATAAAGTTGCACAAAGGTAATTAAAACTGAAGGTTTAGAAAACTGTGAGCGAATATTATGCGTAGCAAGTAGATTTATGTAATTTTGTAACTAAATTTTTTATAAAAATGTATACCAAACAATTCGAAATTCGTTGGAGCGATGTGGATGCCAACAGACATTTAGCAAATAGTGCATATACCAATTTTATGAGTCACACGCGAATGGCTTTTTTAATTGAAAAAGGGTTTTCTATGAAGGAGCTTGCACATTTTAATATTGGTCCAGTGGTTTTTTATGAACACATGTATTATTTTAAAGAAGTGTTTATGGGGAAACCATTAACGGTAAGTTTGGAAGTTTCTGGATTGAGTGAAGATGGTATGTTTTTTAAATTCGACCATAATTTCTACAACCATAAAGGCGAAAATATAGCACATTGTGAAATGCTTGGTGCTTGGATGGATTTAAAAACACGAAAATTAGTCGATTTACCTGCGGAATTATTAGAGCAAGCCGAGACGTTTCCGAAGACAAAAAATTTCAAGTATTTAACAAAAGAAGACACACGCGTAGGAAGCAAAAAGCCCGTGCATTTAAATATTTAATTTTGGTTTTTTAGTTACTAAATAAACACTAGTAATTATAAATCCTGCAGCTACAAGTTTTACCATCATGGTGTTACTGCCTATTAATAGGGCTAAATTTCAAGCAATAATAGGTTGCGTATACAAAAACGCACTAACTACAGATGCCTTTAAATGGTGCAGGGAAAATAGGGTTTTATATGGTCTGCATCTAGGACATCATTTTGTAAAGGTGAAGTTAAAACCATAAATAACCTGAATCAAGAAAACGGCAATAAGCGCAATAACCCGCGTGTTATTCAATTAAAGCTGCCTTTAAATTTTCTATTGTCTTTTTGGAGTTCCCTATAAAAATCTGATCATTAAAAATAACAACTGGTCGGCTTAAAAAGGTATAGTGTTCTAAAATATATTGTTTATAATCAGCTTCCGTTAAGTTAGCATTTTTTAAATCCATTTCGCTATACAGTTTTGCACGCTTGCTAAAAAGTGCTTCATAACTACCAGATAGTTTCTGTATGGCTTCAAGCTGTTTTACCGTTATAGCGTCCTGTTTTATATCTTGAAACTCAAAGCCAGAAGGCCAATTGATGCTATTAATTATACGTGTACAGGTATTGCAGGTTTTTAGAAAGTAAACTTTTTTCATAAATATAAAGGCTGTTTTAAGAATACGGCACAAAGTAATCCCATTTATAGAAAAAAACAAGATTATAGCCAGTCGCTTTATTTGGGTGTAAAGGTGAAAGTGAATCTAGCCTTTTATTACATAAAATTTAAATATGGCACTAAATCATCAAAAGGAATGGTGAATTCGGTTAAACCTGTGGAATATGGCGCTACTTCATAACTGTTGTAAAGTAGAATAACGCCGGTATCATTAAAGCCTATATTTTGAGGGAGGACAAAGTTATCAGGTTCAAAATAGAGTTCTTTTTTGTCCGCTATTTGATCGTTAAAATAATCCTCTGCCACTGTTTTAAAGGCGTTCATATCGTTGAATAATTGTTCGTTTTTTAGTAATTGACCTGTTAAGGCATCAAAATTTAAAAACGATACAACCAAGCTGCCATGAGCACCTCCTGTATTGAGATAATTGGTGATGACAACGGAAATAACGGCTTCAGATTGATACATAATTTCACCATCAATTTGTGCTTCCCATTCTAAAGCACTTTCAGGAAATTCAGATTTAAAACTTGCGTATTCTGAATTAAATTTGTCAATGCTTTCTGAAACGGACATGCTTTTAGCAACCGAATCTTCATCCAAATTTAAACTCGCACTAACCATAGCTTCTATAGATGTATTGATGTTGTTTTTTACAGCTTCAATCCCTTCTGCTTGTGGTATATTTATTTCTACAATCTTGTTTTGATTGGTAGTAAAGTTTTTTTCTGAAAATGTGATTTTTGTTTCTTCATCTTCACACGAAAAAATAAGAAAAATAAGAGATAAGAGTACAATTGAACGTTGCATAAAAATAGTGCGTTAATTAATTATTAAAGATAATTATTGCATTTGAATACACCGAATTAAACCCTAACTTTATGAAAATATTATTTAATCATACATGAAGTTTTTTTGATATAATAAAACTATGTAAAGAAAAAAATAAAGATGAAATTCAATACCAAAACAATTCACGGTGGTCAAAAACTAGATCCAGCTTATGGTGCGGTGATGCCACCAATTTACCAAACAACAACTTATGCACAAAGTACGCCTGGAGGACATAAGGGATTTGAATATTCACGAAGTAAGAATCCAACCCGAAGCGCATTAGAAAATGCCGTTGCTAGTATTGAGAATGGTAATTACGGAATGGCTTTTGGTTCGGGATTAGCAGCAATTGATGCCGTAATCAAGTTGTTGGAGCCGGGTGATGAGGTTATTTCTTCAAACGATTTATATGGTGGGTCATATCGATTGTTTACATCTATATTTAAAAAATTCGGTATTACTTTTCATTTTGTTGATATGAAAAATGCCAATACAATTGAAAACTATGTGAATGCCAACACAAAACTGCTTTGGTTAGAAACACCAACCAACCCAATGATGAATATTATTGATATTAAGGCGTGTGCGGCCATTTCCAAAAAGCATAATTTGTTATTAGCAGTAGATAATACCTTTGCTACACCTTATTTACAGCAGCCATTGGAATTAGGAGCTGACATTGTTATGCATTCTGCAACCAAATATTTGGGTGGTCATAGTGATGTGGTATTGGGTGTTTTGGCTGTAAAAGATAAAGAACTTGCTGATAAATTATACTTTATTCAAAATGCCAGTGGTGCTGTTTGTGGTCCGCAGGATAGTTTTTTAGTTTTAAGAGGTATCAAAACATTGCATATTAGAATGCAACGTCATTGTGAAAATGGTCGTGCGGTTGCTGAATATTTAAGCACACATGCTAAAATAGAAAACGTGTATTGGCCAGGATTTGAAAATCATCCAAACCATGTGATTGCCAAAACACAAATGAAAGATTTTGGCGCTATGATTTCATTTACCACGAAAGGGAATAATTATGAAGACGCTATAAAAATTGTGGAAAAGTTGAAAATTTTCACTTTAGCGGAATCTTTAGGTGGTGTGGAATCCTTGGCTGGACATCCGGCTAGTATGACCCATGCGAGTGTTCCGAAAGAAGAACGTGAAAAAACAGGTGTTGTGGACTCCTTAATAAGGTTGAGTGTTGGGATTGAAGATATAGACGATTTAATTGCCGATTTAAAACAGGCTATCGGTTAACGAATCAGAAGAAAAGAAATTGGCTATCTAAAATGTCAAATTTTACTTTAAATGTCACATTAAGCGCAGTTGAAATATTAGGGTTTCAAAATTTAAAAACTTTGATAGTGTTTAGCTATACCTGGACACTTTTAGGTAGCTTTTTTAGACGGTGGAAGGTTTCTTTTTTAATCTAAATAATAAATGTATCCAACGTTAAGCCAAAGCAAATAATCGTTGTTTTTATTGGATTCTAATTGGTGATTTAAACCATCTATCCAGTCACTAAAATACGTTTGTAGTCGTAAATCTAGCATTAAATCTGATAATGTGGTTAATTTGTAACGCACACCAACACTCGTTACCATGGACCAAGTACTTCCTGAAGAGGGATTGATAGAGCCTGGCTCCCAAGCGTCCCAAAAATTATTAGCATTAAGAATATTGTTATCTGCTATGCCAGTGGCGGGATCAACATATGTAGTATAGGCTTTAGGGTTATACGAGGTATAGTGAGCACCAAGACTTATAAATGGCGCTAATCGGTAACTAAAAGATTGAAACTCTCTAATGCTCAACGGGAAATATTCCAGTTGCATACCAATGTCAAAATTATTTGCTTCACCAGTATGTCTTCGTAGTTTTTCTGCATTTTCGCCACTACCTTCTGCCCATTGGCCATGGTGATCTAATTTTGTTTTATTGAAAGATATTTCACTTCGTAATTTAAAGTGATCATTAAAATAGGTGTCTGTAGAATAACAGTTACAATCTGCTCTGTAGGCAAAATTTATATAGTGAACAATACCAATACCAAAACCGGAGTTTCCGTAGTTGGTGCCTTCATGATTACGAACACCAAAATCCGATCTAAACTGAACAGGTCCAACAATGGCACCTATTTCATGTGAAAATCCTAATTGCGAATATCCAGAATGCAAACCAGCAAACAGGAGTATAAAAACAGGTAATAGTTTCAATTTGAGCATAGTCTGATTCTCATGTGTTTAGAGCAAATTACTAACAAATATATAAAATAGACGTAACTACCCAAATTTATTTCGCAATTACGAGTATAAATGTATGTAATTAACTCATAAAAAAACAAATTATTTTAAAGATGTTACAATTATGAATAATAAAAAAATAAGCAATGTTTTTTAAAGATAATGTATATTTGTAGCTATATAACTAATTATTATAAGATTTTTTAAAGTAAAACATAAATGAAAGATAAAATTGACACTTTTTTAAACTTGGTAAAAAAGAAAGATGGCCATGAACCTGAATTTCTACAAGCTGTACACGAAGTTGCGGAAGCTGTAATTCCTTTTATTGAAGAAAACCCTAAATATAAGGGAAAAATGTTGTTAGAACGGATGGTGGAGCCGGAGCGTACTATTGTATTTCGAGTGCCTTGGATTGATGATCAAGGACAAACTCAAGTAAATAGAGGATTTAGAGTGGAATTCAACTCGGCTATTGGACCCTATAAAGGAGGGTTGCGTTTTCATCCATCTGTAAACTTAAGTATTTTAAAGTTTTTAGGTTTCGAACAAGTGTTTAAAAACTCTTTAACCACCTTGCCCATGGGTGGCGGGAAGGGTGGGTCAGATTTTGACCCGAAAGGAAAAAGTGATAATGAAGTTATGCGTTTTTGCCAATCTTTTATGTCTGAATTGTTTCGGCATATTGGTCCAAATACAGATGTTCCAGCCGGTGATATAGGTGTTGGAGGTCGTGAGGTTGGTTTTATGTTTGGTCAGTACAAGCGATTGCGTAATGAATTTACGGGCGTTATAACTGGTAAAGGAATCTCTTTTGGTGGATCATTAATTCGTCCAGAAGCCACCGGTTATGGCTGTGTATATTTTGCGCAAAACATGCTAGCTACTAAAGGCGATTCGTTAAAAGGTAAAACGGTAGTAGTCTCGGGTTCTGGAAACGTTGCCCAATATGCTTGCGAGAAAATTACAGAATTAGGAGGTAAGGTTGTAACAATGTCTGATTCTTCAGGTTATATTCATGATAAAGCCGGAATTGATGCGGAAAAACTAGCCTATATAATGGACATTAAAAATGTTCAAAGAGGACGTATTAGTGATTACTTAACTAAATATTCATCTGCTAAATTCTATAGTGGTGACAGGCCATGGTCAGTGGCTTGTGATGTTGCTATGCCGTGTGCCACTCAAAATGAGTTAAATGAAGCGGAAGCAAATACGTTGATTAAAAATAATGTGACTGTTGTAGCTGAAGGCGCAAATATGCCTGCAACACCAGAAGCCATTGAAGCCTTTCAAAAAGCTCAAGTTATGTTTGCGCCAGGAAAAGCATCTAATGCTGGAGGTGTTGCTACATCAGGTTTAGAGATGAGCCAAAATTCATTGCGTTATAATTGGACTCGCGAAGAGGTAGATGATAAATTACATGATATTATGGATGCTATTCATGAATCTTGTGTTATCTATGGTAAACAAGATGATGGCTATATAAACTATGTAAAAGGAGCAAATATTGCTGGTTTTGTAAAAGTAGCCGATGCCATGCTCGCTCAAGGTGTTGTTTAAATTAATGAAACACTTGGATATAAAGGGTCTCCTATTTTTCTAGGAGGCTTTTTTTCTTAAACAGAACATCTATATTTCGTTCAACAATTTCGAAAATTACGATATCAGGTTTTTCTTCTTCAATCTGTTTTTTATTTACAGTGTAATTTTTCACATAATTAATAGCGTCGAAACTTTCATTAAAATAGGGCATCCAATTATAAGAGAATGAATCATAATGCATAAAAAGCTTCGGGTTAGCATGGTTGTTTTTAGCAGCATTAATTGATGATGCTTTTTTTGTAAGTGTTGGCGCAGTTTCTTCTATATTCAGATTAATCATTTTTATAATATCACCTTGCTTAACGGGCTTAACTTGAATCTTATAATCTTCTAGGGTAACAGTTGGAATCGCATAATCTTTATTTATAGTCTTCATGGTTTCTTGATAACCAATAAATGCACCAAATTCATTCCAGTGGGAATCTGTTTTTAAGTATAATTGATTGGTGTTTTTCTCGGCTATCATTGACCTGGTTAAATCTATGATTTCGAAATTTATTTGTGCTTTTAAATAATTTTTTAAGACACTTAAATTGGATTCATAGACCTTAAATTGGTATGGTAAATGTTCCCTGTAAACCGTGTTTTTATTAGGTGGCACAACGATATAAAATGCAATATTATGGTTGTTTAAATAGGTTTTAAGTTCTAAAATTCTTCTACTAATTTCTTGGAGTTCTTCTGTATTAAAAGTATTGTTTCCAAAGGCATTATTAAGTGAATTGTTATAGCTGTTTCCTAAAAAATACCAGCCATTTAAACCTTTTACCACTTTATTTGGCATAGGAGTTTCTTGAATCGTATGAGATTTAAAATCAATATAGTTGTTTACCAATGTGGTTTTTAATCCGAAGTTTTCTGTGTAGTAATTTTTAAATTCAGTAAGGGAATGGATTGGTTGGTTTAAATCAAAATTTGGTACTTCTTGAAAAACTCTATTTTCATTATTTTCCGTTGTTTCCAATTTGAAAAACATAACCACATTAGGTGCTACTATCATCATTATAAAAATGATAATAAAAAGCCAATGTAATATGTTTTGTCTGTTTTTCATTAAAAGCGGAAATATATAAACGGGTTATAAGAATCGGTTGCTATGTAAGTGAAACATATAAATAAGAGAATAAAAAGACCGATTAATTTTAATGGAAAAAATATGTTTTTAGTGCCCGATGTTAGGTTGGAGTTAAAAACACCAGAAACTATCTTTTTATAAATTGGTGTGGATAGTAAAAGTGCGGCAAATAGTACAATTAACATTTCTTTGGTTAAATAAAAGTTTAAAAAAGCTGTATTGGTTTCAAGTGAGAAATTGAACATGGTCATCAAATAATGGAACGCATCAGTCATGGTGTCATTTCTAAAAAACACCCAAGAAATATTTAAAACGAAAAGAAAATATAAATGCGATAAAAACGCCGGGCGCTTTGAATCCGTGTCTTTAAAATTCCATTCAATGATGATAAATAAACCATGGAAAAGTCCCCAAAATATAAAAGTCCAATTAGCACCATGCCATAAGCCTGTAACAAAGAATACAATAATTAAATTGGTGTAGGTGCGCCATTTGCCTTCTCGACTTCCTCCAAGGGAAATATATAAATAATCTTTAAACCAATTTGAAAGTGTTATATGCCAACGTCTCCAAAATTCTCTGATGGATTTAGAAATATAGGGGTAATTAAAGTTTTCGGGAAAATTAAAACCAAACATTTTGCCTAATCCTATTGCCATATCAGAATATCCTGAAAAATCGAAATAAATTTGAAAACTATAAACTATAGTTCCCAGCCAAGCAATGAGCATAGAAGATTCAGATGGTGGTAAATTAAAAATGGCGTCTGCCAAAACCGCACAATTATTGGCGATAATCATTTTTTTAGAAAGACCAATTATAAAACGTTCTACGCCTTCATAGAAAAGCGATGTAGTTACCGTTCTACTTTTTAACTCTTTTTCAATTACAGCATACCTTACAATTGGACCAGCAATGAGTTGTGGAAATAAAGTGACATAAGTTGCGAAATCAATAAAATTTTTACATGCTTTTACCTGACCGCGATAGACATCAATGGTATAAGACATGGTTTGGAAGGTGTAAAAACTAATACCTATTGGCAGCGCAATATTGGAGAAATTTAAAGCACCCTCTGGACTCATATTAAAACCTTCTAAAAGGCTAATTAGGTTACTGGAAATAAAATTGGCATACTTAAAATAGAGTAGAATGGATATATTAAATGTAATAGAAATATATAAACCAAGTTTCCTTTTTCCTTTGCTGATAATTAAACCGCTAATGTAATCTACAGCCGCTGATAGTAGGATTAGCAGGACTAATTCTTTTTCTCCCCACGTATAAAAAACAAGGCTAAAAGCTAAAAGTGTAAAGTTTTTAAATTTTTTAGGTGTTAAAAAATAGACAAACAATACAAGCGGAAGAAATAAAAATAAAAATATAGGACTGCTAAATAACATTAAATAAGCCTAGTTAATAAAACCAAAAATACAATAAAATATAGTATTTTTGGTTTAAACTATACGCTTTAAAAAACACCGAACTTTAATGAAGATAATTCAAAACAAGCTATTTTTTATTTTAGCACTTTTTCTAGTGTCTAATATGGTTTTTAGCCAAGATTATTCAGCAGATTGGAAAGGGCATTTCTCATTTCTAAATATTCAGAGTGTTTCAAGAGGTGAAACTAAAATGTATGTCGCATCAGATAATGCCATCTTTAGTTTTGATACTGTTTCGCGAGAAATGGAACAAATTACTACCATTAATGGGTTATCTGGGGAGCTAATCACCACAATTTATTACAGTGAGGCTTATGGTTTAGTGCTTGTTGGTTTTGAGAATGGATTAATGGAACTATTTTTTGAAGATGATGTTGATATTTTAAGTATTGTAGATATTAAAGACAAGCAAAATATTCCGCCAGATAGTAAAAGAATTAATCATTTTAATGTGGTAAATAATCTCGTATATGTGTCCACGGATTATGGTATTTCAGTGTACGATTTAGAGAATTTGGAATTTGGTGACACCTATTTTATAGGAGACGGTGGTTCTCAAATACAGGTTAACCAAACCGCTGTTTACAATGATTTTATTTACGCAGCATGTTATGATAATGGAGGTGTTAGAAAGGCTTTAATATCAAGTCCAGATTTAATTGATTTTCAGGAGTGGAATAGGATCCGAGCAGGAAATTATCGGTTTATTCAAGAAGTTGAAAATAATTTGTACACAATAAGAAATGACCATTATCTATATAGGATTGGTGAAGATAATCTGTTTTCTGTTTTAATTAGGTATAATACATTACCAAATGATATGACGAGCGTAGATAATAAACTATTGGTTACTGAAAAGAATAAAGCGTTCATTTACGATAATGAATTTAGTGAAATAGCTGTCGTAAATCCCACTGCAGACTATCCAACTGAATTTTCATGTGCTACAATTTTTAATGACAATCAACTTTATATTGGGACCAAAAATATTTTAAATCAAGGAAAACCTGGTTTTGGAATTTTAGAAACTAATTTAAACGATTTAACAAATTTTAATGAAATCCATCCAGATGGACCATTGTTAAACACAGTTTTTTCTGTCGAAATTGAAAACAGTAATCTTTGGTGCACATTTGGAGGCTTTTCAGCTTCTTTTAGTTTTGCAGGGGGCATTGCTAGAACTGGTTTAAGTAATTATAAAAATGAACAATGGATTAATAAACCTTACGATTCTATTTTAGCAGCTGTACAAATTCCTTTTTATTTATCTGATATAGCCATTAACCCTTTTAATCCTGAACAAGTTTATATCAGCTCATATTATTCGGGATTATTGGATATTCAAAATAATGAAATTATGGGTATATACGACGAAAACAATAGCACCATTGTCCCTTTTGCAGCCGAACTATGTTTGACACTGACGGCAGATTACGATCGAGAAGGTGCCTTGTGGGTTACCAACGGACGTGTTGAAAGCCCTTTAAATAGATTTAAAGATGGTTCCTGGACATCATATGATCTAACAAATATAATAAATTCACCCACTAGTAATTTAGGGTTTTCAGATATTGTTTTTGATCGATCGGGGAACGTATTTTTTGGTTCGTATAGTGCTGGGATAATTGGGTTAAACCTAAGTGGAAACGGCGAATTTAAAAACATAGTGGAAGACAGTCAAAACATGCCAACACCCTATGTGACATCTGTAGCCATGGATAAAAACAATCAAGTATGGATAGGAACCAGTAATGGTTTACGTGTTATATATAATACTACTAGTTTCTTTTCGGAAAGTAATCCGCAGGTTCAAGATATTATCATTTTGGAAGATGGTGTCCCAAAAGAATTATTATATCAGCAGTTTGTATCCGATATTGAAGTGGATGGTGCTAATAACAAATGGATTGCCGCCATTGGTTCGGGGGTTTTTTATTTTTCAGCTGATGGTCAAAATACCATTCGTCATTTTACAAAAGATAATTCACCGTTACCAAGTAATGACATTACGGATATTTCAATAGACGAGATAAATGGTGATGTGTATTTTGCTACGCGTAATGGTCTGGTATCCTTCGGTTCTGGTAGTTCAGAAACCCAACAAACCTTGGCAAATGCCTATGTATATCCAAACCCTGTGCGACCAACATTTAATATCACAGAAGAAAAAGTAAAAATTAAAGATATTTCTGAAAACGTCAATATTAAAATTACCGATATTGAAGGGAATTTGGTGGCTGAAGCCCAATCCAGAACCAACTCAAGATACAAAGGTTACAATTTAGAAATTGATGGTGGAATTGCGTATTGGAATGGTAATAACCTAGCAAATAATGTTGTAAAAACAGGTGTTTATCTAGTAATGCTTTCCGATTTGGATACCTTTGAAACAAAGGTTATTAAAGTAATGGTTGTGCGCTAATGTCTGCATCAGAAAAAGCCATTGTACTATCAAAAATCAAATATCGTGATAATGATTTAATTGTCAACTGCTATACGCAACACAGAGGCTTGTCTAGTTATTTAATCCGCGGTGCGTTTAAAAGTAAGCGCTCTGGATCCATTGCCTATTACCAGTTATTGTCGCAGATTGAAATTGTAGAAACCTATAAGCCCAATCAGTCGCTTCATTATATAAAAGAAGTGAAATCGAGTTTTATTTATAACACACTTCACACCAACGTTATAAAGAGTAGTATCGTGTTATTTTTATCAGAAGTATTAGCCAATGTGTTAAAAGAGGAAGAACAGAATAATCTACTTTTCGATTATTTGGAAACCGCTTTACAATGGTTGGACTCTGAACCCAATTATGCTAATTTTCATTTGTTATTTCTTTTAAAGCTCACTAAATATTTGGGTTTTTATCCAGATACTGATCATGTAGAAACAGGTGTTTTTAATTTGCAATCGGGATATTTTGAACCGAGTAAAACCCATATATATGCGGTTTCAGCTGAAAACAATACCTTATTAAAAGAGTTGTTAGGCATGAATTTTGATGCCTTAAATACGGTTAAATTACAAGCAGAACAACGCCAAGCTTTCCTTAATATGCTTATGCAATATTATGAGTTACACTTGGGGTATTTTAGAAAACCAAAATCTCTGCAAATATTTAATCAAGTTTTTAGATAAATACCAATTAACCCTCATTTTATGAAAGTTCAATTTGTTTTCAGTTTGTGTTTGCTTTGCGTGTTTTTTAGTCAAGCCCAGCAAATAACAGTTTTAGAAACAGATACCAACTTACCAATTCCTGGTGTTATCATTTCAAATACGACTGAATCTGTAATCACAAATCTAAATGGTGAGGCCCATTTGGATGCGTTTTCTAGTCAAGATATCCTAGAATTTCAAGCTGATAATTACCATCTTTTAGAGTTGCCCAAAAATCAAATTCAGAATAATGTCATCACATTAAAAGGTCGTGTTGGACTAGATGAGGTTGTAATTTCAGCTTCAAAATTCGAGCAAAGTAAACGCGATATTCCTCAAAAGATTGTCAATATTTCAGCTAAAGAAATCCAATTTGATAACCCACAAACAAGTGCTGATTTACTGCAGGAAACTGGAAATGTCTATATTCAAAAAAGTCAGTTAGGAGGTGGAAGCCCAATGATTCGTGGATTTTCAACTAACAGACTTTTAATTACCGTTGATGGTGTTCGGATGAATAATGCCATTTTTAGAGGTGGAAACCTTCAAAATGTTATTTCTATAGATCCCTTAAGTATTCAAAACACGGAAATTACGTTAGGAGCAGGTTCTGTAGTTTATGGTAGTGATGCCATAGGAGGCGTAATGGGTTTCTACACCAAAAAACCACAGTTATCCTATAAAGATGAGATTTATATTAAAGGTCATGCTTTAGCGCGATATGCAACAGCCAACAATGAAAAAACAGGTCATGTAGATATTAATTTTGGACTAAAAAAATGGGCGTTTTTAACCAGTATTAGTTATAGTGATTTTGACGATTTACGAATGGGAAGTCATGGCCCAACAGACTATTTACGCCCAGAATACGTACAAACCGTCAACGGTATAGATGAGGTGATTATAAATGAAAATTCTAAAATTCAAAAACCAACCGGTTTCAATCAATTTCATGCCATGCAAAAAGTCCGGTTTGAAGCTGACGATGACCTGCTTGTAGATTTTGGAGCCTATTATTCTACCACGTCAGATTATCCGCGTTATGATAGACTGATCCGATATAAAAATGGAAACTTAAGAGCGGCCGAATGGTACTATGGTCCGCAAGCATGGTTTATGACTAATTTGCAAGTTACGCAGTCCAATAGCAAATCTATGTTATATGATAAAGCTCAAGCTACATTTGCATTTCAACACTTTAAGGAAAGTCGTCATGATCGGGATTTTCAATCTGTTATAAAAAACAATAGGGAAGAGCAAGTAAATGCTTTTTCGGCAAACTTGGATTTGGAGAAACAATTAAGCCCTAAAACAGCCCTTTTTTATGGCGCCGAATATGTGTATAATTTGGTAAACTCTAGTGGTAACGAAGAGGATATTAGCACAGGAATTAGCATTCCAACGGTTTCTAGATATCCAGATGGTGCTACTTGGCAATCATTAGCTGCTTATACGAGTTTGAAATACAAGCCGACTTCCGAGCTTATTTTTCAAACCGGTATCCGCTATAATCAGGTTTTAACAAAAGCTGATTTCACAGAAAACAATGCCTATTTAAACTTGCCTTTTAATACAGCTGAAATTAATTCGGGTGCCTTTACGGGAACAGCTGGTATTAGCTGGATGCCTAGCAACATGATACAATGGAAATTGAATGCGTCAACCGCTTTTAGAGCGCCAAATGTTGATGATATTGGTAAGGTTTTCGATTCTGAACCAGGCAGTGTTGTGGTGCCCAATAATAATTTGAAATCGGAATATGCTTATGGTGGTGAATTGGGTTTACTCTTAAACTTTAGTGATGTGGTAATTTTAGATTTAGCCACGTATTACACATTTCTAGATAATGCTTTAGTTCGAAGAGATTATACCATAAACGGTGCAGCTGAAATTTTATATGATGGTGAAATGAGTACGGTTCAAGCTATTCAAAATGCATCAAAAGCATGGATTTATGGTTTTGAAGTGGGGCTAAATATCAATTTTTCAAAATCGGTTAAATTCTTATCACAGTACAATATTATAGGAGGCACGGAAGAAGATGACGGGATAGAAGTTCCTATTCGTCATGTTGCGCCACGCTTTGGTAATGCGCATGTAGTATGGCAAAAGCAACGTTTTAAAATTGATGGGTTTGTGAATTTTAATGGCGAATTATCATACCAACAATTAGCACCTTCAGAACAGGCTAAAGATTATTTATATGCCAAAGATTCCAATGGAAATCCTTTTTCACCTTCGTGGTACACCTTGAATGTCCGAACGCATTATCAATTTAAGGACGGTATTGCCGTTACAGCAGGATTGGAAAATGTTACGGATCAACGGTATAAAACCTATTCCTCCGGAATTGCATCTCCTGGAAGAAATTTTGTGGTGTCATTACATTATACGCTATAAAAAAAGCGGTTGAATTTTAAATGCAACCGCTTTCATACTTATTAAAAAAGGTTCTATTTCTTCACCGCTTTCTTAACTAACACCTGATTATTAGACAAGGTTACTTTAGCAATATATGTGGCACTACTTAAGTTAGATAAATTATACGTTTCCTTATTAGTTGACCCTTTAAACCTGTATAATGTTCTGCCCAACATATCAATTATTTCAACCGATTTAATGGTTGCTTGGTTAGACCCAATACTAAATTTAACGTTATTATCCATCAATTCAATAATAGATAAATTGGTGTTACTAATTACATAATCATCAACCGATAAAGCACTATCTCTAAATACAATTTCAAAACGGTCGTTGAATTCGCCAACTGTAGATGTAAAATTATAATTCGTATTCGATAAGTTGTGGATGACATTTAATAATTTATCTTTTAAGTAAATAGTATGTGTACTTAAAAAATCACCCTCTATTTGTGCAATACTTATTGTGTAAATCGTAGCTTGATTAACGGTTGTACTAAAACCTAACGAAATTGTTTCATCCATGTTTAAGCTTTCAGGTGCCTTTCCTTGTATAGCGACTTTATCTTTATCCGATTCTGCTTCTATAAGGGAATAGAAATACACGTAGGAGTCTGAAGACAAATTCTTTGGAGCATCAAAATACATATCATCGTTACCATTGGTTGCGCCTGGAACATAACCAATTAAAATTTGGTTGAAAACACCCATGTCTGAGGTGAAATTAAGCCATAATTTTTCATTTTGATTTTCATTTGTGTTCCTGAAAAATTGATTATTATTCCCTGTAACACGCATATTATTTTGAAAAATAACATCTGCAGTTTTTATGTCTCCAGAAACAGTTGAAACCGTCGCGGCATCAGATAATGTAATAAAAAAGCCTTGTCCAGAAGGAATAAATCGGCTAGGCATAACCCCGTCACCACCAGCTGTTTGTCCGGTGCCGTTTATTACAGCATAATCTGACTGTGCAAAATTTAACACCTCATTTCCGTTATTGGTATTTGATGGTGCTGAATTTTGCGACCATAAAAATATGGCACCATTCGTTACTCCAGTTGGTTGCGGATATTCTGTAACATTTTGGTCAATTAGCGCGTTGGCTGAAAGAAATAGATCGGCATCAATAGCTGAAGGATATGGATTTCCAATGAAATTCCAGTTATTATCGGCCATTTCGGAATCATTTCTATAAATAGGAACCGTAAAATCGCCTGTGTTTAAGCTACCATTAAAGGTGTATTCATAATTTCCGCCAATTACAGTAAATCCAATTGGATCATGCATGGCGGCATAACCAACTCCAGGAATCATAATATCAGAATTGCTTGTAGGTTGCCAATCATCACCGTTATCATCTACATCATCTTGTCCAGCAATAGTTCCGTTATTATTACCTACTTCAGCCGTGCTATCTAGGTAATTTTGGCCATTATACCAATAACGTCTGGTTGGATGTGCTTCATCTAATCCATAGCCAATTTTTTCATTCGAAACCGGTGAACTCCAATAGGTATATTCATAATAATTATTCAAAGGAGCTGTTTTCTTGTTGACTTGGGTTCTAGCATTTGTATTCAATGTATATGTTCCTGCATTAATACCATTACCACGTTGTACAAAACTACCTTTGTCTTCAACTAATACACCATCTAAATTTGATCCATTTCCGTTAACAACAACGTTGTTTATAACTTCAACATAATCACCTTCAGAAACCGTAAGCAGGCTTCCAGCAGCTACAAATAATTGACAAGCCTCAAAACTTGTTTCTCCGTTAACATTTGTACTTGTATCGTAATCTCCATTTATAATCGCAATTTTACTAGAGGTAGGAGGTGATGACCAAGCTGTGCCATCCCAAACAGCAGCTATGTATTCTATTTTTACAGCATTACTCGCTGCGTAACATGTAGCAGTGTTTTCTCTAATTTGACAATAATATTGATAATCGTCTAAACCAGCAAGATCCGAAATATCTAATGTTGACGTTGTAGAACCGGAATATATTCCGCCATTTGACACAGCTGTCCAGTTACCAGAAGTTCCTAAAACATACCATTGATAAGCAAGTCCCAATCCACCCGAAACGCCTTCGGATCCTGCAACTGTTAAAGATGTACCCGTTATTGAACAATCTGCCACATATTGTGGGTGAGTTATTACCACAGGTGGCACTTTAACAAGCGGTACAGTACCAACGCCTGCTAAACATTCATCGTCGGATAAACTTTGAGTTGTCCATTCGGTAGCAGTATAAGTGGTATTTGGATAAAAATTTGTATTCTTTCTTTTTAAATAATACCCTACATAATTTGGTGCATGTACATCATCAATAACCGTAGTACCATTCATTAATCTCAAACCATCATTTGCATTAAAACCGGCCGAACCTAAACTTCCATTTCCTGTAGGTGTGTAACCACAAGATGAGCTAGATACAGAAATAATGGCGACTGCATTTGCTGCAAGTGTACCACTTAAATTTGCATAAGTTGAATAAGTACCTCCATAATCTCCAGCTCTTTGAATGCTATACCCACTTAAATTTACAGAAGCTCCTGTGTTGTTATATATGGTTATTACACCACCAGATCCGCCATTTTCATCATACGCTTCGTAGATAATTAAATCGGTTGCATCACCACCACCAACTGCAGTATCGCATGCAGTAAGGTCTGTATCAATTACATCGAAAAATTGTGTAGCACTACAACCTGTTGCTAGTTGAATAACAAAATTACCATCATTAGCATCTGAAGGAATCAATACTTCTATAGTGTCTGATGTATTAGAAACAGTAGGAACTGCTATATTATTATATGTAATTGTGGCTCCTGTAAGATTGCTTGTTGCAGAAGTAAAAGTGACCAATGTATTTGCTGGACCAGATGTTGGAAAAGTAGCAACAGTTGGAGCAGTTGTACAATTACCTTCACCTTCTATGGTGAAAAGATAAGGATTTTCATCAGAATCATTATTTTCAATTCTCACTTTTGCTGTTCTCGTACCGGCAACGGTTGGGTGAAATTTAATTTTAAAAGTTGCGTTTGTACCATTTACAACTGGTGTTGTTGCTTGTTGTGTTACAATAAAATCTGTTGGGTTTGTACCTTCTAATTGAATAATAGGCGAACCTGTTAATAGTAAATTTGCTAAACCAATATTTTCTATAGTAAATTCTTTCTCAACAGAATCTGTGTTTAAAGGTGTGCTAGCAAACAACGTATTGTTTAATCCGTAAGGTGCATCAAAACCATTAGGAATAGAAATAGCTCCTCCTTTTACATTAATTTCGGCATTTACAGGTTGTACAACATTAATCGTATAGTCTTCTACTTCTCCATAATCAAAAGCTGTACATGCTGTTGGAGCTGAATTTTGCTTACTAATTACACGCATTCTAGTGTTTCCTAAAGTAGCAGTTGTTGGCACAGTAATATTAAGCGGAGAATTTGTAGTAAGGCCATCTGTTACACTTACTGCTGTTCCTAAATCATATTCTTCATTGCTATCAAAAGTTCCGTTTCTATTCCAATCAATCCATGCTTTTATATAGCTTGTACTAGAACCAAATGTTTTTACTCTTACAGATAAATTATAACTTTCTCCTTTATTTAAAGTTGTAGGAACTGAAGTAAAATCAGTATAAGAAGGAGTTGCAACTGATGAATTATCAATGGTATTTAAAGTGACATTAGTAATACCATTTTCTCCTGTATTATTACTTGAATTTGTACAATAACTAACACCAGTAGTTTGGCAAACCGAAATACCATCACTCCATTGATTACCACTATTAACCTCTCTTACAAAAACGGTATAACAATATTCAACAGCATCTGTTAAACCAGTAACAATGATACTGTTACCTGTTCCTTTATAAACTACTTGATTTGCTCCTGCATAAACAGGATTTGCGGTGTAAGCCGAACCGTTTCCTGTTGGTGTAAGCGTAACAGCACCTGCATTTGCAACCACCATATATTCGTAACATCCAGCAGAATCTGGCACCACATTCCACGACACTGTAGATGTTGTAGGATTAATTGAAGCGGCTAAACTGGTAACTTCTGGAACATCAATAGTATATGTTTGTGTATATGATGAAGCAGCTGAGTTATCATTAAGAGCATACGCCCAACCTGTAGCTGTTTCACCAGTGTAAGCAACCACTTTAAAAGTGTATTGCGAAGCATTGGTTAAACCAGTTATAGTAGCTGTCGTTCCAGCACCTTTATAAACTGCTTTTCCTAAAGTAGTATAAGATGTTGCTGCTGTATAATTAGAATTCGCTACAAATCCAGTAGCATTTCCTGCTAAAGCCGCAGTCATTCTTGGGATTGTTGTGTTGGGTTGAGCAAAAACAATATAACCGGTTACGCCTGCTGTTGAAGATGCATTCCAACTTAAAGAAAGTTGATCATTGGCAATACATGACTTTAATTGCAAAGCGTTATTTGGTGAAGCATTTGTAACATTCAACGTCGCTGCATTAGAATTTACAGCGCCACAACTATTAGTAACAACACATCGGTATTGATTACCATTCATTGGCGCCGAAGTTGCTCCCGTTGTATACGTATTTGTAGTTGCGCCGGAGCCTCCTGTTACGTTATTCCATGTGGTGCCGCCATTTGTTGAGACTTGCCATTGGTATGTGGGCGTTGGTGTTCCTGTTGCCGTTATAGAAAACGTGGCGTTGTTAGGAATGACTCTAGTTGCATTAGCTGGTTGTGTTGATATATTTGGTACAGAATTTATTACAACAGCGTAACTTACGGTTCCTGCAGACCAACAAGAAGTTGCTGTTAAAAATGTTCTTACATAATATGTTCCTGTGGCGGTTGCATTAAAAGTGCCACTAGCGTTATTAGCAGTAGAAGTTCCTGTGGGCGTAGTTTGCCAATAATCAATAGTACCTGGTATTGTTGTTCCAGAATAGGTTAATGTTGTATTGGTACATGCAGGTGTTGTTCCTGTAATTGTTCCAATTGGATCTGCTGGAGCTGTGCAAGTCGTTACCTGACTAAACACAAAGTCATCCCAGTAAACAGTTGCTCCAGAGTATGTCCTAACTTCTAAATAAAAACGATCAGATGTGGGAGGGGCAGTAATTGTTACAGCATATTGCGTCCAATTTCCTGAATTATTAGGTAGATACAAATTGTTAGGACCTCTAATAGCATCTTCAGTATCATAGTCATTATTATCTAAGTTAAGTGATCCATTTTTCCAATAAGACCAAATTCGAGCGTCAGTTCCGTCATTTGCTATGACTTTATACCAAAATGATAATTCATAATCTTCTCCAGGAATTATTCCACCTATTGTTTGACCTAAATCACTAGTCCCACCAGTTTGTTGTGCAGAATAAGATCCACTATGGACATTAGCAGGAGTAGATTCTTGAGTTACATTTTCAGCTTTTGTCCAAGAAGTAGGACTTGTTGAATTTGTCCAAGATTCCAAACTACTATTAATTACCTGCCCAAACCCAGACAAAACAGCACACAAAAAAGTAATAAATATGAGGGAGTATTTATGTTTCATAAACGTAATCTTGCTATTATTAAATAATTTAAGGAATCAAATATACATTAAAGTCTCTGTAAAACAAGGATTTACAGTTTCCTAATTATTAACAAATTGTTATTATCTTGCCTCTTATGAATCACGTAAAAACCTATACTGTTGAAGAAGCCAAGCGTACTATTGAGCGCTATTGCGCGTATCAAGAGCGATGCCATCAGGAAGTTACTAATAAGTTGTACACCATGCGCATGATTCCAGATGCCATTGATGTGATTATTGTGCATTTGCTTGAACACGATTTTTTAAACGAAACGCGATTTGCACAAAGTTATGTGCGTGGGAAATTCAATATTAAAAAGTGGGGACGTCAGCGCTTAAAACTGGAGCTAAAAAAACGGGATATTGGTAAATACAATATCGATTTGGCCATGAAAGAAATTTCAGAGTCCGATTATTTGGGAACGTTTAACGAACTTGCTGAAAAAAGACTGAAGTCTATTGAAAGGGAAACAGACAAATGGAAAAAACGTAAAAAACTAGCCGATTATTTGCTGTATCGCGGTTGGGAAAGTCATTTGGTGTATGCTAAAGCAGCTGAATTAATTCCATAAAAAGCCTTTCAATTAAAACTGAAAGGCTTTGTAATATAATGTTAATGCGTATTAAAGATTAAAAACAGCTCCTAAATTCATAGAAAACTGATTATTTAATTCTTGAGCAGGCGTTAAATTGTCTTTATATTTAGCAATAGGAAATTGGGCTTCTGTATACACACCAAAACCAGAAGTAAAGAAATAACGGGCGCCAACATGGCCACCAAAATTCTTCATACTAAAGCTTAAACCTGGGTATAAATCAAAATTCTCATCAATTTTTAAAACGTTTCCAATGTTTGCATTAAAACGGGCTTTTAAATCAAAACGATCATCAAAACCAGCTTTTTTTACTAGCGTATTTCCAAACGGATCTTTTACACCATCTTGTAAGTCTCCAGAAACACTTAATGCATAGCTAGAGCTAATACCAACTGAAATATTTTCGCCTAATCCATAGTCATAACTTACATTAAGTCCTGTAGCATGTGATTGAAAATTAGCACCTACTTGAAATTTTTGGTCACCTTTACCTGAAAATGCTTGTGCATTTGCAAATGAAACGGTTAAAATAGCTGCAACAACCAGTAATTTTTTCATGATATTATTTTTAAAATTAGTTTGCAAAGATATTAATAATTTTAATGAAGTGTTGCTGTAATTGATTTAAAATAAAAGGTGTAGTGCGCAAATTATTTTTAACGAACAACTCTTTATTGGCTCTTTACCAATTGTGAAATAACTCTATTTGTTCGTGCGAATTACGGCTTGTTCGTTTTTCCAATTAATCCATTTTTGCCCGCGTATTCGGCGCATTAAATTATCAAAATTTCGCATGATAAATAGATTATAGATTGCCTTTCCAAAATTTTTAGGATTTCGGGGAATGGCACGCAGACTCATAGAAAAACCGGGTGTTAAGTATTTCATATAATGCCAATAACCTTCAGGCATGTATAAAATTTCGCCATGTTTCAAATTTGTTTTAAAGCCTTTAGCATTCTTTAATGCTGGCCATTTTTCAAAATCAGGGTTCGAAAAATCAATAGCTTCATGTGTTATTAAAGCGTGCGGAATTTTGTAGAGGTACTCATTCTGATTTTGATCGAATAAAATAATTTCCTTTTCGCCTTGAAAATGAAAGTGAAATATATTGGCTAAATCAATATCATAATGCATAAAAGTGTGTGAATCCTTACCGCCAAAAAACAGCATAGGCATAGCTTTCATAAGTTTTAAGCCAAAATCGGGATAGGAAAAATCATTTTGAAGTTCCGGAACCTCTTTTAAAATATTCCAAAGAAAAATGCGGTATTTAGTCGGTTCTTTTTTAAGCAAATCAATGTATTCGCTCATTTTCATTTTGGCATGCGGTTCGTTAAAACCATCCTTATAATCTACAGGTCTGTCATCATACAGCGGTACCACTTTATCACCTGCAACCTGATTTATATAATCTAGATTCCATTTGGTATAGGCTGGCCAATCTTCAATAAATTGTTCAATAACCACAGGTTTTTGCGGCTTAAAATAATGCTTTATAAAATCCGCTTTAGTAATTGTTTTTACGCGCGGAATTGTCTGTAGGTTCCATGTCAATGCTCAAAACTTTTAGAACATCAAAGTTAAGGAATTGTAAGCAAACAAAATGGTGAAACTACCGTTCAATTTATTTCTAAAATTTGAACCCTTAAGAAACAATTTGAATTATTTGTTGTCTGATTTTGTTTTGTCCGTAACTTCTGCTTCCGGAATATCTTTACCTTTTAAATATTCTGGTAATTCCATTCCGGCCATGTTAAACATTTCTTGTAGTGGCGGAACTGATTTGTACATACCTGAAAGGAAATTGGCAGTTGAGGTTTTCCCATCTTTTCCACCACCATTTTCCCAAACGGTTACTTTATCAATCTTAATATTTTTAATAGCTTCCGCTTGCATTTTCACCAATTCTGGTAATTTATCAGCAATAAGTAGTAATACGGCGTCTTTGGAGTTGTTACCAGCAGCTTTTACAATCTCATCTAAACCAGCTGCTTGTTTGGTTAGTACTTCATATAAACCTTGAGCTTCAGCTTGAGCTTTAAATAAAATAGCATCTGCTTCACCTTTAGCAAGTCTTCGAATACGCTCAGCTTCGGCTTCAGCATCAATTTCAACTTTTCGTTTATCAATTTCTGCAGGTACAATAACATCCGCTAGCTGAGAAGAACGCTCACGTTCGGCTCTTGCCGTTTCTGCCAATTGCTCGGCTGCATACGATTCTTCTAATGCTTTTGCTGCTTGAACTTTTTCCGATGCATTGGCAATACGTTCTGCTTCAGCTTCACGTTGACGACGTAAAGAATCTGAATTTGCAACGGCAATTTTTGCGGTATTTTCACCTTCTACAGCTTGTGCATTGGCAGCAGCAACTTGACTTCTTTCATCTTGAACCGCATTGGCTTCTCCAATAGATCCATCTCTTGTTTTCTCGGCAACCGATTTACGCGCGGCATTAATAGCATGTGCAGCAGCTTCTTTACCAAGTGCTTCAATATAACCAGACTCGTCAACAATATCTGTAATGTTTACGTTGATTAATTTTAAACCTACTTTCTTTAATTCGGTTTCTACACTTTCTGAAATGTTAGTTAAAAATTTATCGCGATCATTATTTATTTCTTCAATATCCATAGATGCCACTACTAAACGTAACTGACCAAATATAATTTCTTGAGCTAAATCCTGAATTTCATTTTGCCCTAAACCTAATAAACGTTCCGCAGCATTTTGCATCACACCAGGTTCTGTTGACACACCAATGGTGAAACGAGATGGTACGTTAACACGGATATTTTGTTTTGATAAGGCGTTAACCAAATTCACTTCAATGGAAATAGGAGTTAATTCCAAGAATTCATAATCTTGAATTACAGGGAGAATAAATGCAGCACCACCATGAATACATTTGGCCGATTGACCACCGCCTACTTTTCCATAAACAACTAAAATCCTGTCAGAAGGACACCTTTTATAGCGCCTGATAAGTACAACTATGAAAACAAAAACAAATAGAATGGCTGCAACTATGGCAATAGGAAATCCTAAATTAAAAGCTTGGGTAAAAAGAAATGTCATAAGGTTAAGGTGTTAGATTTATGTGGTTTTATGCGTATCAACTATTAAAATACCATTAGAAGTTACGTCTAAAACAGTAATAACGGTTCCATACTTAAGGGCGGTTTTACAATCGGTTAAAGCATCTAATTCACGAAGCGATCCTTGGATATTAACACTGACTTTACCAATTTTGGACCGATTAGCGCCTATAGTTAAATATACTTCGCCAACCGCATTAATAGCATTTTTATAATCTAAGGTACCACTAGAAGTTAATTTTTTCATGTAGTGAAACATGGCCGCCATAATGGTCATCATTAATAAACCACTAATGAATGAAATAATAACGGTTACAGGTTTTGAAAGGCCAGCATCTAAACAGGCAATTCCACTCCAGCCAAAAATGGTGAAGAAACCGACGAGGTTTTTAAAGGTGATAAATTGAAATTCAATACCAGCTTCTGCGTTAATATCATCAATATCTTCGCCGCCATCAGCACCCATAAAGGTTGTAATGATGATAAATAAAAAGAAAAGCGAACCAATTAATGCTATTGCCCAATAAAATTTCGCAAATAATTCTAAAGCTGAAAACCACTCCATCATAACATGTACAGATTATAAGTTTTAAATATAAACCTTTAAGGCATTCCTACAATGCATTTAAAGAATTTATTATATAAGTAGCTTTAAATAGATTTTTGTTACAAAACGAGCCCAGACCTATGCAAACCTAACAGGCTTTTTAAAACCTGTTAGATTTAGAACAATTCAATAGCTTCCTACTTAAAGTTGTATTTTAATCCGAACAAAACAAGCCCTTTTACAGCAGGTACTAAATTGGTTTCTGTATAGTCTGCTTGCAAAATATTATTAGCGGTTACTGAAAACTGAAAGGCGTTGAATTCGTAATTAATACTAGCATCATACACATTGTAACTGTCACCAATAGTCCGTTCAGCATAACGATATACGATGGATTGTGATAGGTTTTTGAAAAATTGACTCCTAAACGTTGCCACAAATTGATGCTTTAACGAGTTTATTGAATAGCGTGAAAAGTTAGATGATACATCTTTTAAATCGTCTTCTAAAAAGGTGTAGCCAAAACTCATGTTCTGCGTAAAATTGGCCATAAAAAAGGTGTAATCTGTTTGGGCTTCAAAGCCCATAGCATTCAATTCCGCTATATTAGTGGCTTGCCATGGATCTGCAACATCGTCCTTTATATAGTCGATTAATTTTTTAGAATCTCTGTTAAAAAATGCGCCAGAAATACGGAATCCTTTATGATGAAACTTTATGCCAAATTCTTCCGAAATGGCTTCTTCCGGATCTAAATTGTCATTACCCAATTCTGTTGGGCTTGAATAATACAAATCCGTGTAGGTTGGAACCCGATAGGTGTAACCGATGTTTCCATACAATTGAAAATTATCCGATACTTTATAACCGATATCCACACCTGGAAAAGCATGAAATTTAAAGTCAGAAAAATAACTAACCGCAATTCCCGGTGTTATTGAAAGTGCATCATTTAAAAACGTAAACCGATGCTCTAAAAATAGGTTGGTGGCAAAACGGTTATGGTTGCCTAAATTATTACTTGCAATATAGGTTTGTGATAAATCGACACCAAAACCCGTAATTCCTAATGCTGATTTATAGGATGCATTGACTTCAGCTGCAATTTTATTGGTTTGATGTAAATTTCTATAAACCGATGGATTATCCCGAATAAACACATACATATCTTGGTTTCTTCGCCAATATAAACGTGGCTTCCAGGTAAATTTTTCCGATTTTATTTCTGTTGAAAAACCAACCAAACTGGTTTGGGTTTCTTCATATTGATCTTTTGCAGCTGGTGATGCATAAAAACCATTAGCACCAAATTTGCGTTCTTGGTAATTAGCAATAAATGAAATGGGCAGTTTATTCTTATTAAACATACTTTTAATAAAGTAACTTTGATTATCATAATCCGTATTGTAACGGTAACCATCAGATAGATTGCGAGAGACATTAATAATATGAGACGAATTTTCCAAGTTGCTTCCAACTGTAATATCCGCATTTTTCTGACCGAAAGAACCAACTTGTACACCAAGCGATACCATATTATCTGTTTGTTTTTTTGTGACAATATTAATAGCACCTGTAAAGGCATTCTGGCCAAACACGCGCGCTGCAGGACCTTTTATAACTTCAATGCGCTCAATAACTTCTAAAGGCAATGCCAT
Source organism: Bizionia sp. M204 (assembly GCF_023205095.1). Taxonomy (GTDB): domain Bacteria; phylum Bacteroidota; class Bacteroidia; order Flavobacteriales; family Flavobacteriaceae; genus Algorimicrobium; species Algorimicrobium hallyeonense. The sequence goes on along the minus strand of NZ_CP046242.1, from coordinate 2,626,359 downwards.
ATTTAGGGTGTGATGCCCTGTTTGTGCATCTTCTAGTTTCATGCCATCAATAAGCAATAAGGTTTGGTCAAAACTACCACCACGAATGTATAAATCGGCTTGGGTACCATCGGCTCCACGACGCCTTACATCAACACCTGCAACTTGTTGTAATAAATCGGCAACATTAGTGGTAGCACTGTTTTTTATATCGGCACTTGTTATAATGGAAATGGTTCTAGAGTTTTCTTTAAAAGGTAAATCAATTCGGCTGGACGTGATAACAACGGAATCTAGAGCCTGCTGTGGTGATTCTTGGGCGTTTCCTTTAAACGAAAAAATAAGCAATAAGGCAACTAACGGAAATAATTTCATAAGAATGGTAATTCGTGTTTTTTATAAGATGGCAAAAGTCGTAACTTTCCGGATCACTAAACTAGTCCAGTTTTAAACATATGAATAGTCCGGTTAATGATTTATTAAAAAAATTAATTCACTTCGAAAAATCGCAAGTAACGGCGGTGTATATTCAAATTGCGCAGCAAATTATTAATGCCATTCAACGAAGTTATTTAATTGAAGGAACCGCTTTGCCAGGCACACGTATTTTAAGTGACATACTTTCCATTAATAGAAATACAGCTGTGGCTGTTTATGAAGAATTAGCATCTCAAGGTTGGGTGGAAATCATGCCAAATAAGGGGACTTTTGTCTTGATGCCGGAACAAAAAACGGCAAGTATAAAAGCTACATCTCAAGGTTTAGAAAAGTTGCGTGATTATCCAAATACAACCGGATTTCCATTTCAATCGTCGTTTAATTTAGCGTCAACCCTGGAAATATCGGTTACTAATTATGTGATTAATGATGGTCAACCTGATTTAAGGCTGCATCCAACGCATCAATTTTCTCGGTGGTATAGTGCATCTATGAAACGCGCGTCACTAATTTCTAAATGGAATCAGACGAATGAACAATCAGCAACTACCTTTAATTTACACTTAGGTAATTATTTAAACGCAACACGTGGTTTTCATATCAAACCGCAAAATATCATGAGCACACGAAGTACGGAAATGAGTTTGTATATCGTGTCGCAACTTTTAATAAAACAAGCCGATGTAGTTTTGGTAGCGGATTTAAGTCACTATAAATCGAATATGATTTTTCAACAAGCAGGTGCCAATATTATCACCATTCCGGTGGACGAGCATGGGATTGATGTGGATTATATTAAAACGCATTTTACCAAGCGCAGCATCAGGTGTGTGTATGTTTGTGCGCACAGACATTATCCAACAACTGTAACGTTGAGTGCTGAAAGACGTTTAAAATTATTGCAATTAGCAAAAGCCTATCAATTTGCGATTATTGAAGACGATTTTGATTATGATTTTCAATTTGAAGGCTCTGCCATGTTGCCTATGGCAAGTTCGGATGCGCATGGTGTTGTGATCTATTTAGGGAAATTAGGGCAGTCGTTTTTTCCGAGTTTTCAAATCGGATTTGTCGTTGCGCCAGAGACGATTATAAACGAAGCGAAAAACTATCTACAAATATTAGATAAACAAGGCGATTTAATCCAGAAACAAATGCTTTCTGAACTTATTTCGGAAGGCGAAATTCATCGGTTAATTAAAAAGAATATTACTGTTTATAAGCAAAGACGTGATTATTTGATCGAACAACTAAAAGAACATTTTAAATCGCGTGCCACTTGGGAACTACCTGCAGGCGGTTTGGCTATTTGGTTGCGATTAGAACCGCGGATTTCGCTTGTTGAATTGGCTAAAAAAGCCAAAGAAAACGATTTGTTTTTACCTAAAACCATTCTCTATCAAAATAAAGATATTTGCGCTATTAGACTTGGATTTGGCCATTTAAATGAAGCCGATATTGGCGTAGTTGTCCAAAAACTAAAAACAAGCTATGATGCTGTGGTTAGCCAAAAGGGTGATTAAAACGCGCAATTTATTCTAAAGGGAATTCTGTTTTACAATGCTCACAACGGTAATTATACCGTGTGTGAAACGGCAATGTGCCAAAAACAAAGCCAACTAAAAATGCCATAAAGGATTTTAAATCTTTAATAGTCGAAAATAGTTCTATTTTAGTTTCTTGGCAATTTGGGCAATGAATGGCATGACCATCATCATCCAAGGAGTAACTAGAAATAGATTTTAAAATGGCAATAGCTTCAGCTTCCTGTTCGGCATATACTTTCAGTTTTACGCCTCCAATAGCGTTACTGACAATTGGGTTGGTGTCAATTGTTGTGTAGTCCGTTAAAAATACCTCGATGCCTTCGGCTTCTAGTCTGCCTTTTATAATTTCGGCTTCAGTGGTGTATTGAAATACAGTAATGGTTTTAAAGGTGTCTTCCATAGCATGTAAAAATACGGAAAGAATTTTCCTTTAAAATATAAATTCTTTAGATTTCACCTAGTTATCGTCTCATTTCAGAATTTATTATTAGATTTATACCGCAGACACTTGAATGGCATTATTTTGATGAAATCTAGTACATGATTCCTTCACATATCAAATTCAAATTATTGCATGACATAAATAATTCAAAACCAAAACCATGAGACTTCAAACCGCCAATCCCTTGACTTTCTTTACACCTGATTTATCTGTGAATACAGGAGCTGTTTTTGTTGATACTGGAATATCAGCAGGATTTCCTGCGCCAGTTGAAGATTTTAATGAAGAACGTTTGTCATTAGACAACATGTTGGTTAAAAATAAAATGACCACATTCTATGCGCGCGTTTCAGGGCAGAGTATGATTGATGCTGGTTTAGATGATAATGATTTATTAGTTATAGATAGAAGTTTAGAGCCTATTAATAACCGTATTGCTGTTTGTTTTTTAGATGGTGAATTTACGGTGAAACGTCTACGCGTTGAAAAAGATGGTGTTTGGTTACAACCAGAAAATGCCATGTATCAACCCATAAAAATTACGGAAGAAAACGATTTTGTTATTTGGGGTATTGTTACCAATGTGATTAAAAAAGTGTAAGTTAGCCTAACTATTCCAAAGAAAAACGGTTACTATTTATGGTAGAATTATCTGTACTTGATGTCTCTCTAATTATTTCATTTTTTGCAATTACGCTTTTTATAGGAATTTACGTTTCCAAACAATCCGGAAAATCGGCTTCCGAGTATTTTTTATCAGGTCGAAATATGCCTTGGTGGTTGTTAGGAGTTTCTATGGTAGCAACTACGTTTTCTACTGATACGCCCAATTTAGTAACCGATATTGTGAGAACCAATGGGGTTTCTGGAAACTGGGTTTGGTGGGCGTTTCTGCTAACAGGTTTATTAACCGTATTTGTATATGCGAAGTTGTGGCGAAAATCGGAAGTCAACACAGATATCGAGTTTTATGAATTGCGCTATGGTGGAAAACCAGCGCGTTTTTTAAGAGCGTTTCGCGCCATTTATTTAGGCATTATTTTTAATATTTTAGCCATGTCTGCCGTTACATTAGCAGCTATAAAAATTGGTGCTATTATGTTGGGTTTACAACCTTGGGAAACGGTAATATATGCTGGGACCATAACCGTTATTTTTAGTGCTTTGGGTGGTTTTAAAGGTGTGGTTTACACAGATTTTATTTTATTCTTTACGGCTATGGCTGGTGCTTTAGGTGCTGCTTATTATTTAGTAGGTTTGCCTGAAGTAGGTGGATTGGAAGCCATGTTGCAGCATGAAAATGTAGCGGATAAATTAAATATCCTACCAGATTTTACCAATACTGAAGCCTTAATTACTTTATTAATTATTCCATTAGCGGTACAATGGTGGAGCTCTTGGTATCCAGGAGCGGAACCTGGAGGTGGTGGCTATATTGCGCAACGTATGTTGGCCGCAAAAAATGAAAATCATGCCATTGGCGCGACTTTCTTTTTTAACATTATGCATTATGCGCTGCGTCCTTGGCCATGGATTATTGTGGCTTTGGCGTCATTAGTGGTTTTTCCAGATATTGCGAGTATTCATGAAGCCTTTCCTTTAGTAGCAGAGGATAAATTAGGTCACGATTTAGCGTATTCGGCTATGCTTACCAAGTTGCCAAGTGGTTTACTAGGTTTGGTATTAGCATCGTTGGTTGCGGCTTATATGAGTACCATTTCAACACACCTAAATTGGGGCGCGTCCTATATAGTAAACGATTATTACAAACAGCAAGTTAAGCCAGATGCTTCGGAAAAGCAATTGGTTGCTGTAGGACGAATTGCGACTATTGTTTTAATGGTTTGTAGTGCGTTATTAGCATTGGTTCTTACAAATGCCTTACAACTGTTTGATATTATTTTAATGTTTGGAGCAGGAACTGGTTTGATTTTTATTTTGCGCTGGTTTTGGTGGCGCATAAACGCATGGAGCGAAATTTCGGCTATGTTTGTATCTGGATTTGTCTCTATTATTTTGAATTTTACAGATTTGGGAACCTATTGTTTTGGTGATGATGCACTCATGCCAGGATGGGCAAAATTCCCCATAATTGTTTTAGTAACGACTATCGTATGGGTTGCGGTAACATTCTTAACGCAAGCAGAAAGCAAAACAGTATTGCAGAAATTTTATAAGAAAATTCAACCAGGCGGTCCAGGTTGGAATAAAGTGGTTCATGAAGCACGTGCTGATAATGTGGAACTAGTAAATACGAAAGAAGGGTGGAGTGTACCATCAGGCATTTTAGCTATGTTAGTAGGCTGTGCCATGATTTATAGTGTCATGTTTGCAACAGGCTATTTTATTTATGGGGATTATCTCCATGCCCTTTTGCTAACAGGCGCCTCAATTATTTTTGGATTTATGCTCGTTAAGTTATGGAAGAAGATTAAAGTGAATGTGCTTTAATTTACAATGGATTATTTAAGTTAATAAGTACTTATGAAAACGTTGAATTTAAAGAGGAAAATTGGAGAGTGGTACCTAGAATAATAGATTTAAAATAAGCTATAAATGAACACTATTTACCTTTAGGTGCAATATAAAAAGACCTTACGGGAAGTAAGGTCTTTTTATTATTTATAATCTTTAATTAGCAATTAATCTGCTAAAATAATCACTTTATTATCTTTCATTTCAAGGGTTCCAGAATTGATTGCAACTGTCAGGACCTTCTTATCGTCTTTATGAGGAATAATAGAACCGTGTAACTCATCAAAAACCAAATGGCTTTGTGTGTGGGTATTAATTCTAATAGTACCTTCAGTTAAAATAGATACAATAGGTGCGTGATTGTTTAACATTTGGAATTCACCATCAACACCTGGTGCTGTTACAGAGTCCACTTCCGAACTAAATATCGTTGCCTCTGGCGATACAATTTCTAAATACATATTTTATAAGTATTCAGTATTCAGGATTCAGCAATCAGTTGCTACTGCAAACTGCTACTGCAAACTGCATACTAGATTTAAGCTTCCGATAACATTTTCTCACCAGACTCAATAGCTTCTTCAATTGTTCCTTTAAGGTTAAAGGCAGCTTCTGGAAGGTGATCTAACTCCCCATCCATAATCATATTAAATCCTTTAATTGTTTCCTTAATATCAACTAAAACACCTTTAAGGCCTGTAAATTGTTCTGCTACATGGAAAGGTTGTGATAGGAAACGTTGTACACGTCTTGCTCTACCAACAGCCATTTTATCTTCTTCAGATAATTCTTCCATACCAAGAATAGCAATAATATCTTGTAATTCTTTATAGCGCTGTAATAACTCTTTTACACGTTGTGCACAATCATAATGCTCATCACCTAAAATATCAGCAGTAAGAATACGAGATGTAGAATCTAATGGATCTACCGCAGGATAAATACCTAACTCTGCAATTTTACGAGACAATACAGTTGTTGCATCTAAATGAGCAAAGGTTGTAGCAGGCGCTGGATCCGTTAAATCATCCGCAGGTACATAAACCGCTTGTACAGATGTAATGGAACCTCTTTTTGTTGATGTAATACGTTCTTGCATGGCACCCATTTCAGTTGCTAAAGTTGGTTGGTAACCTACGGCAGATGGCATACGTCCAAGTAATGCAGATACTTCAGAACCCGCTTGTGTAAAACGGAAAATGTTATCTACGAAGAAAAGTACATCTTTACCTTGACCTTCACCAGCACCATCACGGAAATATTCTGCAATAGTTAAACCAGATAATGCAACACGTGCACGTGCTCCAGGAGGCTCATTCATTTGTCCGAAAACGAAAGTTGCTTTGGATTCTTTCATGGCAGTTTTATCAACTTTAGATAAATCCCATCCACCATTTTCCATAGAATGCATAAAATCTTCACCATAACGTATAATTCCTGACTCTAACATTTCACGAAGTAAATCATTTCCTTCACGTGTTCTTTCACCAACACCTGCAAATACAGAAAGTCCACCGTGTCCTTTTGCAATATTGTTAATCAACTCTTGAATTAATACGGTTTTACCTACACCGGCACCACCAAATAAACCAATTTTACCACCTTTTGCATAAGGCTCAATTAAATCGATTACTTTAATACCTGTGAATAAAACTTCTGTCGAGGTTGATAAATCTTCAAATTTTGGTGCTTGTCTGTGAATTGGTAAACCAGCAGCTCCCGCTTTTGGCAAATCACCAATACCATCAATAGCATCACCAATTACGTTAAAAAGACGTCCGTAAACATCTTCACCAATAGGCATTTGAATTGGTGCACCTGTTGCAACAACTTCGGTTCCTCTACTTAAACCATCTGACGAGTCCATCGCGATAGTACGAACGGTATCTTCACCGATGTGAGATTGTACTTCTAATACTAATAAAGACCCATCAGCTTTTTTAATTTCTAATGAATCGTAAATTTTTGGAAGTTCAGAACCAGCTCCGAATTCAACATCAATAACTGGACCTACAATTTGTGCAACTTTACCTGTAACTTTTGACATTACTTATGTGTTTAATATTATGCAATTTAATTCAATGAAAACACCTACTGTTTTCGCGCTGCAAATATATGGGTTTTAATTTAAAAACCGTATTAAAAATTATGGCTTTTTTTGACATTAAAAAAGCCCTCTATTTGAGGGCTTTCCTATTTATATAAAAAAGATTGTTTTTAACGTAATGTTGGTGGGTAATTTGTTGGCTTTGTTCCTGGATCAATTAAATTTCCAGAAGCTTCAAAATTACTACCATAGGTGGCATCAATAGCTTTCATCATTTCGTTTGCTATTATGGCATAGCCTCTAGCTGTTAGATGCACACCATCTAAACTTACTAAACCACCTCTAACTAAAGCTGTATTGTAAATAAAGTCCCCTGAAGGATAACCTGTTGTAGCAGCCTGTTCTAAAATACCTTTGAAGTCCACAAGAGCCAAACCATTATCTGATGCTATAGTTTGAATAGAAGCGTTGTATGCATCGGTAGCTGCCGTAATAGCTGCTTGCTCACTAGGAATAAGAACCCATTTGTCTGCTAATGGCAAGGTTACACCTTCTACAGAAAATTGACCAGCTACCGTAGCTGATAAACCTTGTCCAATTAAAAAACCAGCATAAGTTTCATTTACCTGACCTATAATACTACTACTTGGTAGCACGAATAAATCAGCTGGAGTTGCTTGTCTTGATTGACCATATGTTTGACCTAATAAACCAGCTACAAGTGGTGCCGCTGCAGGCGGTAAACCAAATTGTGCTATAAATGCAGGGAATGTTGGGCTTGCTAGTAATTGTGTGGTTATTATAGATGAAATATCTGTAAGCGATTCATCTTTAATTACTACAGGACTTGGTTCTGTTTCAGAAAAAACTATAGCACGGCTTGGGTCTACAGCGTTAAAAATTGGGTTCAAAGCGCCAAACACATTGTTTAATGTTGGAACTTGAGCAGCAAAATCATCGTTTTCTGAAGGATCTAATGGGTTATAAGGTACCGTTGTAAAGTGCGCTAACGTAGTTATATAAGGTACGTTAGTAACAACACCTTTTGCATTGTTGGCCCCAATTAAGGCATTAACAGCTGCAGTAAAAGAACCTGAAAACACATTCGGATCTGTAATATCATTAGGACCATAAGTTGATGGGTCGAAATTTCCTGTTTGGTCTACACCTGTTCCCCCAGATATAGCATAACTTAAAACATCATTACCGCCAATTTCTGATAAGCTAAAAAATGTTGGAGCTTGAGCGGCAGCATCACCAAGTACTGTGGCCATTGGATTAGAGGCCATTCTGCCAAAGTAAGGGTTAGCAAAACCATATCCTGCTACGCCTAAATGAAAACTTTTAAGGCCGGGAACACCATAGTTGTTAAACGGACCAGAAAGTACATTTGTAGCTTCTGTAGTTGACATGGCGTTTAAAGGTGTTGGTCCTGATCCGTCAAAGAACAGTCTAGGTCCAAATTGCCTATTACCATCGGCATCAAAAAAAGGCATTCCATTAAATAATAAGCCGCCAATATTATCGGCCATTAAAGGTTGACTAAATGAGCCACCTCCTGCTAAAGCAAATTTTTGCGAGAGCATGTTTGGAAAAGAATTGTTCTGCGCAGCAGCAAACAAGGCATTGTCGGTAAAACCAGCTGAAAAGGATGCGCCCACAGCTACGTATTTAGAAAAGTCGGCATCGCCAGTAACTAATGCAGGATACTGAATTGTTGCGTCGGATGCAGCATCATCATCACTACTACAAGCAGATAAGGTAATGGTTGCTGCTAGTAGACAAATATATTTGATATCTCGTGTTATCTTTTTCATAATTTTATAAGTTGTTAATTACTATTGAGGCGTAATACATAGATCCTATATTACCAGTACCAATGGCTGTGTAATATTCGTCACCTAATAAATTGGTAGCACCTACTTTAATTACAGATTTAAATTTAGGAAGGGTATAGCTTAATTGAGCGTCTATTGTATGGTATGATGGAATATCACCATCGCCAAAAGTTGCTTGCCAGAAATAAGAATCACTCCATCTCCATGCTAAATTAAAACCTAAATTTTTAATAACATTTGTGTTGCCGATAGACATTTTCACTTTGTGCTCTGGTGTGTTAAAGCTTGTTCTGAAATCTGGATATTGAGCTTGGTCAAACTCTTGTTTTGTAAACGTATAGTTTGCGCCTAAATCATAATTCCCAAAAATTTTGGTTGATAAACCAATGGCAGCTCCATAAGATTCAATATTCGCATCAGAATTTGTATATGTCTGGTATGCTTCAAAGTCACCATTTTGCAGTGCTAATAATGATAAGGTATTGTCTCCAACTGTTCCGTATAAAGGAACAACAACTGTTTCATTTGAAATAAAATCTGAATACGAGTTGAAATAAACACTAGCATCAATAATTAATCGCTTTACTTTACCACGATATCCTACTTCAATAGATGTTACTTGCTCTGGCTTAACGATATCTACATCTGAAGCAACAGGTGCACCATTTTGAACGGAGTTTAGAGTAAAAGAGTTCTCATAAGCCATACGTCCCGTAACTACTGACGTAATACCTTGGCCAGCAATTTGACCAGCTGTACTTATAGGGTATGTTCTAACATCGCGATCTAAATTAGATTCAGCTGAACCTACTAATACAGCGCGGCCGGCATCTAAACCGATAAATAAATCTTGTGTTGATGGATTTCTAAATCCTGTTTGGAAAGACCCTCTAATGTTGTGGTCTTCGTTAACTGTAAAACCAGCTGAGATTCTAGGAGAAAGGAACCCTTCAAATAACTCTGATTTATCATAACGTAACGAACCTGTTAATTTCAACTTTAAACTTTCGTTTAAGTCTAATTCTTTTTGGATTTGAGTATAGATACCAAATTCAGAATACTGAATTGGTCCGTCAAAATCCGTGTAAATGGTACCTGAAGAATTTAAGTCGTATTGTCTAAACGAACCACCAACTTGAATTTCTGCAAAATCGATTAAATGACTAAAGTTATAGTTAGCATCTGAATGATAATATTTAGATGCATCCTGGAAACGAGATCCTACTGATAAATCTGGATTTGCAATAACCGCATCAAATGCTCTCTTAAAGGCATCTGATCCAGGCTCTAAACGGCCATCATCTGCTACAAGTCTTGCGGCTGCATGAGCTTGAGCTTCTGTGGCTCCTCCCAAAGTTGCACCAGCGAAGGTGTTAATATAATCTCCAAACCAATCTTCATCACTCTTCCAAGAGCGGTTGATGTTAATACCGGTGAAAACCATATCGTAAGAGTCACCTGCCTTATCTGCAACTACATAACCTCTTACAAAGAAATTATCATTTCTAACTTCTATTTTGTGTTGTTGTTGTGTAAAGTTGTCAATATTATAACGGTTAGTACCCTGATAGATAGTAGAACCTGTACCTATTTTACCCACATAGGCAATTTCAAAATCATTAGCCCAAGGTCTGTAGTATAATCCCCAGTCTGCTTTAATACTTTCCGCGTTATAATCTGTAAGTTCACGCTCTTCGTAACCTGTTCTACTTACTACAACATTTGGTATGATACCTAAACCACCCGAAGCAGCTCTAATGTTTGTAGAAACTTCATCACCATATATATTGTAACCGTCATAATCAACAGCAGCTCTTGTAGCACCAGTGCCTGGTTTTCCTACATAATTATTGGCCACCCAATCCGTTCCGCTTAACCAGCCAAAATTAACTTTAGCGGCAAATTTATCTGAAAATTTATAAGCCATCCGGATACCAACATCGGTATAGCTGTTGTCACCACCCGCGTCTTGCGATGTAATACCTTGTTTTACATAACCGCTAATACCAGCATGATCAAATGGGTTTTTACTACGCATGAATAAGATACCATTAAATGCGTTAGCACCATAAAGAGCAGAAGCGGCACCAGGTAGTAATTCAACGCTTAATATATCTGTTTCAGTCATACCCACTAAATTTCCAATTGGGAAGTTTAAGGCAGGTGTGGAATTATCCATGCCATCTACTAACTGCATAAATCGGGTATTTGAAAAGGCAGCAAAACCTCTTGTATTAATAGATTTAAAGGTTAAACTGTTTGTGTTAACATCAACACCTTTCAAGTTTTCTAAACCACCATAAAAATCGGCAGAAGCCGTGTTTTTAATTTCTTTCAACCCGAAACGTTCAACAGTTACCGGAGATTCAAAAATACGTTCTGGTGTTCTCGAAGCTGAAATAACGACTTCATCCAAAGCAGTTCCTTCAGAAAGCACGAGTTTAACAGAGTCGCTACTTGAAGTCACTTCTACTGAAGCAGATTCGAATCCAACACTACTTGCTTGAATTGTAAATGGAGGAACTTGGGATACTGTAAGGGTAAAAACACCGTCAAAATCAGTAATTGTACCGGTTGCGGTTCCTACTACTATAACATTTGCGCCCGGAATTGGTTGTTCACTTCCATCCACAACTGTTCCTGAAATTGTTGTTTGTGCAAAGGTTATCGCACAGGAAAACAACAATAAAATTGAAAGAATTGATCTCATTTTTTCGTTTAAGTTAGTTATTATAGTAGCAATATAGATAATTATAACAAAACTTAATAAAAAATTCTAAAATTTTATGCAAGCATAGTAAAAATTAGTCATTCTAATATGATACTAACTTAATAAACCTGAATGAGATACCCTTAATAAAGAGGATTATTCAACGGTTACAGACTTGGCTAAATTTCTAGGTTGATCCACATTTTTTCCTAGCATGACAGCTATATGGTAAGATAATAACTGTAATGGAATAGTTGTTAATAGTGGAGATAAACACTCTAAAGTTTCTGGAACTTCAATAACATGATCGGCTAATTGTTTTACATTGGTGTCACCTTCTGTAACAATACCAATTATTTTACCTTTTCTAGCTTTGATTTCTTCAATATTACTAACTACTTTTTCATAATGCCCTTTTTTTGTTGCAATAACTACAATAGGCATTTGTTCATCAATTAAAGCTATTGGTCCGTGTTTCATTTCTGCAGCAGGATAGCCTTCTGCATGAATATATGAAATTTCTTTAAGCTTTAAAGCGCCTTCTAAGGCTACAGGGAAATTATAACCTCTTCCTAAATATAAACAGTTTTTGGCATTTTTATAAATGGCAGCAACGGCTTTAATATGCTCGTCAGATTGTAAGGCTTTTGAAACTTTCTCCGGAATTAATTCTAATTCTTGAAGGTGGTAGTGAAAATCCGATTTAGAAATTGTTCCTTTATTTTTTGCCAACTTTAAGGCAATTAAAGTAAGTAACGTAATTTGTGTTGTAAACGCTTTTGTGGATGCTACACCAATCTCTGGTCCGGCATGCGTATAAGCTCCTGCATGAGTTTCTCTTGCAATAGAAGAACCCACAACGTTGCAAACTCCAAATACAAATGCACCATGCGATTTGGCTAATTTAATAGCTGCAAGTGTATCCGCGGTTTCACCAGATTGTGAAATAGCAATTACCACATCTTGATCGGTAATAACGGGATTTCGGTATCTGAATTCCGAAGCATATTCTACTTCAACAGGAATTCTTGCTAAATCCTCAAAAATATATTCAGCTACTAATCCAGCGTGCCATGATGTACCACAGGCTACTATAATTATACGATTAGCATTTAAAAAACGCTCAAGATTATCATCAATTCCAGCCATTCTGATAATGCCTTCATTAACTAATAATCGACCTCTATAGGTGTCTCTAATGGCATTTGGTTGTTCAAATATTTCTTTTAGCATGAAATGTGGATAACCACCTTTTTCAATTTGCTCTAAATTCATTTGTAATTCTTGAACATATGGTACTACTAAAGAATCATCTTTAATTTTTCTAACTTTAATACCTTTGCCTAAACGAATGATGGCCATTTCTTCATCTTCCAAATACACAGCATTTTTTGTATATTCTAAAAATGGTGAAGCATCACTAGCTATAAAGAATTCATTTTCGCCAATACCAACGGCTAATGGGCTTCCAAGTCTTGCAATAACGATTTCGTCTGGTTTATTTTTGTCGAAAACAGCAATAGCATAAGCGCCAATTACTTGGTTTAATGCAATTTGAACAGCTTTACCTAATTTTACATTTTCTTTCTTTTTTACGTCTTCAATTAGATTAATTAATACTTCCGTATCTGTATCTGATTGAAACGTATAACCTCTAGATGTTAATTCTTTTCGAAGTGAATCGTAGTTTTCAATAATACCATTGTGAATAATGACTAATTCGCCAGAATTAGAGTAATGTGGATGCGCATTAACATCATTAGGCACACCATGTGTTGCCCAACGTGTATGACCAATGGCTATATTACCGTTTGTAGTCATTTCTGTTGCGGCTAGTTTTTCTAAATCAGCTACTTTACCTTTTGTTTTGCAAACCTTTAATTCGGTACCATCAAAAAGGGCAACACCTGCGCTGTCATAACCTCTATATTCTAAACGCTTAAGTCCTTGAATTACTATTGGATAGGCTTCACGATGACCTATATATCCTACAATACCACACATAATTTAGTTGTTAGTTGGTTCGGTATAAAAAATTTCGAATTTCATTTTTTTAGTGTCTGGAACGCTTGGATTGCTGCCGTGTAATACAGTTCCTCTAGGCGATAAAACAGATCCAGTTGGTACTTTTTCATCTGGTACATTAAGTACACTCGCATTTTGAGTTAAATTTATGTTAGTTGTTACAAAAACCCCCAATTTTAAATTTGTTGAATCTCGTAAAAGAATATTACTGACATGTTCTGTCAATCGAAATTTATACCTTACACCGTTATCATTGCTGTCGCGTTTCAGTTTTTCTGAATAATTAATTCGAGAATTTAGTGGATCCGTAGTGCTTATTGTTGGATCTAAATAATAATCAACAATTGGTGTATTATTTTTTAAATCGTAGATAATAACACGTTCAGGCTCTTGATCAGAATTATTGACCTCACTTTGGTTAACATAAACCGTTAAATTTGCCTCGTTTATAAGCCATTTTCCTTTTTTACTTTTAAAGTAGTCTACAGTGGAAACACTATTGCCATTGTCATCAATCATATTTCCTGAAAATAGATCAATTACTCCATAGCTTCCTTCGCCACCTTTTAAATATACATTTGTATCACCATTTTCTAAATCGGTATTTGATGTAGCCGTGTTTATAATATTTTTTACATCGTTAGAGTTTTCGATTGTATTTAAACGATTTCCTGAAAAATTTAATATGATTTCGGCATTATCACGAACTTCTTCAGTGTTACCAGAATCGTCTATAACAATTCTTGTGATTGAACTATAAGTTATGACAATGTTAGCTTGGGAAAAGTTCAACATAGATAAATTTCCTTGACTACCTCCTGCAGATGGTTCTTCTACTTTAAAATATAACCCTCTAAAGTAATTTTTAAAATTATTGGCATTACTTAATTCTGGTTGTGCTTCTGGATTTAAACTATTAAAGAAAAATAAATTATCCCAGTACTCATTATCATTTTCAAGCTCAAGATACATGGCTGGTGCACCTCTACCCACCTCTTCTAATTGGCCTGTTTCTTGATTAATTGCCCGAATTATAGTAGGTGAATTATCAGGTAAAAAACTTTCCGAAGTATACAACAGCTCTCCTTGATAATTATCAAAATTTATAGTTTGATTGGCATTTGAATAAAATTTTTGAGCTTCTGTTAAATCCGTTCCCGGGTCAAAATCTCGCAAGAAATAGGTGTTTTCATAAATAGATAATTTGATATTTTGATTTGCTCCAAATATAGAATCTAGAGCATAAATACTATTTCCATTAGCATCAGTTCCAACAATTCGAGAATAGTAAGGAACGGTTAAATACACGGACTCTACTTTTGGATCCTCTCCAAAATCAAAACTAAAATTATTCGGAATAACTTGTGAAACAACATTGGCTGTTGTTTTACCGTAAGTTTCATCGGTATAAATACCTAATAAATTAGATGTCAAATTGTTTGTTTGAACGGGTTCTAGCTTTTTATCATACATTACGGTAGGGAAAACCTTTCCGGCTGTGGTAAAGTCTTTAATGCCTTCAATTTCACTTTCAATCGTTGAGAAATCCTTTTCGCAAGCGACAACTGTTAGTAATAAACAGCCAACAGCTGCTATTGTTTTATACAGGTTTATTGTTTTTTTCATAGTAAATATTTAGCGCAAATAATTTAGCTTAACACCTCTGAATTATAAAATTCAGCATAGGCTTCACCAAACTCGTCTTTGGGCTTGTAATCTAAAACAGGTTTTTTAGAATCTTTTAAATGTTTTGTTAAATCTTCTGGAAGATCCTCTGATCCAATAATTAAGGCGTCTGAATAATCAATTGCAACCTTCATTACGTTATTATAGGTTGGATCTTTAAGGGTTTTTATAGCATCTTCACTGATGTTATCAAATTTTATTTTGTTAAACATGTCCTTGTTTAACGAACCATCAAAGCTTTGATTGTATACAGACGTTACTATTTTACTATCGTTAAATAAAGGTTCGTCTTTGTAATACTCTTTTAAGTAAACGGGTAATAGGGATGCTAACCAACCATGAACATGAATAATATCTGGTGCCCAATTTAATTTTTTAACGGTTTCAATAACCCCTTTTGCAAAAAATATAGCACGCTCATCATTATCCGGAAATAAATTTCCTTCTTCATCAGTGAGTGTGGCTTTACGCTTAAAGTATTCATCATTATCTATAAAGTAAACTTGAATGCGCTCTTTAGGGATGGAAGCAACTTTAATAATGAGTGGCATATCCAAATCATTAATAACTAAATTGATTCCAGAAAGTCTTATAACTTCGTGTAATTGATGTCTGCGTTCATTAATATTACCGTATCGTGGCATGAAAATTCTAATTTGTCCACCCAATTGATTCACCATTCGCGGTGTTTCAAATGACATGGATGAAATTTCAGTTTCGGGTAAATACGGAACTACTTCAGATGATACATATAATATCCTCTTATCTTTCATAATATTAAATAGCTTTTGAAGTTCAAAATAAAAAACACGCAAAATTACAAAATTTTATGCTAATTGCCCGTAAAATATTAAGTTTGCACGCGTTAAATTTTTATTAAGTGATTGTTTTTACAGAAAAGAGGCAAGTTGAAAAACATTTGCAAGGTCTAAAAGACCAGCAGTTTAGTATTGGTTTTGTACCAACCATGGGAGCATTGCACCAAGGACATTTGTCTTTGGTTTCAAAGGCGCTCGAGGAAAATTACTTTGTAGTTGTCAGTATTTTTGTGAATCCTACGCAGTTTGATAATGCAACCGACTTAAATAATTACCCGCGAACATTAGCGCGCGACACCGAACTTTTAAAAACAGTTTCAAACCAAATTATAATTTATGCGCCTGAAGTTTCTGATATTTATGAAACAGAAACCAAAGCAGAACATTTTAGCTTTGACGGTTTGGAATTTGAAATGGAAGGGCGTTTTCGCGAAGGCCATTTTGATGGGGTTGGTACCATTGTTAAGCGCTTATTTGAAATAGTTAAACCAGATCATGCCTATTTTGGACAAAAGGATTTTCAGCAATTAGCAATTATCAAAAAATTGGTTGAAAAACATCAAATTCCTGTTACTATACACGGATGTCCAATTCTTAGAGGTGCAGATGGTTTGGCATTAAGCTCCAGAAACGAACGCTTAAAACCAGAGTATAAAATAGCAGCACCATTTATCTATAAAACGCTAAAATCTGCCAAAAAACAGTTTGGCACAAAAAGTGCTAAATATGTTACGGAGTGGGTTGAAAACGCGTTTAGTAATCATAACTTATTACAATTAGAGTATTTTATAATTGCGGACGAAGAAACGCTGAAACCAGTTTCAAGAAAATCAAAAACCAAAACGTATAGAGCCTTTATAGCGGTCTATGCGGACGATATTAGACTAATTGATAATATCGCATTAAATTAATTATCTTTGCCATATGCAAATTCAAGTCGTAAAATCTAAAATTCACCGCGTAAAATGTACAGGTGCCGAACTTCATTATATTGGTAGTATTACCATTGACGAAGATTTAATGGAAGCTGCCAATATTATTCAAGGTGAAAAAGTACAAATTGTGAATAACAATAATGGCGAACGTTTAGAAACCTATTGTATCCCTGGGCCACGAAATAGTGGTGAAATCACCCTTAATGGTGCTGCAGCGCGAAAAGTATCTCCAGGTGATATTTTAATTCTAATTACCTACGCTTTTATGGATATTGAAGAAGCTAAAGTATTTAAACCATCTTTAGTTTTCCCTAATGAAGACAATAATCTATTGCAATAAGTAGTGAACCCTGCACTAAAAAAATATCTTAAAATTATACTCCCAATTCTGTTGGGAGTTTTTTTAATATGGTATTCTTTATCCAAAGTGCCGCTGTCCCAATTGCTAGATTATTTTAAAAATGCCAACTACTTTTATATAACGTTGGGTATGTTTTTCGGACTTTTAAGTCACCTGTCTCGATCCTATCGTTGGTTATTTCAGCTAGAGCCTATGGGTTATAAAGTGCGGTTTGCTAATAGTTTTATGGCTGTTTTTTCGGCTTATCTTATCAATTATACCATTCCTCGCGCAGGTGAAGTTGCTAGAGCGTCTATATTAACAACCTATGAAGGTGTTCCATTTGAAAAAGGTTTTGGTTCCATTGTAGCCGAACGTTTTGCAGATTTAATTATGCTGTTAATCATCATTGGAATCACCCTGTTTTTGCAATTCGATTATATCGTAGCCTTTTTTATAGAGCGTTTTAATCCTAAAAACTTACTTATTTATCTTTTATTGGCTATTTTGCTTTTAGGGGTTTTTATTTTTTATATCCGAAAAAGCAAAACTGGTTTCGGATTAAAAATAAAAAACTTTGTAAAAGGTCTCGCAGAAGGCGCATTGAGTATTTTTAAAATGAAAAAGAAATGGGCATTTTTATTCCATACCGTTTTCATTTGGTCTATGTATGTGCTGATGTTTTATACTACTTCATTTTCGGTTGAAGCTTTAAATGGTATAACGCTTGGCGCTATTTTAATTGGTTTTATTTCTGCTACCTTCAGTATTGCAGCTACCAATGGTGGCATTGGCTCTTACCCAATTGCTATTTATGCGGCATTTTCAATTTTTGCTATTCCCGAAGCACCAAGTATTGCTTTTGGGTGGATTATTTGGACCTCCCAAACCTTACTCATCATTTTATTTGGTGGCTTATCCTTATTATACTTGCCTATTTTCAATAGAAATAAGGTGCCACACCAAATAGATTCCAAGGACTAGGTCATTATTATTTTCTTTTTAATCGGATTAATTATTTAGGCTTATTTTCATAACTTGCCCTAAATATTTTAATGCTTTATTATGAAACAAGCATGCTAAACGGTTTATCAACTTAGATGCCAATTAATAGCGAAAAGCATGTGACAATTAAAAAAAATAATAAAAATATACACATGAAAAAACTAGCCTTCCTATTTGTCCTTTTTTTTAGTATTTCTACTATACAGTCGCAAGTCATTTATCATCCGCTTCAATCTTCTAAATTAGGAGAAACGCGTGAAATTAAAGTGCAATTGCCACGTGGTTATGATGCAAATACCGATAAATCTTACCCTGTAATTGTGGTCTTGGATGGCGATTATATGTTTGAAGCCGTAGCCGGAAATGTAGACTATTATTCCTATTGGGAGGATATGCCAGAAAGTATTGTAGTTGGTGTCAATCAGGTCAGTACGCGCTCTGCTGATGTTTTGTATTCGGAACAAAACTCCCTGCCAATTGAAACAGGTGCTGCATTCTATGAGTTTCTAGGTATGGAATTGTTATCTTATATTAATGATACCTATCGAACCGTTAATTTTCGTGTGATTATTGGTCATGATCGCACAGCAAATTTTATGAATTATTTTCTATTAAAAGGGCAACCTTTATTTCAAGCTTACATAGCTATTAGCCCAGATTTAGCACCAGATATGCAAGCCTATTTAACCGAGAAACTACCGAAGATTGAAACCAAAATATTTTATTATTTAGCAACTTCGGCTAATGATATTGCGAAACTTAAAGAAAGCACAGACGCCTTAAATACCGCTATTTCAGGAGTAGAAAATAAAAACTTCTTATATTCTTTTGATTCGTTTGACAAAGCATCTCATTACGCGTTACCAGCTCATGCTATACCAAATGCTTTAGAAGATATTTTCTTTGTATTCCAACCTATCAGCAAAACGGAATATAAGGATACCATTCTTAAGTTAGAAGGGTCGCCAGTCACGTATTTAACAGAGAAATATCAAGCCATTCAGGATTTATTTGATATTGATAAGCCTATTTTAATAAACGATTTTAATGCCATTGAAGCCGCTATCAACAAATCTGAAAAATTTGAATATTTCGAAGAATTAGGGAAGATAGCCCGTAAAGAATATCCAGACACGCTTTTAGGAAACTATTATATAGCCCGTTTTTATGAAGAAACAGGCGAGCCGAAGCGCGCTATGAAAGCCTATCAAACAGCATTTGTTTTGCAAGAAATTGGTGGTATAACGAAAGATGAAATGTTACGTCGTGCAGATGCTATTAAAGCGGATTTCGGGTATTAAACGCAATAGAAAAGATTCCGATTTTTATAGGAAATAAATATGGCTAAAGTAAAAACAACATTTTTTTGTCAGAATTGTGGTTCACAATACAGCAAATGGCAAGGGCAATGTACGGCTTGTAAGGAGTGGAATACCATTGCGGAAGAAGTTCTTCAGAAACCGGAAAAAAGTGATTGGAAAACACCAACATCTACAAATAAAAAACGCGTTTCCAAGCCCTTATTAATTAATGAGATTGATGCATCACAAGAAGCTCGAATGCAAACAGGCGACGCCGAATTTAACCGCGTTCTAGGTGGTGGCATTGTACCAGGATCTTTAACCCTTTTAGGTGGTGAACCCGGAATTGGAAAAAGCACCTTGTTGCTGCAGATAGCTTTAAAATTGCCTTATAAAACATTGTATATTTCTGGTGAAGAAAGCCAGAAACAAATAAAAATGCGTGCCGAACGTATTAATCCAAACAGTAATAATTGCTACATTCTAACCGAAACAAAAACGCAAAATATCTTTAAGCAAATCGAAGAGCTAGAACCCGATATTGTGGTGGTAGATTCTATTCAAACCTTGCATAGTGATTATATCGAATCCTCGTCCGGAAGTATCTCGCAAATTAAGGAATGTACAACAGAACTGATAAAATTTGCTAAAGAAACCGCCACACCTGTTGTTTTAATTGGTCATATTACCAAAGACGGAAATATTGCCGGTCCTAAAATTTTGGAACACATGGTGGATACGGTTTTGCAATTTGAAGGCGATCGGAATCATGTTTTTCGCATTTTACGGGCTAACAAAAATCGATTTGGTTCCACCAACGAACTCGGTATTTATGAAATGCAAGGGTCTGGGTTGCGTGAAGTTTCAAACCCTTCGGAAATTCTTATCTCTAAAAAGGACGAAGATTTATCAGGTAATGCTATTTCAGCAACCTTAGAAGGTATGCGCCCGCTCATGATTGAAGTTCAGGCTTTGGTCAGTACAGCGGTTTATGGAACACCACAACGGAGTGCAACAGGCTTTAACGCCAAACGATTAAACATGTTATTGGCTGTTTTAGAAAAACGAGCCGGTTTTCGTTTAGGAGCTAAAGATGTGTTTTTGAATATTACAGGTGGTATAACTGTAGATGATCCTGCTATCGATTTAGCGGTGGTTGCCGCTATTTTATCCTCTAATGAAGATGTATCTTTGCCAAGAGATTATTGTTTTGCTGCCGAAGTTGGACTGTCTGGAGAAATCCGACCAGTGCAACGTGTGGAACAGCGCATTTTAGAAGCTGAAAAATTAGGGTTTTCAACCATATTTGTGTCTAAATACAATAAGATTTCCTTAAAAAATATGACCATAAAAATCCAATTGATTTCTAAAATTGAAGATTTGGTTGGGTTTATTGTGTAACAATATTTTTATGAAAGCGTTTCAAATTTCAAAATCGCATGTGTTTGTTTTGTGTTTGTTTTTGCTCTTTTTTCCTATTAAAACCCAGTTCTATAATTTAATTTATATAGTTTCGGATGCTATTTTACATTCAGGAACTATATCAGACATTTATACCTACAATTATTTAGGATATTTAATAGGCTGTCAAGAAATTTTGGAGACTCAAAAAGTTTTAGGTGACCGATTTGAGTTTTTTCATTCGGTTGTATTTTACTTTATTTATATTTTTTCAGTTGTTGCTTCAGTAATTTTATTCAAACGCATCCGTGACAAACAGGATTTCAAGCTTATTGATTGGATTTTGTTAGCCGTTTTTTCTTTCCAATTATTTGATACGCTAGAACGGCTGCTAGATTATATTTTAATTGCTAAATATGTCGCAATAGAAACGCTACCTGAATGGATAAGTTTTCTGAAGAATATGGCAATTTTAATTATAGCTTTTGTGCTATTTTTCAACATTTGTAACAAATACATGCAGAAGCAAATTTTAATAATTGCACTTCCCGCTTCAATTGTGAGTTTTGCACTTTGGTTTTTAGTTTTAGGGCCAAAGTTTTTACCCATAATAACACTTTAAGCATTTTCTTCCCTATTTCGCTTTAAATTCAACAGGTATTTATCTAAAAATCATTAATTTCGCGGGTCGAAACGAATGAACGAAATTATGAGTAATAAATTCCCTGAATACAAAGGACTTGACTTGCCACAAGTAGCAAGTAATATTCTTGATTATTGGAAGCAACATAACGTATTTGAAAAAAGTGTTACCACACGTGAAGGAGCGGAACCATTTGTGTTTTTTGAAGGACCACCTTCAGCAAACGGGTTACCAGGTGTACATCACGTTTTAGCGCGTGCTATTAAAGATATTTTTCCACGTTATAAAACCATGAAAGGCTATCAAGTTAAACGTAAAGCTGGATGGGATACACATGGTTTGCCTATTGAGTTGGGTGTTGAAAAGGAATTAGGTATTACCAAAGAAGATATTGGTAAAACTATTTCAGTGGAAGATTACAATGCAGCCTGCCGTAAAGCGGTTATGCGGTATACAGACGTTTGGAACGATCTGACTGAAAAAATGGGCTACTGGGTGGATATGGACAATCCGTATGTAACTTACGACCCAAAATATATGGAATCCGTTTGGTGGTTATTAAAGGAAATTTATAATAAAAACTTAATTTATAAAGGGTATACCATTCAGCCCTATTCGCCTAAAGCAGGAACAGGCTTGAGCTCGCATGAGTTAAACCAACCAGGAACGTATCAAGATGTTACAGATACAACAGTTGTAGCACAGTTTAAAGCAAATGAAAACTCATTACCAGATTTCTTAAAGGATGAAGGTGATATTTACTTTCTAGCTTGGACAACGACACCTTGGACATTGCCAAGTAACACGGCCTTAACGGTTGGACCAAAAATTGATTATGTTTTAGTTGAAACTTATAACCAATATACGTTTGAGCCTATAAATGTGGTATTGGCAAAACCTCTAGTTAACAATCAATTTGATGGGAAATTTAAACGTGTTGAAACAAAACCGGAATTATTAGATTATAAATCTGGCGATAAAAAGATTCCATATTTTGTAGTTAAAGAATTTAAAGGAACCGATTTAGTAGGTATTACCTATGAGCAATTATTGCCGTATGCCTTACCAAATGATAATCCTGAAAACGCATTCCGTATTATCTCTGGCGATTTTGTAACTACAGAAGATGGAACCGGAATTGTACACACTGCACCAACCTTTGGAGCAGATGATGCCTTGGTAGCTAAACAAGCCACACCAGAAGTTCCACCATTATTAGTGAAAGATGAGAATGGAAATTTAGTACCATTGGTGGATTTACAAGGTAAATTCCGTCCAGAAATGGGTGAATATGCCGGTAAATATGTAAAAAATGAATATTATACCGATGGTGAAGCACCAGAACGGTCTATTGACGTGGAACTAGCCATTAAACTAAAAGAAGAAAACAAAGCCTTTAAGGTTGAAAAATATAAACACAGTTACCCAAATTGCTGGCGTACGGATAAACCCATTTTATACTATCCATTAGATTCTTGGTTCATAAAAGTTACCGATGTTAAGGACAGAATGTTCGAATTGAACGAAACCATTAATTGGAAACCAAAATCTACTGGAACAGGTCGTTTTGGAAATTGGTTAGCAAATGCAAACGATTGGAATTTATCCCGTTCCCGGTATTGGGGAATTCCATTACCAATCTGGCGTACAGAAGATGGAAAAGAAGAAATTTGTATTGGTTCGGTGGAAGAATTAAAAGCTGAAATGGCAAAAGCTGTTGATGCCGGTGTACTTGCAAAAGCTATTTTTGAAGATTTTGAAGTCGGAAACAATTCGGATGAAAATTATGCGAAAATAGATTTACATAAAAATATTGTTGATGATATTATTTTGGTGTCACCATCCGGAAAACCTATGAATCGGGAAGCCGATTTAATTGATGTTTGGTTCGATTCGGGCTCCATGCCTTATGCACAATGGCATTATCCATTTGAGAATAAAGCGAAAATTGATAACAACGAATCTTTTCCAGCCGATTTTATTGCGGAAGGTGTGGATCAAACAAGAGGTTGGTTTTATACGCTTCATGCTATTGGCACCATGGTGTTCGATTCGGTTGCTTATAAAAATGTCGTTTCTAACGGACTCGTTTTAGATAAAAATGGTCAGAAAATGTCCAAACGTTTGGGTAATGCTGCAGATCCATTTGAAACCTTATCTACTTACGGAGCAGATGCCACACGTTGGTATATGATTGCGAATGCCAATCCGTGGGATAATTTAAAATTTGATTTAGAAGGTATAGAAGAGGTGAAACGTAAATTTTTCGGAACACTTTACAATACCTATTCGTTTTTCAGTTTATATACTAATTTAGATAAATTCACTTACGAAGAAGCGGAAATTCCATTAGAAGAACGTCCAGAATTAGACCGATGGATCCTTTCGGAATTACATACACTTATTCAAAAAGTAGATGCATTTTACGCAGAATATGAGCCAACAAGAGCGGCTCGTGCCATTTCCGATTTCACGCAAGATTATGTGAGTAACTGGTATGTTCGTTTAAGTAGAAGACGTTTCTGGAAAGGCGACTACCAAACGGATAAAATATCGGCTTATCAAACACTTTATACCTGTATGGTAACTATTGCTAAACTAGGAGCTCCAATTGCGCCATTTTTTATGGATAGGTTGTATATGGATTTAAATGCAGTTACCAATAAAGAGACCTTTGAAAGTGTGCATTTATCCAACTTTCCAAAGTTTGATGAGCGTTTCGTTGATAAATCTTTAGAGCGAAAAATGGAGGCTGCTCAAACCATTTCATCTTTAGTGTTGTCCTTGCGTGCCAAAGAGAAGATTAAAGTGCGTCAACCTTTGCAGAAAATCATGATTCCAGTGGATAATGAACAACAAAAGGAAGAAATTCTAGCGGTTGCAAATCTTATCAAACATGAAGTTAACATTAAGGAAATTGAAATTTTAGAAGATGCATCTGAAATTTTGGTGAAGCAAATCAAACCAAACTTCAAAACATTAGGGCCTCGTTTTGGTAAAGACATGAAGTTGATAGCGAAAAGCATACAGCAGTTTGATGCAAATCATATTAAAATTATTGAGCAAAAGGGTGAAATTGATGTTGAAATTAACGGAAAAATCATTACTTTAGAACGCGCAGATGTGGAAATTACCTCTCAAGATATTGAAGGTTGGTTAGTAGCAAATGAAGGTACCTTAACAGTTGCTTTAGATGTAACAATTTCTGAAGAATTGCGTTATGAAGGTATAGCTCGTGAGCTAGTTAACCGCATTCAAAATTTACGAAAAGATTCAGGTTTTGAAGTAACGGATAGAATTAGTGTTTCTATTCAAAAGCATGATGAAATTTTAGAGGCAGTTTCTGAAAATTTAGCGTATATTAAAGCAGAAACCTTAACCGAAACATTAGAATTAAAAGATAAAATTGAAGATGGTATAGAAATTGCGTTTGATGCAATTACAACCAGATTGTCCATTAATAAACATTAAGAATATGGGAGAAGATATCAATGTTAGATATTCAGATAAAGATTTAGCTGAATTCAAAACGCTTATTCAAGAGAAAATAGAAAAAGCAACACATGATTTAGAGCTTATAAAAAGTGCTTACATGAACGATTTAAATAATGGAACCGATGATACATCGCCAACATTTAAAGCGTTTGAAGAAGGTAGCGAAACCATGAGCAAGGAAGCGAATGCACAATTAGCTATTCGTCAGGAAAAGTTTATTCGCGATTTAAAAAATGCTTTAATTCGTATTGAGAATAAAACCTATGGTGTGTGTCGTGTAACCAATAAATTAATTGCCAAAGAGCGTTTAAAATTGGTGCCTCATGCTACCTTAAGTATTGAAGCAAAAAATATGCAACAATAAAATTTACGTGTTTAAACATAAATAAACGCTTCAATGTCTATTGGAGCGTTTTTAGTTTTATGAAAATCCTATCCACATTCCTCCTTTTAATTTTGCTTTCTGCGCCCGTCTTTGGTCAAAAAGGAATGCAACGGGTTGTCGACGCCTCTAAAATTTCAACCATTGATATTGCAGGTAATACCATGTTTAAAATAAAAATATCTGCAAAACCAGTGCAAGTTATTTCAATGGGTTTACAGGTTGAAGGGGAAAATAATGAACAAATTGTATTACAAACGCGACAAGAAAATCAAACCCTTTTTATTGGAAGTGCGTACCAACCCTTATTTGTAAAGCCTGATGATAAACTGGCGGCTCATAAAAAAATATCTATTGAGCTAACATTGGAAATCCCTGAAAATCTAACCGTCATTATTACTAGTGATATTGCTTCGGTTTTTGCTAATGGGAATTTTAAATTTCTAACGTCTGAATTATTAAATGGTCATTTTTTAGCCCATAAATATGTGGGTAATTTGCAAGTGGATACCTTACATGGCAATATAGAAGTGGAAACCTATTCAGGACTTTTAGATTTAAACACGAAGAAAGGCAGTATTAAGCAAGATAAAACACCTTTAGGATCAAATCAAATATCATTGCATACCATAAACGGAAATATTAGCGTAACAAAAACCCAATAATAGTGCTATTTTTGTCCTTCAATTTCAAATTAGTTTTTCAGAACTAGAAAACATGATGTCTTTAAAAAAATCCATTCTTTTTATTATTCTCATATTACTCATAGATCAAGTGAGTAAAATATATATCAAAACCCATTTTGTTTTAGGTGAAGATATTACTGTTTTTAGCTGGTTTAAAATCTATTTCATTGAAAATGATGGTATGGCTTGGGGAACCAAGATTAGTGATTTTGTCAGTTTTATTTCAGACAGAACAGCAAAAATTTCTTTAACGTTATTTCGGATAGTCGCTATTTTTGGAATTGGCTACTGGTTGTATGATGCAACAAAAAAGCAGCAGTCACAAATACTAATTTGGGCAGTGGCACTTATTTTTGCTGGTGCCATGGGTAATATAATCGATTCCGTATTTTACGGTGTAATATTTGATGATAGTTATGGCCAAGTAGCCAGCTTTATGCCTGCTTCTGGTGGCTATGATAGCCTTTTGCATGGTAAAGTAGTAGACATGTTGTATTTTCCTTTATGGAAAGGCTATTTGCCAGATTGGTTACCTTTTTATGGTGGTGAATATTTCACATTCTTTGAACCCGTTTTCAATGTAGCTGATATGGCAATTAGTACAGGTTTTGGGTTGCTAATTGTGTTTAATAAACGCGCGTTTGCTTAATTGTGTTTATTCGATACTGTAGAAAAAAATCTATTTAAAAACTTAAAACATGAATTTATTAAAAGTTAGTTACTTCATCTGGACGTGTCTTATTCCAGCAGGCTTATTTGCACAGTTAGATGTGGCATCCCGTTATGAAAATATAGAAAACGGGTATGAATTTTATGTTGATAATAATGAACCCTTTCCCGTCTCAATTCAAGTTAGTTTTAAATTAAAAAATTTAAAATCTTCCGAAGGGAATGATAAAATATTCCTGCTACCCGCAAATACAAAAAACATTAAGCTAACAACCTTAACACAAATTAAAAAAGGTAAATATGGTGTTAGTGGAAGTACCACCTATAATTATGGTGATCATTATTTAAAGGATTATGAAAAAGAGTATCCATATGTTTTGCCCTTCAATAAAGGTGAAGCTTACATGCTTTCTCAAGGATATAATGGTAAATCATCTCATGCTAATGAAAATGCTTTAGACTTTTCCATGCCAATTGGCACTCCAATTCTTGCGGCGCGTGGTGGTTTGGTTGTTGAGGTTGTAGATAAATTTAGTAAAAATTGTACAACCCAAGACTGCAAGGAGTTTAATAACAAAGTTATTATTTACCATGACGATGGTACTTTTGCTGAATATACACATATAAAACAGAAAGGCGCTAAAGTTAAGAAAGGTGATGTTGTTGAAAAAAATCAGTTTATTGCTGAAAGTGGAAATGTAGGTTGGTCTACAGGACCCCATTTACATTTTGTTGTATTTATTCAAACCTTAAAAGGCAGAAAAACACTGGAAACTAAATTCAAGATTAGTGATAATCAACCTATTCAATTTCTAACAGAAAAAACAGAATATAAACGGTTATAAGGCTAAAACTGATAGGTTTTAGTTGGTGTGACACAAAAATCCAGTGGCACATCGTTTTCAAAAATGCCTTCAATCTGGTTTTCGGCTTCAAAAAAAGAAAGCCCTATTTTAATCGTTTCGGGTTTGCAATCTTTCAGAAAACCATCATAAAAACCTTTTCCGTAACCTACACGATGGCCTTGTTTATCAAATGCTAATAACGGAATAAACACGACATCTATAACACGGGAAGCTATCGGAATTCCATTAACAGGTTCTGGAATGTTATAGGCGTTTTTTTTAATAATTGTAGCATCGGTCAATAAATAATGCGATAATTCAGTGGTTTGAAAATCACTTTTTGAAATGATTGTATGTTTATCTTTTCCCGAAAGAATACTTATAATATAATCTGTGTTAATTTCTTTTTGTTCGGTAATAGACAGAAATATATGGTAGTATAAACGCTCCCAAATTGGCATTTCTAAAAGATTGTTTGCAATTTGAAGGCTTAAATCGTCAATCGTTTCTAATGAAAGTGCTTGCCGCTTTTGTTTGTAGATTTTTCGTAATTCAGACTTCGTCATTTTCAACCTGTTTAACATGATGCTGCTTTAAACGAGCTGTAATATGAAATAAGGCATCACCTTGATAAACCAATGGCGATTCGTTCACATTAATTATATATCCCGAACTATTAGCACGTACAAAATGATTAAACTTGCCGTAAGGATCGGTAATATTTCCAAGTATATCATCTTTTTTTACTTTGGTCCCCGTAGCAACCGAAGCTTTAAACATCCCCGAATAATTGGCGCGTTGCCATTTACTAGCCATAATAAACACAGGTTTTTGTTTGGGTTCGGTTACTTTAAATTTAGAACCCAGCATGCCCAAACTATGTAAAACCCGTTTGGCACCATTTACGCCTGTATTAGTAATATTTACATCTATGTGATGTGATTTTCCGCCTTCAAATAATAAGGTAGCAATTCCAGCTTTATAAGCCGTTTCTCTAAATGATTTTTTTAAGTTTTTAGAATACAAAACAAAGGGTGCTCCAAAGGTTTTTGCTAAAGCGTCTAGTCTGTTGCTGTTTTTAGCAATACGTACTTGCGGTGCATTAAAACGACCAGCGCCTCCCGTATGAAAATCAAGGACATAATCGGCTTGATTAAGCACTTCATTTACTAGTTTATAAGCAACCCGACTGGCTAAAGATCCGTTTTTTAAACCAGGAAAAACCCGATTTAAATCGCGACCATCAGGAAACTCTCGACTTAAATTTATAAACCCAAAAATATTAATAATAGGTATGCAAATAATTGTTCCACATTTTGGTTTATTGATGCCTTTTGCAATGAGTTGACGCACAATTTCAATACCATTTAACTCGTCTCCATGAATACCAGCCGTAAGTAGAACGGTTGGCCCTGTTTTTTTAGCACGCTCAATAATTATAGGAACATCAATAGAGGATGCTGTGTGTAGTTTAGCCACATCAAAATTAAGCTCGTAGCTTTTGCCTGGCTCAATGTTTTCACCCAAAATGGTTATGATTTTTTGCGACATATTTATTTTTTGTTTCGCTCAATAAACGAAATAATCGCTTTGGCAATGTTCTTTCCCGTTGCATCTTCAATACCTTCCAATCCTGGCGTCGAGTTTACTTCCAATAATAAAGGGCCTCTAGATGATTGTAGCATATCCACACCACAAACCGGTAATTTTAAAGCACGAGCAGATTCCATAGCTAAACGCAATTCGTCTTCGCTTAATTTGATAATATTGGCTGAACCACCTCTGTGTAAATTAGAACGAAACTCGCCTTCTTTACCTTGTCGTTTCATGGCGCCAACTACTTGGCCATCTACGACCAATGCACGTAAATCAGCACCTTTGGCTTCTTTTATAAATTCTTGAACAATAACGCGCGCCTCCAAGCCATTGAATGCTTCTAACACAGATTCGGCTGCATTTTTAGTTTCAGCTAAAACCACACCCAAACCTTGTGTTCCTTCTAATAACTTTATAATTACTGGCGCACCACCAACATGAGCAAGCACTTCTTTGGCATCACGTGAGTAGTTTGTAAAAACAGTTTTTGGCATGCCAATTCCAGCTTTACTTAAAAGTTGTAGACTTTTTAGCTTGTCGCGAGAACGTAAAATAGAACCAGACGAAACGATAGAGAATGCGCCCATCATTTCAAATTGTCTTACAACGGCACAACCATAAAAGGTAATAGACGCACCAATTCTTGGAATAATAGCATCCACATAATCCAGATAACGGTCTTTATAATATATGGTTGGTTTTTCTTTTTCTATAATGATATCGCACTTTAATGGGTCGATAACTTCAACGCGATGATCGCGTTTTTTTGCTTCCTCAACCAAACGTTGTGTTGAATATAAATGTGGGTTCCTAGATAGGATAACTATGTTCATGATTGTTTTTTATTAAATGATAGATTTTGCAAGTCCACGTCCACCAGAAATTTTTTAGCTAAAAATTGTCTGCCAATTAATACGGGAAATCGCATATCATCTCGCGTGCTTAAAGTTAAGTTAATCTTATATGTTTTTCCAAAGAATATGACTTCAGATTTAATTTTGAATCTATTTTCCTTATACCCATTACTACTTTTTACATCCGTTTGGGTGTACTCTGTAAATACCACTTCCTTACCACTAAAGTTTGGATGGCCCTTGCTGTAAAATTTACAACGCAAGGTGTTATTTTCCTCAACTATTTTAGAACAATGAATAGCAGATGTGTATGCACCTGTATCTATTTTAGCATCAATTTCAAATAAATTAAGTAATGGAAAGTCTATTTTATCAACCCTTCCTATGAGTTGTTTTGTCATGTTTCAATTTTTTAAAAAAGTGGCACAAGTTAGTGAAATGGTCATTTTTTCAATACATTTTATATTTAAAAATTATTAGGTTTTTATTAATCGAATATAACTTAAAAAATATAGAAATAAGTACCTTTGAAGATATGCCTAAAACTGCTTTAGAAATACAATTAAAAACCTTACCAAATGAGCCTGGTGTTTATCAATATTATGATAGCGAAGGTAAGATTTTATATGTAGGTAAAGCAAAGAATTTAAAAAAACGCGTGAGTTCATATTTTACCAAAACGCATGATAGTGGTAAAACACGCGTTTTGGTAAAAAAAATTGCGAGTATTAAGCATATAGTTGTTAATACCGAAACGGATGCCTTATTGTTGGAAAACAATCTGATAAAAAAGTACCGGCCACGTTATAATGTATTGCTGAAAGATGATAAATCGTATCCTTGGATTTGTATCAAAAACGAACGTTTTCCACGTGTATTTTCTACCAGACGGGTTATTAAAGATGGTTCGGAATATTTTGGGCCATATACCAGTATGAAAACGGTTTCAACCTTATTGGATTTAATTCGTGGATTGTTTTTATTACGAACCTGTACTTACGATTTATCACCTGAAAAAATAAGCGCCGGAAAATATAAAGTCTGTTTAGAATACCATTTAGGAAATTGTAAAGGGCCCTGTGAAGGCCTTCAAACGGAAGCCTCATATCAAGATAATATTGCGTCCATAAAGGAAATTCTGAAAGGAAATTTTAAAACCTCTCTGGTGCAATTTAAAAGTCAAATGAAGGAATTGGCGGCCAACATGCAATTTGAAGAGGCCCAAATAATTAAAGAGAAAATAAATGTGCTTGAAAATTACCAAGCCAAATCCACCATTGTAAACCCAAAAATTAGCAATGTGGATGTCTTTTCAATTATGAGTGATGAAGGTTATGGTTATATTAATTTTTTGCAGATTTCTTATGGTTCCATTATTCGCTCGCATACATTAGAAATTAAGAAGAAATTGGATGAAACTGATAAGGAGTTGTTAGAATTGGCAATTACCGAAATTCGTCAACGTTTTAATTCCAATTCCAAAGAACTTTACGTGCCATTTAACGTTGATTTAGGTGAAGAATTAAAAATAACTATTCCTAAATTAGGCGATAAAAAGCATATATTAGATTTATCGCTTCGGAATGCGAAATATTACCGCATGGAACGCTTTAAGCAAGTAAAAATAACCGATCCTGATAGACATGTAAATCGTATTATGGCGCAAATGAAATCTGATTTACGCTTAACTGAAGAACCTAGGCATATCGAATGTTTTGACAACTCCAATATTCAAGGAACGCATCCTGTTGCCGCTTGTGTGGTTTTTAAAAATGGAAAACCTAGCAAAAAGGATTACAGACATTTTAATATTAAAACCGTTGAAGGTCCAGATGATTTCGCATCTATGGAAGAAGTGGTTTTTAGGCGCTACAAACGTCTGCTAGATGAAGATCAATCCTTGCCACAGCTTATTATAATTGATGGAGGTAAGGGGCAATTATCATCTGCTTTAAAAAGTTTGGATGCTTTAAATTTACGAGGAAAAATTGCGATAATCGGAATTGCGAAGCGTTTGGAAGAATTATTCTATCCGGATGACCCAATTCCCTTATATTTAGATAAAAAAAGTGAAACCCTGAAAATTATTCAGCAATTACGAAATGAAGCACACCGTTTTGGAATTGAACATCACAGAAATAAACGGAGTAAAACAGCGTTAAATACCGAGTTAGAAACGATTCCGGGTATTGGCGAAAAAACAATTGTAGATTTATTAAAACATTTTAAATCAGTTAAACGGGTTTCAGAAGCAACAAAACAAGAATTGGAAGCTTTGGTTGGTGTGGCACGTGCCAGCAAAATTTATAATTATTATCACAACTTATGAAGTATACATTAATAGTCTTTTGTTTTTTCATCTTCATAACCGGTTTTTCACAAAATCAGGATTCCACGGTAGACCCTAAAGTCGGTTTGGTTTTAAGTGGTGGTGGAGCCAAAGGCTTGGCACATATTGGTGTTTTAAAAGTGATAGATAGTTTAGGGATTCGTATAGATTATGTGGCAGGAACTAGTATGGGAGCTATTATTGGATCCTTATATGCCGCTGGGTATTCAGGAAAGCAAATAGATACAATTTTCCGGGATGTGGATTTTGATAAGATTATTAATGATAATTTGCCGCGAGCCGCTAAAACATTTTATGAGCGTGATAATTCTGAAAAATACGCCCTTACTTTACCTTTTGATAAATTTAAATTAAAATTACCATCTGCCTTATCTAGAGGTCAAAATACATTAAGTTTACTATCAAAACTAACCTTGCATGTAAGTGATGTAGAAGACTTCAGTAAATTGCCAATACCATTTTTCTGTATTGCAACCAATGTAGAAACAGGA
Source organism: Bizionia sp. M204 (assembly GCF_023205095.1). Taxonomy (GTDB): domain Bacteria; phylum Bacteroidota; class Bacteroidia; order Flavobacteriales; family Flavobacteriaceae; genus Algorimicrobium; species Algorimicrobium hallyeonense. The sequence goes on along the minus strand of NZ_CP046242.1, from coordinate 2,593,361 downwards.
CAAGCCGTAGTTTTAGATAAAGGAAGTTTAGCGCAATCCATTGTGGCCAGTGGAGCTTTTCCATCTTTATTTCAACCGGTAATTATAGACGACCAAATATTAATAGATGGTGGTGTGGTAAATAATTATCCCATTGATGAGTTAAAAGCTAAAGGCATGGATATTATTATTGGTGTGGATGTTCAGGATGATTTAGCAACGCGCGAAGAATTGCGCTCTGCTCCAGATATTATACTTCAAATTAATAATTATCGGACCATTAACGATATGAAGTTGAAATCTAAAAAAACGGATATTTATATTAAACCGGATATTACGGACTATACCGTTATATCATTTAGTGATGGCAGTAAAATTATTGAAAATGGTGAGCTAGCCACAAAAAAGAAAATTGCCGATCTAAATAAAATAGTTAATCAGCAGGTAGTCAAACCCAAGAAAGCTACTGTTATTAAGGTTATTGATAGTATTCGGGTGAATACCATTAATATTTCTGGGAATGAAAAATACTCGCGCGCCTACGTTATTGGTAAATTGAAAATTAAACCAGAAAAGAAAATTGAGTATACCACTTTTGTAGAGGGTGTTAATAATTTGGCAGCAACCAATAATTTTGCTTCTGTTGTTTACCAATTGCATCCTACGGAAAACGAGCAAGAATATGATTTAGATGTATCCGTATTAGAAACCCAAACACGAACATTTTTCAAGGTAGGCTTGCATTATGACGATCTTTATAAAACAGGTGTCTTACTAAATTTAACCAGAAAACGCTTATTACTTAATGATGATGTTGCTTCTTTAGACTTTGTATTGGGCGATAATATTCGGTATAATTTTGAATATTATATAGACAAAGGTTTTTATTGGAGTATTGGAATTACATCACGCTACAACCAATTTAAAAAGAATGTTCCAGCTACATCCTTACTGTCCGATGAAGATTTGATGGGTATAAATGTTAATAAATTAGATGTTGAAATAGATGACTTTACCAATCAGTTTTATGCGCAGACTTTATTGGGTAATGATTTTGCACTAACTTTAGGAGCAGAACACAAACGGTTTAAACTTACTACAGAAACTATTTTAACCTTAAGTAACAAAGAGGAAACAACGTTTGATAATAGTGATTATTTAAGTGTTTACGGGAAATTGAAGCTAGATACTTATGACAATAAATACTTTCCAAATGAAGGCTTTCTCTTTGATGGAGACTTTCATTTGTATTTATACTCGTCAGATTTCAACAATAGCTTTTCAGAATTTTCTATAGGTAAGGCTACTATGGGGTATGCTAAAAGTTTCGGTAAATTTTCCGGAAACATAACCACACAAGGTGGCTTTAAAATAGGAGAGGATACCTCGCCATATTTAGATTTTGTTCTTGGAGGTTATGGGAATAATTTCATAAATAATTTCACCTCGTTTTATGGGTATGATTATTTGTCTATCCCCGGAAATAGCTTTGTAAAAGCAGCGCTCACTATAGACTATGAGTTGTTTAAAAACCATCATATTATTGGAGCAGCAAATTTTGCAAATGTTGCTGATAATATTTTCGATTCAGGTGAATGGTTTACAACGCCAAACTATACGGGTTATGCCATTGGTTATTCTATGCAAACATTTATTGGACCTATAGAAGCTAAATACACATGGTCCCCAGAGGTGAAAAAAAGTATCTGGTTTTTTAATTTAGGTTTCTGGTTTTAAAGACCTTTTGGATTTTAATATTATGTCATATTTTTTTTCGATATTTGTAAAACAATGACACATTTTTGGATTGACTTATTAGCCCATCTTCAGTTTCTTATTAAAAGAAATCCAGAATAATCTGCACGTTTGCAAAGTTTTCAAATCCGAGCTTTATCGGTATAATCACATTTATTTTAGTATCTTTATGTAGTTTATAATGTGGTGTTATTTCAAAAGAACTAACGCCCAATTTAAAAATAATTAAAACATGCCTTTTTATCATAAATTAGGGAAAATTCCGCCCAAACGCCATACCCAATTTAGGAAGTCGGATGGTAGCCTGTATTACGAACAACTTTTTGGTACTGTTGGTTTTGATGGAATGTCCACAAATTCTTACCATGAACAGCGCCCAACACAAGTAAAAGAAATAAAAAAGCAATATAGTGTTGCGCCAAAAATAGCCAAAAAAAATAGCATTCAGTCTTATCGTTTTAGAGGTTTTCAAGTAAAACCGGAAAATGATTTTTTGGACAGTAGAAAAACAGTTTTAATCAATAGCGATTGTCGTATAATTTTAGCAGCACCAAAACAATCTACGAAGGATTATTTTTATAAAAATTCAGATTCGGATGAGCTTATTTTTGTTCACAAAGGGACAGGAAAACTGCGTACGATGCTTGGTAATCTAGATTTTAAATACGGAGATTATCTCGTCATTCCGCGTGGTATTATTTACAAAATAGATTTTGATACGGAAGACAATCGTCTCTTTATTGTGGAGTCCAAACATCCCATCTATACACCAAAACGCTACAGAAATTGGTTTGGTCAATTATTAGAGCATTCGCCATTTTGCGAACGGGATTTAAGACAGCCTCAAGAGCTTGAAACTTATAATGAATCAGGTGATTTTTTAATAAAAGTTAAAAAACAAGACGATATTTTTGAAATGGTTTATGCCTCACACCCTTTTGATGTTGTAGGTTATGATGGTTTCAATTATCCATATGCATTTTCAATTCACGATTTCGAACCGATAACAGGTCGTATTCATCAGCCGCCTCCGGTGCATCAAACATTTGAAACAGCGGCTTTTGTAGTATGTAGTTTTGTGCCACGCCTGTATGATTATCATCCAGATGCCGTACCTGCGCCATACAATCATAGCAATATAGATAGTGATGAGGTGTTGTATTATGTGGATGGCGATTTTATGAGTCGAAATGATATTGATACAGGTCATATTTCCTTGCATCCAGCAGGAATTCCACATGGTCCTCACCCAGGAGCAGCAGAGCGTAGTATAGGAAAAACTGAAACCGAAGAATTAGCCGTTATGGTAGATACCTTCAAGCCATTGCAAGTCACTGAAGAAGCTATGAAAATTGCTGATGAAGATTATTATAAGTCATGGTTGGAACATTAATAAATTAGAAGTAAAACAAAGTTATAACAACATAAAATACAAGCGTTACCAATTAACTGGCTTAACGCAGTAAAAAATACCGAATTATGAGTAAAAAAGAGATAAAATCAGTAGAATACGGATTGGAAAAAATATTTGATGACGCGCAAGACTTTCTGCCATTATTAGGGACCGATTATGTGGAGTTTTACGTTGGTAACGCCAAGCAAGCAGCTCATTTTTATAAAACAGCCTTCGGTTTTCAATCATATGCATATCGTGGATTGGAAACAGGATCTAGAGATAAGGTTAGTTACGTATTAAAGCAAGATAAAATCCGTTTAGTTTTAACCACGCCTTTAACAAGTTCATCACCCATTAACGATCATATTGTAAAACATGGTGATGGTGTAAAAGTTGTTGCTTTATGGGTAGATGATGCCAGAAGTGCTTATGAAGAAACGACCAAACGTGGTGCTAAATCTTATCTGGAACCAACCGTTGAAAAAGACGAACATGGTGAAGTAGTTCGTGCTGGAATTTATACCTACGGAGAAACCGTACATATGTTTGTGGAACGTAAAAATTACAACGGGAAGTTTCTGCCAGGTTATGTAGAATGGAAATCCGACTATAACCCAAAAGCAACCGGTTTAAAATTTATAGACCACATGGTTGGCAACGTAGGTTGGGGTGAAATGAATACTTGGGTAAAATGGTATGAAGACGTTATGGGATTTGTTAATTTCTTGTCCTTTGATGATAAGCAAATCCACACGGAGTATTCGGCTTTAATGAGTAAGGTTATGAGTAATGGAAATGGTCGTATAAAATTCCCAATTAATGAACCTGCAAAAGGTAAAAAGAAATCACAAATTGAAGAGTATTTAGATTTTTATGAAGGACCAGGTGTTCAGCACATAGCCGTAGCAACGGATGATATTATTTCAACGGTTTCTGATTTGCGTTCTCGCGGTGTTGAGTTTTTATCCACACCTCCAGAATCCTATTATAAATCTGTACCTGGACGTTTAGAAGAATTTAGCCACGAATTACGTGAAGACATTGAAAAGCTAAAATCATTAGGCATTATGATTGATGCAGATGAAGAAGGTTACTTATTACAAATTTTCACCAAACCAGTTGAAGATAGACCAACTTTATTCTTTGAAATTATTCAACGTATGGGAGCCAAAGGTTTTGGAGCTGGAAACTTTAAAGCACTTTTTGAGTCTATAGAGCGTGAGCAGGCTTTAAGAGGAACGCTTTAATACCTAATACGTATATGAACATTATAAAAACTCTATCACAATTATCGATGGAGTTTTTTTGTATTATATTTTTGGAATACTATTTGTAATCTATAAGGAAAAACAACGTTATTGTTGTATTTACAATTAGAATTAAGCTTATGAAAAAAATACTTTTAACTATAATCGCCATTGTTTCCTTAAACACCGCATTTTCCCAAATAGAAAGTGCCTTTGATACAGGTGAATGGTTTCGATTTGAAATGAGTTATAGCGGATGGATGAAAGCCGGAGAAGCCACCCTTACCGTTAACGAATCTACGTATAAAAACAAACCCGTTTACCATGTAGTAGGCAAGGGCTGGACCACTGGAGCCGTTAGTTGGTTTTTTGCAGTGAAGGATAGGTACGAGAGTTATTTTGATAAAAAATTGAATGTGCCTTATAAGTTTATCAGAGATATTGATGAAGGTGGTCATACCAAGAATATTGAAATAGAATTCGACCAAAACAACCATAAGGCTCATGTAAATAACATAAAACATAATAAAAAAAAGACCTTTGATACAAAACCAAATATTCAAGATATGGTATCTACATTTTATTATTTGCGTAATAATCTGGATATTGAAAACTTGAAAATAAACGATGAAGTGGAGGTTAATATGTTTTTTGATGAAGAAAATTATGGTTTTAAATTGCGCTATCTAGGAACCGAAATAATTAATACCAATTTTGGAAAAGTAAACACCTTGAAATTTAGACCGTATGTAATGGCAGGTCGTGTTTTTAAAGAAGAAGAAAGCCTTACATTATGGGTTTCAAATGATAAAAATAGAATACCTTTACGTATTAAAGCCGATTTGGCTGTAGGTTCTTTAAGAGCGGATTTGGATGCTTTTAAAGGCTTAAAACACCCTTTTAATATTATAGTAAAAAATTAGTAGCATGAATACCGACATAACCAACCAACTAAAAGAAAAGTTTGATAATATAGGTCAAGATTTAGATGTACACTTACAAGGCTTGTTATATAGTAAGCCTATAAATTATTGGGATTACATTCAAACAGATGCACTTTTAGATTTACAAACGCAGCGTACCGTTTTACCAGATGAAATGGTATTTATCATGTATCATCAAATAAACGAATTACTGTTTAAAATGATTCTTTGGGAAATTGATCAGGTTGCAACTGCCGAAAAACTGACAGCCGATTTCTTTTCAACAAAATTAATGCGTGTAAGTCGGTATTTTGATATGCTAACCTCTTCCTTTGAAATTATGCGCGAAGGAATGGACGTAGAGCAGTACAATAAGTTTAGAACCACCTTAACGCCTGCAAGTGGTTTTCAAAGTGCCCAATACCGAAAAATTGAAATCTCATCTACAGAATTAATCAATTTAATAGATAATCGTTTTCGTGAAACTATAGACAGAAACACACCTTTTGAGCATGCTTTTGAGCATTTATACTGGCAAGCTGCAGGAAAAGACTACAAAACCGGTAAAAAAAGTTATTTATTAACAGTTTTTGAAGAACGATACAAAGAGGAATTTATTAGATTTGCGAAATTCTACAACACTAGTAATCTTTGGACCAAGTTTAAAGAATTGCCGGAAGCTGTTAGAACAAATAAAGATTTAGTAAATGCCATGCGTCATTATGACCATACCGTTAATATTAAATGGGTTATGGCACATTACAATACCGCCAATCATTATTTAAACATTGGTGGTAAAACTACAGAAGCAACAGGAGGAAGCGAATGGGTAAAATATATGCATCCAAAATATCAAAGACGAATATTTTTTCCAGAATTATGGAGCGAAAAAGAATTAGCAGAATGGGGAGAGAATGTATAATTCTTTTTGCCTTATTGTTTACATTAGTTAGCTGTAAGGACAACAAGCCAGAGCCTGTTTATGAAGATGAATTTGCAGCTATTATTCCACCAGAGGAACTGAAGGAATTTGGCTTTAACCTAAACGACTACGTTGTTAAACGCGATACCATTCGCAAAGGAGATAGCTTTGGTGTTATTATGGAACGTTACAAAGTGGGTTATCCTAAAATTTTTGAAATTGCAGAACAGACTAAAAATGATTTCGATATTAGAAAATTGCAATTAGGAAAACCATACACAGTTTTATGTTCTAAAGACTCGTTGCAACAAGCTCTTTCCTTTATTTATCAGCCTAATCGTGAAGAGTATGTGGTGCTAAATTTTAAAGATTCCATTCATGCTTTTACAAGTCGAAAGCCGATAACCTATGTTGAAAAGGAATTTGCTGGTGTTATTAATAGTGATTTGTCGCAAACACTTTCCGATGGTGGTAAAAGTCTAATTTTAGCCTATAAAATGTCTGATATTTACGCTTGGACCATTGATTTTACCAGACTTCAAAAAGGTGATCACTTCAAGATTATTTATACGGATAAGTATATTGATGATACTATTTATGCCGGAATTGACCATATTAAAGCCGCATATTTTGAGCATAAAAGTGAACCATTTTATGCGTTTGAATTTGAAACAGATACAGTAAAAGGATTACGCGATTACTTTAATGAAGAAGCTAAAAATTTACGTCGAGCCTTTTTAAAAGCTCCGGTGGAATACAAACGTATTTCATCTCGATATAATTTAAAAAGACGTATTGCGCTCTATGGAAATAAAATCAGACCTCATAAAGGAACCGATTTTGCTGCCAATATAGGAACGCCTATTCGTTCCACGGCTAATGGAACGGTTACCAAATCTGCTTACACAAGAGGGAATGGGAATTATGTAAAAATAAGACATAATTCAGCATACGAAACGCAGTATTTACATATGAAAAGCCAAAATGTAAAGGTTGGTCAATACGTAAAACAAGGAGATATAATTGGTTGGGTGGGAATGACTGGAAATACATCTGGTCCTCACGTGTGTTATCGTTTTTGGAAAAATGGAAAACAAGTAGATCCTTTCAAGCAAAAATTACCAGAAGCAGAACCAATTTCTGATAGCCTAAAAGCTAGGTATTTAGATTTCATTAAACCCTTAAAATTACAGTTGGACGCTATAAATGTTCAAAATTCTAATGGTTTAGAATCTACACCAGAAGATTTAATTACACAACTAGATTAAGCTTATGGCATTATCGAAAACGAATCCAACAACTACCAAGGCTTGGCAAAATCTTCGTGAGCATTTTTCAGAAACGAAAAACCTGAAAATGACAGATTTATTTGCTAATGATGATAGTCGGGCGGATACGTTTTCAATTGAATGGGATGATTTTTTGGTTGATTTTTCAAAAAATAGAATCACTGAAGAAACGTTAGATTTACTTCTAAAACTAGCCAAAGAAACGCATTTACAAGACGCTATTGAAAGTCAGTTTTCCGGTAAAAGCATTAATGAAACGGAAGATCGTGCTGTTTTGCACACTGCTTTAAGAGCGCCAGAAAATGCAACCGTTTTAGTAAATGGTGTTAATATTATTCCTCAAATATATCAAGCTAAGAAGCAAATACAATCGTTTACTAATCAAGTAATAAATGGTGAAGTTACGGGGTTTACGGGTAGGCCCTTTACGGATGTGGTAAACATTGGTATTGGCGGTTCAGATTTGGGGCCTGCTATGGTTGTTGAAGCTTTACAGTTCTACAAAAACCAATTAACGACGCATTTTGTTAGTAATGTAGATGGCGATCATGTTAATGAAATGATTCAAAAGCTGAACCCAGAAACCACGCTTTTCGTTATTGTTTCTAAAAGCTTTACAACACAAGAAACGCTTTCTAATGCTAACACTATTCGGGAATGGTTTTTAAAGTACGCTCCAGAACATTCCATAGCAAAACACTTTGTTGCTGTTTCTGCAAATGGTAAAGGTGTTCAAGAGTTTGGCATTCGCCCTGATAATATTTTTCCGATGTGGGATTGGGTTGGTGGCCGGTTTTCGTTGTGGAGCGCCGTGGGATTATCAATAAGTTTATCAGTAGGTTTTGATAATTTTGATAAGCTATTACAAGGCGCACATAAAATGGATGATCATTTTAAAACCGCACCTTTTAAGGAAAATATTCCAATTGTTTTAGCATTAATAAGTATATGGTACAACAATTTTTTTAATGCCGAAAGTGAGGCTGTTATTCCCTATACACAATATCTAAATCAGTTTGCTACCTATTTGCAGCAAGCTGTTATGGAAAGTAATGGGAAATCTGTTGATAGAAATGGACAGCCTTTAAATTACCAGACAGGAACGATAATCTGGGGAGAACCAGGAACGAACTCGCAACACGCCTTTTTTCAATTAATTCATCAAGGCACCAAACTAATTCCAGCCGATTTTATTGGCTTTGCGGAATCCCTTCATGAGAATAAAGATCATCAGGATAAATTGATTTCCAATTTCATAGCTCAAACAGAAGCATTAATGAAAGGGAAAACGGCAGCAGATGTTCTTGCGGAATATGAAAAGCAAGGCAAATCTTTAGGAAATATACAATCTTTGGTTCCATTTAAAGTATTTAAAGGGAATAATCCTACGAATACCATCTTCATAAAAAAGCTGACACCAGAGAGTTTAGGGAAGCTTATTGGTCTTTACGAACATAAAATATTTGTTCAAGGCATTGTTTGGAATATTTATAGTTATGATCAGTTTGGCGTGGAGTTCGGCAAGCAATTAGCTACAAATATTTTACAGGACATAAAAAATAACACTTTTGCCAATCATGATGCCTCCTCTGCCAAAATATTGAAGTATTATCTGAAAAAATAGTTTTTTTTGTTGAAAAGACTGTTAATAGCTTTATTTTTTATCATATTATTAACGTGTATTAAGTGTTATCTTCAGCTAAGCGTAAAAACTTAACCTTAAATTCATGTTAATATGCTTTAAAGGGTTAATTTTGCCGAAAATTTAAAAACCAATCTTTTTAATACAATGAAAAAAATTACAAGATTATTATTTTTAGCAGTAGCGATTTTGTTTACTGGTATGACAATGGCTCAAAGTACTGTATCAGGTACAATCATGGATGCCGAAATGAACGCGCCACTACCTGGTGCCAACATCATTGAAAAAGGTACTACCAACGGTGTGTCTTCTAATTTTGATGGAGAATTTACAATTACTACTAGCACGACAAATGCAACATTGGTAATTTCTTTTGTAGGTTACGGAACCAAAACTGTAACAGTAACAGGAAATCAAGATTTAGGTAATATTGTTTTAACTAGTGATAATACGTTAGAGGAAGTTGTTATTGTAGGATCTGGTGTTATTGATTTAGCCGAGGATAGAACAACACCAATTGCTGTTTCTACTATAAAGGCTTCAGAAATTCAACAAAAGGCGGGTAATTTTGATTTACCTGCATTATTAAAAACAACACCTTCTATTCAGGTTGTTCAAAATGGTGGATTTGGTGAGAGTCAAATGTTTTTACGTGGTTTCGACCAAACAAACACGGCTTTCTTATTAAATGGTCAACCAATTAATGGTATGGAAGATGGTAAGATGTATTGGTCTAACTGGCAGGGTGTAACGGAAGTTGCCAATGCTATTCAAGTACAACGTGGTTTAGGAGCATCAAAATTAGCTATCTCATCTGTTGGTGGTACGGTAAACATTGTTACTAAAACTATTGATAAAAAAGAAGGTGGTTTTGTAGAGCAGATGGTAGGAAATGATAACTACATCAAATCTACTGCCTATTTCTCAACAGGTGTGAGTGATAAGGGCTGGTCTTTTTCTGGATTATTAGGTCACTGGCAAGGTGATGGTTATGTAGATTATACCCAAGGTCAAGGTCAAACATACTTTTTATCTGTTGGTTACCAAGCTGGCGAAAATCACTCTTTAAACTTCTTATTAACTGGCGCGCCACAATGGCATGCAGCAGCAGGAGGAGCGCGTATTAGCGAATTTTTAGAAAGCGATAGAGGTAGACGTTATAATTCATGGAATTTTGACGGTGTGGATAGCCCAAATACATTACATGGTGGTGCATATCCAGGAGGTCGTAATATTTACCACAAACCAGTTGCTAACTTAAACTGGGATTGGACAATAAATGATAAATCATCTTTATCAACGGTGCTTTACGGTTCTATGGGTCGTGGTAGTTTTGCACAAGCAATTACGGACAGAAATACAGATGAGTTTTTGTATGTAAGAGGTTCAAATAATAACCACAACTGGGCTGGTTTAGTGACAAGCTATAACAATCAGTTAACAGAAAACTTAAATTTAAACATTGGTGCTGATGTCCGTTTGTATAATGGTTTTCACTTTAGAGATATTAGAGAATTTGTAAATCCTAACATAAATTCAGTAAGTGCTAATAGTGCCTATAATGGTGGAGATTATCAATTAACGGAAGCTGGTGGAATTAACCCATGGGAAGTGTTCTTTAATCCAAACACAGATCACACACAACGTTTTGGTTATGATTACGAAGAAAAAATTAATTATGCAGGTGTTTTTGGACAATTAGAATATGTTAAAGATAATTTTTCAGCCTTTTTTCAAGGTGCAGTATCTAACCAGTCTCACGTAAGAACAGAGTTTTTAAATGCCGAACTTGAAGGTGTTTCTGAAGATTCTGAAAAAGTGAATAATTTAGGTTTTAACCTAAAAGCTGGTGCGGCTTATGAAATTAGCTCAATGCATAAAGTATTTGCTAATGTTGGTTATTACTCACGTCAACCATTCCATGATACTCTATACCAAAACGATAGAAGTAGTAATGAGTTATTATCACCAGAAGCGGAAAATGAAGAAATTACTGGTTTCGAAGTTGGATACCAATTTAATGGTGGTCGTCGTATTTCTGCTAATTTAAATGCGTACCATACTACTTGGGATAATGTGGTTAAGTATAGAAGTAATGGTAGGGATGGTGTTGATTTCTTAAGTTTCCAAACACTAGGTGTAAAACAAGTACACTACGGTGTTGAACTTGAAGTAATGACACGTCCACTTGATAATTTAAGATTAAATGGATTCTTATCTTTAGGTGAATGGCAGTTTAAAGACAATGCTACTCAAAGAACATTTAATCAAGATGGTACTCAAATTGGTGATGACGAAGAAATCGTGATTGATGGTTTCAGTGTTGGTGAGGCTGCTCAAGTTACTGCTGGTATTAATGGTAGTTATGAGTTCTTACCTAGAACAAGTTTTGATGCTGCTTGGAATTGGAATAATGATATATTCTCTTCAGGTTCATTAGAATTAGCTCCACTTTCATTACCTTCTTATGATACAGTTGATGCTGGTTTTTCATATAAAATGTTAGTAGGTAAAAACAATCAGAAATCTATTCAATTCCGCTTGAACGTAAACAACGTTTTTGATGAAGTTTATTTAGAGGCTGTTAATGGAAATACACAAGCTTCTGCTAATCCTGAAGAAAATTATAAAGGTGTAAACACAAGTAATAATGGTCGTTTTGGTTACGGAAGAACTTGGAATACAAGTATCCGTTTTAACTTCTAATTACTATTAGATAATTTCTAAAACCGCTTCACAAACCGAAGCGGTTTTTTTGTACGCTTTATTTATTACATTTGTAATACTAACTATTAAACTTTAAAATATGTATAATACTATAAAAATGTTGCATTCAGGATGGGCTTATTTCGTGCTTTTAATCCTAGTTGTAGCTACTTTAAATGCCCTTGTAAAAGCCATGGCAGGAAAGGAATATTCGGCTAAAGATTTCAGAATGTCTTTATTTACCTTAATCGTATCACACATTCAATTACTTATAGGTATTGTATTCTATTTTGCAGCTGATTATATATCAATTATTAGCGAGATGGGCATGGGTGCCGTGATGAAAGATAGTACCTTACGCTCTAATATTGTAGAACATCCCTTAACCATGATTATTGCAGTAGCATTAATTACCATAGGGTATTCTAAACATAAAAAGAAACTAACCTCTAAAGCAAAATTCAGAATGATAGCTGTTTTTTACACGATAGCGTTAATCCTTATTTTGGCAAAAATTCCATGGAATGTCTGGATAGGTTAGAATCCTATAAATCCAATAAAAAAAGTGCCTTTAATAAATTTTAAAGGCACTTTTTTTATTGAGAAATGTATCTGTTTACTTCACTTCCTTAATTAAATATATAAAAGCTGGAAAGTGATCACTAAAGCCATCAGTAAAACCACCATCGGCAAAACTTCGTAAAGGATAACCTTTATACTTACCTCTCTTGTTTACTAAATAGTTTTTATTGAACACATGTGCCTGATAAAAACGTAAAGAACTGTAGTCTTTTTCTAAAAAAGGTTGTGTTATTAATACTTGGTCAAATAAACTCCAGCTGTCTCTATACGCATTAGATCCTACACCCATTTTAAACAGCTTTTCAAAAGGGTTGTAAATACCTTTAAGCTCAACATCCTCCTTGTCGCTTTTGGCTCCTAAAACCTTCTTTACACTCTCATTTGTTGGATCGTCATTTAAATCGCCCATTAGTATAATTTTAGCATACGGATCTAGTGTTTGTAGCGAGTCAATTATTTTTTTGCTCAATCCAGCAGCTGCAACACGTTTTGGTCTACTTCTGGCCTCACCACCACTTCTAGATGGCCAGTGATTAACAATAATATGAATCATTTCACCTTCTAATTTTCCACTTACTAAAAGTTGATCTCTTGTATAAACACGTTCGCGAGAATCATCATAAATAATTAACTCATGGTTACTGGTGTTAATAGGCGTGAAAAACTTCTTCTGATATAATAAACCAACATCAATGCCACGACGATCTGGTGAGTCATAATGCACAATGCCATAATCTTTAGAAATAAGTTGTGGATCATTAACCACATCCTCTAAAACATCTTGATTTTCAACCTCCGAAACACCAATAATAACAGGTGAATTTTTTGCAGTATCTGTACCAATATCAGCTAGTACACGTGCCATGTTAGATACTTTCTTTTTATAAATGTCACTTGTGTTAACCTTCATTTCCATAATGGGGCTAGCCTCATCATTTTTATTAGGATCATTAATGGTGTCAAATAAATTTTCTAGATTATAAAAGGCTACCGTATGAATTTTAAATTTTTTCCCATCTTGAGCCTTTGCAGTTATAGCAACGCATACAAGAACTATAGTGATCCAAACTTTGAGTTTTTTCATTAAATTGTGTGTTATGTTTAAGTTATGTTAATACAAATCTTACGCCAAAAGTAGATATTTATTATAAATAATGTAAATTTGCACGCTTAATTTAATTAACATTTAACGCAAAGTATCAATCTTTTTAATTATAAATTCTAGTATGAAAAAAAGTTTAATTGTTTTTTTATTCGGATTTTTCGCAACAATTACTGCATTTGCTCAACAAACAGTAGTAAAAGGAAGTGTCACAGAAGCCATTTCCTTCGATCCAATTCGAAATGTAACTGTTACCATTGAAGGTACAGACATTACAACCACAACTGATGAAAACGGTATGTTTGAATTTTCTTCAAATTTACCATTGGGAGATCAGATTTTAAGAATATCTAAAGACGAGTATGTCTTTAAAAGATATCCAATTGTCATTAATGAAGGGCAAACGGTAAATATTACTGATATGACTCTAGAAAGAGATACATCGGCTGATTTATTTACTATTAACCTAACAGATGATGAATTGGATGACGAATCTGGTGGACTTGATAATATTTCAGGTTTACTACAATCTTCTCAAGATGTGTTTCAAAGAACAGCAGCTTTTGAATGGAGTTCTTCCTTTTATAGAGTAAGAGGTTTAGATTCTGAAAACGGTTCGGTTTTGATTAACGGTATCGAAATGAATAAGATTTATGATGGTAGACCGCAATGGAGTGATTGGGGTGGATTAAATGACATGCTTCGTAACCAGGAATTAACAACTGGTTTAGCACCTTCAGCTTATAATTTTGGTGGTATTTTAGGTACAACTAATATGAATGTTCGTGCATCACAATATCGTGAAGGCGGCCGTGTAACCTATTCATCTTCAAATAGAAGTTATACAAACCGTGTTATGGCTAGTTATGCATCTGGTTTATTAGAAGGTGGTTGGTCTTACGCTGCAATGGGCGGAAGACGTTGGGGAAATGAAGGTTATCAAGACGCAACGTTGTATGATGCCAATTCGTTCTTCATAGCCATTGAAAAACAAATCAATGACAAGCACAGCTTGAACTTTACATCTATGTACACGCCAAATCGTCGTGGAAAATCGTCGCCTAATACACAAGAGGTTTACGATTTAAAAGATATTAAATACAACGAATATTGGGGTTGGTTAGATGGTGAAAAGAAAAATTCACGAATCAAAGAAATTGAAGAACCTATTTTAATGTTGAATCACTATTGGGACATTGGTAGTAAAACTACTTTAAATACCAATGTGGGTTATCAATTTGGTAAAATAGGAAATAGCCGTTTAGATTATGGGGGTGGAGCAAATCCAAGCCCTGCTTATTACCAAGATTTACCAAGTTACTTTTTAGCGGATAATGATGGTCCTGATTATGCAGGCGCTTATATTGCTGAACAAAATTTTATGAATGGTGGCCAGATTGATTGGGAACGTATTTTAGATGCCAATATTACCAATGCGTCAGTAGGTGATACAAATGCCTATGTATTATATGAAGACCGTCAAGATGATAAGCAAATAACGGTGAATTCTATTTTCAACACGGAAATTAATGATAACATTATTTTAAATGCCGCTGTAAATTACAAAAACTTAAAGTCAGAAAACTTTGGTGAAATAATAGATTTATTAGGCGGTAATGGTGTTTTAAACGTGGATTCGTTTGACAACTACCAATATGACAACCAAAACCCCAACCGCGTTATTGGTGAAGGTGATAAATTCCGTTACAACTATAATATTTTTGCAGAGGTTATTTCAGGATATGCTCAAGCACAATTTAAATATAGTAAAGTAGATTTCTACCTTTCAGGAAGTGTAACAAGTACATCTTATCAACGTGAAGGCCTTTGGGAAAACAGCGCGTTTCTAGGCAACTTATCTCTAGGAAAAGGTGAGAAGTTAAACTTTACTGGTGTCGGCGCAAAAGCTGGACTTACGTATAAAATAACTGGAAAACACTTAATAGATGTGAATGGTGGCTATCTTACAAAAGCACCAACTATTAGAAATACATATTCTAATTCAAGAGATAACAATAGTGTAGTTGATAATATAACAGAAGAAAAAATCACATCGTTTGATGCTAGTTATATTTTCAGATCTCCAATTGTGAAGGCTAAATTAACAGGTTACTACACGAAAATTGAAGATGCCAATGAAATAGGATTCTATTATGCTGACGGTATTACCAACGTTGGTGAAGAGTTTAACGATACATCTGCATTTGTTCAAGAAGTTTTACAAGGTGTGGATAAAAAGCACATTGGTGCCGAATTAGGTATTGAAGCTCAAGTAACACCAACTATTAAGTTAAAAGGTGTCGCGGCAGTAGGTCAATATACTTATGATAACAACCCTGATTTATATTTAACGTCTACAAGTTTTGGTAGAACTCAAACATTTACATCTAATTTAAAAGATTATAAAATAGCAGGTGGACCACAACAAGCGTATTCTCTTGGTTTTGAATATCGCGATCCTGACTATTGGTTTTTTGGAGCAACGGTTAATTATTTAGCAAATGCGTATATAGATGTGAGTCCATTGTTAAGAACGCAAAACTTTTATTTAGCTAACGATGGTTTACCAATTAATAATTATGATGAAGACGTAGCAACCGAATTATTAAAGCAAGAAGAAATTGATGCGTATTTTACTGTAAACTTAACAGGTGGAAAATCTTGGAAAATTGGCGATTACTACATTGGTGTATTTGCAAGTGTAAATAACCTATTAGATGAGATTTACAAAACAGGTGGTTTTGAACAAGGTAGAAATGCCAATTACAACGAATTGTTAGCTGACAATCAGACACCTAAACGTCAATTTGGACCAAAATACTGGTATGGACGTGGTGCTACTTATTTTGTAAATGTTAACTTTAGATTCTAAAAACGAAAAAGAAAAATTAATTAAACGTATTATTGATTATGAAAACAAATAAATTTTTAACCCTAGTATTAACAGTAGTTGCTAGTTTAGCTATTGTATCTTGTGTTCAAGATGACGATTACACCATTCCTACAAGTTTAGGTGATGAAGAAAATGCACGATTAAATACCTTATTGGCTAATGGAACAGAAATTTCTATAGCAGATGCGAAATCTAGATATTCATCGGACCCAAATAATGATGGTGATACTACGGATGCTATGCCGTATATAGAAGAAGTTGAAAATATATATATTAAAGGATATGTATCGTCTTCTGATAAGTCTGGAAATTTCTTTAAAGAATTTTTTCTTCAAGATAGTCCAACAAATCCAACAACGGCAATTAAAATTGTTATAAACCAAGTAGATTTATACAATCAGTTTAATTTTGGACGTGAGGTTTATGTAAGCCTAAAAGGTTTATATATTGGTGAAGAACGTATTGGAACGGGTATTATAGCAGTTGGTGGTGAAACAGAAACTACGCGTTTTGGAACAAACATTACAAGCATTGGTGAAAATCGCGCAAGAACACACATATTCAGGTCACCTGTTACAGAAGATATTACCCCTTTGAATGTAAATTTTACAGATATTAATAGCACGCATGTTGGTATATTGGTACAAGTAGATGGTGTAGAGTTTGCCGATAATTTAGCTGGAGAACGCTATTTTGACCCAATGAACGATTTTGATACAAAAAGAAGATTACAAGCTTGTACAGGCTTTACCTATTCAACATTTCAATTAGAAACAAGTAGTTTTGCCAATTTTAAAAATGAATTATTACCTCTAGGTAACGGTTCTATAACTGCTGTTGTGAATAAAACTTTTGATGGTGGTTCTACTATTTTAGCCTTAAACGGATTAGAAGGTGTAAATTTTGATGGTCCAAGATGCGAGTTGTTGGATCAAAATGATTTTACAGTTGTTTTTGAAGAAAATTTTGATGGAGGTTTAAACGGCTGGGATGTTATTAATACAGCGGGAACTAAAGAATGGTATGCTGCATCCTTCGGTGGCGTTTCATATGTGAGAGGTACAGCTTTTCAAAGTGGTAGTGGCGTAACTATGGTTAGTTGGTTAATATCACCAGCTTTTGATTTTGACGCTCAAGATGACGAACAAATGATATTAGAAATTGCAGATGCATTTAGTGATGCTGGAGAAGAACCTCTAAAAGCATATTACTCTAACGATTATGTGGCAGGAACTGATCCTTCTACAGCTAATTGGACGGAAGTAGGCGCTAATCAAATTGAAGGTCTTCCAATTAATGGTAACTTTTACGACAATATATACGATGAGACTGGTTTTATTGACCTTTCTGCAGCTACTGGAACTGGTTTTATTGCCTTTGTTTATGATAGTGAAGATGGAGCTATATCTTCAACTAGAGATTTAGGAAAAGTTAAAATACTAGCTGCTCAATAAAAAACTAATAAAACTAATTAGTCTTTTAAGTAATTTTATAAAGAACCTGCTAATTTTAATAGATTAGCAGGTTTTTAATTTTTATCCCATTATATACTTATGTCTATTTTCAATTCACTGTTTATTGCCGTGTTTAAGCATTACAAAAAGCGTAAACACAAAAAAGCCAATCAAATTGCAACCATTTATATTTCTATATTACAATGTTCAGTTTTGTTGTTATTAGGTATGTTTTTTGCTGGATTTTCAAGCCAGATGAATATGAATACCATGACTCAAGATAAAGCTTGGGCATTATTTATTATGGCATCTGTTTTTGTGTTTTTTAAAAACTGGATACAATATGCCGGAAGAAAGCGTCAAGTACTAAATGCTAAAATGCTGAATAAGAAATCTCAAAACCACTCCATATTTCTGCTTTGGTTGCTTCCCGTTGCTTGCATTTTATTGTCAGTAATACTCTGGCAAGCTGTTTAAAGTATTAAAAATGCAAATTATCTATTTACAAATTGCTGGCTAATTTAAGTCTATTCTCTAGGTTCTAATAGTCCCTTTTTCGGGACGGTTTTTTCTCCATCAAAGGTTTTTAAGTTTCGTAAAAGCTATAATGATGTGTGGAAGCATGCTTCAGTATACTCCTTACTTCTTCAACATCATATACACCGGAAAATGATCGCTATAGCCACCTTTGTGTTTTTCGCCAGCATAGGTTCTAAAAGGCGTGCCTTTATATCTGCCTTTGTATTCTTTTAAAAAAAAGGCATCAAAAATATTGGCGGATTCAAATTCCAAATGGTTTGCTCGCGATTCAAAAAAAGGCATCGTAAACATAATCTGATCAAATAAATGCCACTTTCTGTGGTGTACCAAGCTCCCACGATTATAGGAGCGTAAGGTATTCATTGGGTTGAATAAATTGTTATTTTCTATGAGTTGCGTGATGCTTTTACAATGTGGATCATCATTGAAATCGCCCATAATAATAATTTTTGCATCCGCTTGTTTCGTTTGAATATCTTTAATAATCTCGCTAACTTTCTCGGAAGCTTGTAAACGTTTCACTTCAGATAGTTGTGTGCCTTCACGTCTGGACGACCAGTGGTTTACCAATACCGAAATCGTTTCGCCTTGCAGCATTCCAGTTACTAAAAGAATATCTCGAGTAAAATCGTCACCACCTTCAGGTCTTTCAAATTGGATGGCATAAATTTCAGAGTGGGTCACTGTAAATTTCGTTGTATTATAAATAAACGCGACATCCATTCCACGCTCATCTTTGGAATTAAAATGAACATAATCATAAGGCGAATTTTTTAAATGTGTTGTATCCAATAAATCCCGAATCACTTTACCGTTTTCCACTTCGGCTAAACCAATAATACTGGGTAAATTTCCAGTTTCAGCAAGGCCAATTTTGGATATAGCCAAGCCAATTTTATTAAGCTTGTTTTGATAGCGTTTTTTGGTCCAACGTCTTTCGGAATTTGGTAAATAATCCCGATCGTGTCTGCTACGGTCGTTATAAATATCAAATAAGTTTTCGGTATTGTAAAAAGCTATGGTAAAAGTGTGTGGTAAACGCGGCGATTTTTCCATTTCATGCATCTTTTTCAGTATTCGCGTTAAAAATATGCAAATTAAAGTGATTGCAATTGATTAACTTTGTGCTTTACACAGTTTATGATAGAAAAAATAGATATCACGCACGAACGTGCCGTATTAATTGGCGTCATTACCAAGAGTCAGGACGCAGACAAATCTAAAGAATATTTGGATGAGTTGGAGTTTCTTACCTACACCGCAGGTGGAGAGGTTTTAAAACGCTTTACTCAAAAAATGGATTTGCCAAACCCAAAAACCTTTATTGGAAAAGGTAAAATGGAGGAAGTCCGAAAATTTATTGAAGAAAACGATATTGGAACAGCCATTTTTGATGATGAATTATCCGCTGCTCAAGAACGAAATATTAGTAAAATTTTAGAATGTAAAGTTCTGGATAGAACTAATTTAATACTTGATATTTTTGCCCAACGTGCCCAAACAAGCTATGCTAGAACGCAAGTGGAATTGGCGCAATGTGAATATTTATTGCCACGACTTAAAGGGATGTGGACACACTTGGAACGCCAAAAAGGTGGTATTGGCATGCGCGGACCTGGTGAAACAGAAATTGAAACAGATAGACGTATTGTTCGGGATAAAATAGCCCTCCTTAAAGATAAAATTAAGACCATAGATAAACAAATGGCTGTGCAACGTGGTAATCGTGGTAAAATGGTTCGTGTAGCACTTGTTGGTTACACAAACGTGGGAAAATCTACACTGATGAATACCATTAGTAAAAGTGATGTGTTTGCCGAAAACAAACTATTCGCCACATTAGATACAACGGTTCGGAAAGTGGTCATCCAAAATTTACCATTCCTATTAACCGATACCGTAGGATTTATTAGAAAGCTGCCAACCCAATTGGTAGATAGTTTTAAAAGTACCTTGGATGAGGTTCGCGAAGCCGATTTGTTATTGCACGTCGTGGATATTTCGCACCCTAATTTTGAAGAACATATAGATTCGGTTAATAAAGTATTAGGTGAAATTGATAGTGCTGACAAAGAAACCATTATGGTTTTTAATAAAATAGATGCCTACCAAGCAGAACCATATGACGAAACAGATTTAGAAGTAGAACGTACCGAAGCACATTATTCATTGGAAGAATGGCAAAAAACTTGGATGAATCGGGTTGGTAATAATGCGTTATTTATTTCAGCTTTAAACAAGCAGAATATGAAAGAATTTAAAAAGCGGGTTTATGACGAGGTCCGGGATATTCACGTAACACGTTTTCCTTATAATCACTTTTTATATCCAGATTACGAGGAAGAAGAATAAAATACAATAGAATTTCTACACGAATTTTGCATAAAATTTCGATTCTAACGTTTCTATAATTCATGGAAAAACTAAACGTATTCCTTAAAAAAACTTGGGTAAAATGGTCGCTAATGGTATTGGCTGTTATCATTTTATTCTTTGTATTGCTTTATGCGAGTATTTATTTTGGATTGTTTGGAAAAGTGCCAACACATGCCGAATTAGGAGCTTTAAAACAAGCAGAAGCCACCCAAGTATTAGATCAGGATAAAAAACTAATTGGTAAATTTTATATCTATGATAGGCAGCCGCTCGAATATGAGGAGTTTCCTAAACATTTGATTGATGCGTTGGTAGCAACTGAAGATGTACGCTTTTACGAACATGATGGCGTGGATAATGTAAGTTTACTGCGTGTGTTTATTAAAAATATACTACTTCAAGATAAATCGGCAGGAGGTGGAAGCACCATCACCTTACAGCTAGCTAAAAACTTATATGGCCGGAAAGACTATGCGCTTTTTAGCATGCTCATTAATAAATTTAAGGAATCTATTGTAGCCCAACGTATTGAAGATGTGTATTCCAAACAAGAAATTTTAACGCTTTATTTAAATACGGTTCCGTTTTCAGATAACACCTATGGTATAGAAAGTGCTTCGCAAAAGTTTTTTAATAAATCGGCAGTGCATTTAACTATTCCAGAAGCTGCAACTTTGGTAGGAACCTTAAAGGCAACAACTTATTTTAATCCCAGAAAATCGGTTGAAAGAAGTCAGTCACGACGCAACGTGGTTTTGGACCAAATGGTAAAATATGATTATTTAGAAGCACCTAAAGCCGCCAAACTAAAAACGGATTCTCTTATTATAAAGTATCATTCTTTTAATCATGATTTAGGACTGGCACCCTATTTTAGAGCACAAGTTAAACAAGAATTGCAAGCAGTTATTAAAGAATATAAAAAGCCAAATGGCGACGCGTACAATATTTATAAGGATGGATTAATTGTTTACACCACATTGAACGCTACCATGCAAACTATGGCGGAAGAAGCTATGACGGAGCATCTTAGCAAACTGCAAGTGGCTTACGAAGCATCTTATGGCAAAAATGCACCTTGGACATCCAATAAAAGCGTATTTAAAAAAGCCATACAAAGTTTACCAGAATATCAGCGCTTAAAAAAGACAGGTATTTCAGAAAAAGCCATAGACGATTCGTTATCTGTAAAACGCAACATGGATATATTTTCTTGGAAAGGTGATAGTACTGCAATGCTTTCGGCAAAGGATAGCTTGCAACATTACCTTAAACTCTTAAATACTGGCATGTTATCAATCGACCCAAAAACGGGTGCTATTCAAACTTATATTGGTGGTATTGATTACCGCTACTTTAAGTATGACCACGTGTCTCATAGTGAACGTCAAGTGGGCTCAACCTTTAAACCATTTGTGTACACAGCAGCTATTGAAAATGGCATGAAACCTTGTTCATATTATTCTGTAGATGCTGTAACTTATACCAACTACAAAAACTGGACACCAACTAATGCTGGTCAAGATCCCAACGAAAAAACGGATATTAATTACAATTTGGAAATGGCGTTGAGCAATTCGGTAAATACCATTGCCGTAAAAGTTTTAAATGATGTTGGTATTTCTAAAGTTCAAGAGCAAGCGCAAAAAATGGGTATTACTAAAGAGTTGCCCTCGCAACCGTCATTAGCGTTAGGTGTTGCCGAAATTACTTTGAAGGAATTAGTAGGTGCTTATGCCAGCTTTGTAAACAATAGTTATGGTGTGAAGCCGTATATGATAACCAAAATTGAAGATAAAAACGGTAACGTAATTGTTGATTTTAAACCTGAAATTTTAGAAAAACAAGCGTTTAGCGATTATACCAGACAAGTTTTATTGGAAATGATGAAAGCAACGGTTAATACTGGAACAGCTTCACGATTGCGAAATACCTATAAACTGAACAACGCCATTGCAGGAAAAACAGGAACGACACAAGATAACAAAGATGGTTGGTTTGTAGCCATAACACCCCAATTAGTAACCATAACGTGGGTTGGGAATGATAATTACAACTTGGGTTTTAAAACCACGGCATTAGGTCAAGGTGCAAACTCGGCTTTACCCATGTTTGCTCATTTTTATCAAAAATTGAACAAGGATTCTAAATGGAACCCGATTACCAAAAGCACTTTTGAAACACCAAGTAATGATGTGTTAAACGATTTGGATTGTAAATTGGAAAAGGAAGATGGTTGGTTGAAAAAACTATTCAAGAGTAAGAAAAAAACCGAAGAATTTAAAGGGGACGAATAGCAAAATGACGTTAAATAAAAAAGCTCCGAAGTGTAACTTCGGAGCTTTTTTATTTTAAAATAATACGTTTGTTTTAGAACGAATAGCTCAAACCAAAGGTATAGTAAACTTGTAAATCATTATCTACATTGTCGAAAGTTGGTTGCGGATCTGTAGGGTCTATAACACCTCCATTGTTAGCCAAACGTACTTCATATTGTTTGTTAGCAAAGTTAACAGCCTCCTGCTTGTTGTCTCTTAAACCAAGCTCAAAACCTAATCCGATGCCTTTCCAAAGCTTATATCCAATAGCGTTAATCCAAGTCCAGTTAGATAGATTAGAATCTTCATAACTCATAAAAGCAGAAAGATTCGAGTTGAAATCTAGTTTTCCAAATGAACGACCATAATTAGCCACTACTTTTGCACCTAAAGACGATTCGAAAATAGCATCATTATCAGCAAATACAAAGTTGTAGTTTAATGGGTGAACCACTACTATTAAATTTTCAAGAGGCGTCCAAGTTACACCAACACCAACGTCTAGATAACCTGGGTCATTAAAGTTGTTGATTAAAGTTGTACGGTATTCAGCAAGCGTAGAAGCTGCTAAATTTTTAGCTATTTTATAACCAAATAGCGAGGTTACGTTAAACACATCATTAGCTTCTCTAAAGCTACTATCATCAGTTGGATCGTCTTTGTCATCAAATTTTACCCAGCTTAAGTTAATATTTCCTGTGTTATACCAGAAATATTTTTCGCGGTCTAATTTGGCATAAGGATTAACTGTAATCGTTATGTTTCCAGAAGCATTGTTAGGTGTTCCTTGGCCATACCAATTGTTAAATTCAGAAAAACTAGCACCAATGGTACCAAAAGCACCAAATTTCCAACCTGGAAAGGCGTCTATTTGTTTCTGTAAATCATCAGCTTCTGCTTGCAACGCATCTGCAGCGGCTTGTTTTTCAGCTTTTTGCTCTTTTAGCTCTTCCTTTGTTTGCGAAAACGAGGCTGTCGCAAGCAGCACTAAACCGATAGTAAAGATTCTTTTCATAGGGTTTTATGGATTAATTAGTGATTATTTCTCTTACAAAAGTACTATTTTCTTTTAAATAATGGCACACTTGAGCAAGCTTCGCCAAACATTATGGATTTTGCAACCGGTTTTAATTTGTTGGTAATCATGAGATAAGCGTTTACCGGAACCGGTTTTTTAGAGCAGCCTTTAATAATAATAGCTTTGTCTTGAAACTCAGAAACATCTAAATTTGAAATAATTTCTTCATACAAAGTGGTTTCTAATAAGTCCAAATCGCCTAAAACCGATTTTTTGGAAATAGACGCTAAAGAAATAGTGATAAGCATATAAGCCCAAGCTGGCACAATAGCATCTGTAGAACAATAAATAGCCACATAGGCATCTTGATATTGTTGCCATTCATGATTTTTAACCTGTTCTCTAAAATCCTTTTCACGGAGCACAATTCCTTCCTGCAACCAGTCCTTAATATCTAAAGTCATACGAGACCCTTTTGGGTAATAATCTTCTAAATCAAAGGTAACAAGTTTGCTATTGGCAACGCGATTAATTATTTCTTCTTCCATAATACAAAGTTAAATTATTTATTGATACCCTTCAGCTTGTAGCTGGAAGAGTTGTGCATACAACGCTTGATTAGCCATCAATTGTTCGTGGGTGCCAATTTCTAAAATTTTGCCTTCATCCAAAACCAAAATACGATCCGCTTGTCTGACCGTGCTGAATCTATGGGATATAATAAGGCTTGTTTTCCCTTGGGTTAAGCCAATAAAACGCTTAAAAACATCACGCTCGGCTTTAGCATCTAATGCGGACGTTGGTTCATCTAAAATCATGACTTCGGCATTTTTCATGTATGCTCTAGCTAAAGCTACTTTTTGCCATTGCCCTCCAGAGAGTTCTTGCCCTTTAGCAAAGCGTTTTCCAAGTTGCTGGTCGTAACCTTTTTTTAATTCTGAGATGACTTCGCTTGCTAAACTTAATTCGGCAGCATGTTTAATTTTTTCTTGATTATCTAGTTCCGCAATATCACCCACGGCAATATTTTCCTTTACAGTGAATTCATACCGGAAGAAATCCTGAAAAATGACTCCAAAAAATTTTTGATAAGCGTCTTTTTTAAAGCGATTAATATTAATACCATCTAATAAAATTTCTCCAGAAGTAGGTTCGTAAAAGCGCAGTAGCAATTTTGTTAGTGTTGTTTTTCCAGCACCATTTTGGCCAACAAATGCCATTTTTTTCGCCAGCGGAAATTTTAAAATTCACACCTTTCAAAATGTCATTATCAGAATCTGGATAGGAAAAATGCACATCCCTAAATTCGAAACCTGACATAATTTTTTCAGGAATTGGTTGATCTTCTTTGTGTTTTGGAACAATAGATAAATCAATAAACTCAAAGTAATCTTTTAAATAAAGTGCACTTTCTGTTATCCTTGTAAACTTTGAAAAGAAGTCTTGAAGATTTCGCGTTAATCTGTTAAATGATCCCGATAAAAATGTCAATTCACCTAGCGTGATAACACCAGAAACAACGCGGTAAATTATATAAATATAAGCGCCATAATAACTTAAGGTTCCTAGAACATTAAATACAAAACCCAAAGCGGAACGTTTTACAGCTAGTTTTTTATTTAATTGAAAATATTCTTCGGAGAGGTTTTTGAAACGATCTACAATAAAATCCGTCAGACCAAAAAGTTTAATTTCTTTTGCTGTTTGATTGTTGGCACCTATAAAACGGAGATAATCTAATTCGCGTCTTTCGGCTGTCCAACCTCTAGCTAATGAGTATTGCTGCTGACTAAACCAAATTTCATTAATAAAAGAAGGAATAATACTGAGTACTAGTAAAATTATTAAATATGGTTCAAAATATATTAATCCAGCAACCAGTGTGGCTATGGATATGAGACTTTGTATTTCGCCCAAGGCATTGGACATAAGCCCAACGCGTCCTGCCGTTTGCGTTCTAGCGCGTTCCAGCTTATCATAAAATTCAGAATCTTCTAAAAGACTAATATCTATTTGATTTGTCTTTTTTATAATGGTTACAGATGAATTAATGGCGTAGGCATCTCCCAGTAAACTATCTGTAAGTGAAATGGCGCGGCTTACTAAATCTGAAAGAACTATTAAAGCAAACTCGAGACCAACAAAGGTCCAAAGTCTTGTGAAATTGGTTACGTCGCTACCAGATTGAAGGATAATTTCATCAATAATAATCTTACCAACCCAAAGAATTATTACAGGTAAAAAAGCCCCAATTAATCGGCAAATGGCAGATAAAAGGAATCGTTTTTTATTCGTTTTCCAAATTTCTTTAAAAAACCGCGGAATATATATTAAGGCACTAAATGACTTTCTTAAACTTGTTTTTTCTTTGTCTTTTAATGATTTAAGTCTAGATCTTGCCATGCGTTAGGTTAAGGGATCAAGATTGAAGGTTCAAGATTCCAGATTTAAAACTATAGTTTTAGGTGCCTAAAAATGATTTAAACAATCAAAAGCAAAGTATAAGGCGAAAGTGCTGTTTACAGCATGCCTAATTCTAATTTGGCTTCTTCACTCATTAATTCTTGGCTCCAAGGTGGATCAAATGTAATTTCAACTTCGGCAGATTTTACACTGTCAATGGATTTTACTTTCTCTTCAACCTCTAAAGGCAATGTTTCAGCTACTGGACAATTTGGCGTTGTTAAGGTCATTAGGATTTTAACATCGCAATCTTCATTAACGAATACATCGTAAATTAATCCTAATTCGTAAATATCGACAGGGATTTCTGGATCGAATATGGTTTTAATAACGCGAACTATTTGTTCGCCTAATGCAGTTGTATCTATTGTTTCACTCATCTTTTTTGTTGTTAAGTTGATTGCTTATTATGATTTGTCGTTTAAACAAATCAACTATTACAGTTTAAATTAATTAAGCTGTGTTTGATACGCTATGGCGTACATTTTTAACTGTTTTATCATACTTACTAAACCGTTGGCGCGCGTTGGTGATAAATGGTCTTTCAAGCCAATATCATCAATAAAAGCTGTATTTGCGTCTATTATATCTTTTGGTGCTTGATTTGAAAATGCACGAATTAGAATAGCAATAATACCTTTGGTGATAATAGCATCACTATCTGCTGTGAAAACAATTTTATTATCTACCAAATCTGCATGCACCCAAACTTTACTTTGACACCCTGATATAAGGTTGTCGTCGGTTTTATATTGTGCATCAATTAAAGGTAAATCTTTCCCTAAATCAATCATGTATTGATAGCGTTCCTCCCAATCCTCAAACATAGAGAATTCGTCTATAATTTCGTTTTGTATGTCTTCAATTTCCATCGTCATAATTTTATACAAAAATACAATAAGTAAAGCAGCTATTCAATTATTTACTGCTTTTCAGTATGGGTAATTAATTCTGAAACTAGTGCTTCAATGGCTTTTGGAGGGTTGCCAGCATCAAAAGTTGGCGTACGGTAGTTTGAGCCATTTTTCGTGATTTTTAAAGTGGCTCCAGCTGCACCATCATACTGATGTGCTTTGGAAGGTGGCTCCAACGTTTCAAGCGCCTCTAAATTTAAATCGGCAATTTTGTTGTTAAGTGCCGTTATTTCGGTTTCTGAAAGCGATTTAATTTGCATTTTAGAAGTTCGGTCTTTTTGAAATGATATACTTTTATTTTCATAAGTAATCATTAAATAATAACCACGAGAAACTGCCATATATTCTACCTGATATTCTTTTTGATCACTCATTTTTTCGGTGTTTGAAGTTTCTGATTTATTCATGGTTATTAAAACGGCCCCTTCTTTATTATAAAAAGAAATTACACCGTTATTTTCTGAAAAACGAATGGTTTCATGTAATGCTTTTAGAACGTGTTGTTCAATTTTATTTGCTTCTGGACGACACATTTTTCGCGTGCTTGCTAATGGTCCAAATTCCAAACCAGAACCCGTAGATGAATAACTGCCGGAAAACTGATTGCAACCTGAAAAACCTGTAACCATATTAGTTTCTAGGTTAAACATAATGTTAAGATTTTCATCAATTAAGGCGTTTTCTCCCACAGCTATAATACTATAATTACCGGATAAAGGTGTTTGTTTATTCATAGCAGAGGCGTTTTTACTATTCCCACAGGAAACTATAAAAAGGCAGGTGACAAGTAAGCTGATATATTTCATAATGGTTGTTTTTTATATCTTTATTACAAAAAGAAAGCCAAACTAGTCAATTGCTGTAGTTGATTTCTCTAAAATTTCGACCAAGGTGTATTTAATGCTAGAGGCGTCTGCAGGTGGATTAGCCATGGTTTCTTTAGAAACGCTTAATTTATAATAATAACCAGTTTCGAAAGTGAAACCTTCTATTTGTCCATAATAAAATGTCCAATCGTCTTGACTGTTAAATTTTATCTGCATACATTTTTGCGGGCTTACACCAACACAATCTACTTGCTCATTGGCAATATACATGATTGTGGCATCTGTATGGCTGCAAGAAAATGTGATTAAAACAATAAGCCCAAATAGTATGTTTTCTAATTTCATAGCTTCGGATATTTATGATAACATCATTTGTGCTTTTTTAACACCTGTAATTAAAGCATCTACTTCAGCTTTTGTGTTGTAAAAAGCAAAGGATGCTCTAACTGTTCCGGGAATATTATAAAAGTTCATAATAGGTTGCGCACAATGGTGACCAGTACGAACTGCAATACCCATTTTATCTAATAGTGTACCAATATCATAGGGATGAATTCCTTCCAAATTAAAGGAAATAACCGAGGTTTTATTTTTGGCAGTCCCATAAATTTTTAGACCTTCTATTTTTAATAGTTCGGTTGTTGCATATTCTAACAATTCATGTTCATATCTAGCAATAGCATTAAAACCAATGTTGTTCATGTAGTCAATGGCTGATCCAAAAGCAATGCCACCACAAATATTGGGTGTTCCGGCTTCAAATTTATGCGGCAAATCCGCATAGGTTGTTTTTTCAAACGTTACTTCGGCAATCATTTCACCACCACCTTGATAAGGAGGTAATTTGTTAAGCCAATCTTCTTTTCCATATAAAAAACCAACGCCTGTTGGTCCGCACATTTTATGAGCTGAAGCTACATAGAAATCAACATCCAAGGCTTGCATATCGGCTTTTATATGTGGGCAAGCTTGTGCGCCATCTACTAAAACGGCTGCACCAACTTGATGTGCTTTTCTAGTAATTTCTTCTATTGGATTGATGGTTCCTAATGCATTTGAAATGTGATTTACAAATACAAGTTTGGTGTTTTTAGACAGCAACGTACCATAATCATCCATAATTAATTCGCCAGCCATATTCATAGGAATTACCTTTAAAGTGGCTCCTGTTTTTTCGCATAACATTTGCCATGGCACAATATTACTATGATGTTCTAATGCTGAAACTATAATTTCATCGTCTTTTTTTAAAAGTGATGAAAAACCATTGGCAACCAAATTAATACCATGTGTTGTTCCAGCAGTCATGATAATTTCATGGGCATGTTTGGCATTAAAATGTTTTTGAATGGTGTGTCTTCCTGCTTCGTATTTATCGGTAGCTTCTTGACTTAAGGAGTGAACGCCTCTGTGGATATTAGCGTTGTAATTGCTGTAATAGTCTACAATAACATCAATAACCTGTTGCGGTGTTTGTGATGTGGCGGCATTATCTAAGTACACTAACGGTTTACCATTTACTTGCCTTTGAAGAATGGGGAAATCTTGTCTAATTTTTTCTACGTTAAACATAGTTTTGTTTTAAATAGCCCCGATAGTAGCGGTATCCTTTTTGCGTTTTTTTGCAAAAAGATTTAGCGGATAGCGGGAAATAGCTTCAAAAAAAATAGGTATTTCCCACTACTCGTAATTTTAGATTTTAATTCAACTACAAATCGAAACCAATATTTACGCCTAATTTATTGGCAATAATTTTGGTAATACGTTCCTTTATTTCAGGGATTTTTACCGAGCTCATTACGTTATTACTAAAAGCAAACATAAGTAATGCTTTAGCTTCCTTTTCGGGAATTCCACGAGAACGCATGTAAAACATAGCGCTTTCATCCAATTGACCAATGGTACAACCGTGTGAGCATTTAACATCGTCAGCAAAAATCTCTAATTGTGGCTTGGTATTGATACTAGCTTTATCGCTCACTAGAATGTTGTTGTTGGCCTGAAACGCATTGGTTTTCTGCGCTTCTTTGTCCACAAGTACTTTTCCATTAAAAACGCCGGTTGAACTATCTGCAAAAATACCTTTATAATCTTGGTGACTTTCGCAATTTGGTTCAATATGATGCACCAATGTGTTGTGATCTACATGTTGCTTATTGCCAATAATTGTAATGCCTTTTAATGTAGAATCAATACGTTCCCCGTTTTGATAAAAATTCAGATTGTTACGCGTTAATTTTCCGCCAAACGAAAAGGTGTGTACAGAGGCATGACTTTCGCGCTTCTGATTAATGAAAGTGCTATCAATTAATGATGCATGCTCATTGTCATTTTGAATTTTATAATAATCAACAATTGCACGTTTGTTGGCGTAGATTTCCGTTACGCTATTGGTTAAAACAGGATTTTCTGTTAAACTTTGATGGCGCTCGATAATTTGCACATGCGAATTTTCATCCACCACAATTAAATTTCGAGGCTGTAACATTAAAGCCGATTCGTTTCCAGTAGCAAAATGGATAATTTGGATAGGTTTTGCAACCAATTTATTTTTTGGAATATGAATATAAGCACCTTCTTGTGAAAAAGCGGTATTTAAAGAAGTAACACTATCTTTAGTTGCTATTTTATTGAAATAATTTTCAATAATTAAGCGGTATTTAGGCTTGTTTAAAGCTGATGACATGAGACAAACATCAATACCTTCGTGTGTTGTTTCAGATAAATACGACGAATATTTTCCGTCCACAAATACAATTTTATAGGTATCAATATCATGGATAAAATATTTTTTAACATCCTGATAATCTAATGCATTTTCCTGTTTTGGAAATACGCTATAATCATGTTTTAAGACACTTTTTAATGAGGTGTACTTCCATGCCTCATCCTTTTTGCCAGGGAATCCGTTCGTTTCGAATGTTTTTATTGCTTCACTTCTAATATCATGCACTGGTGAATCGATATCAAGTCGATCTTCCAATACCATAAATGAGGATACTAATTTATCTTTTAATTCCATGTAATTCAGTTTTCAGATTTCTATTTCGTGTTCAAATAATCCTGAACTTACTAAAGAAAGCTGTTTGCTATTTTATAATTGTAAAGCGTTTTAATTGGCGGGATCAGTTGGAGTAAGCATTAGCAAACTGCGACTGAACACTACAAACTAATTTATGCGTTTACTTCTTCTTTAATCCAGTCGTAACCTTTTTCTTCAAGCTCATGGGCTAACTCTTTTCCACCTGTTTTTACAATGCGGCCTTCGTGTAATACATGAACAAAATCTGGAACAATATGATCCAATAAACGTTGGTAATGCGTAATAACTATTACGGCATTATCCTTGCTCTTAAGCTTGTTTACACCATTAGCTACAATACGTAAGGCGTCAATATCTAATCCTGAATCGGTTTCATCTAAAATAGCCAATTTAGGTTCCAGCATTGCCATTTGAAAAATTTCGTTACGTTTTTTCTCACCACCAGAAAACCCTTCGTTTAATGAACGTGATAAAAATTTTCTATCAATTTCTAGCATTTCTGCTTTCTCACGAATTAATTTCAGCATGTCTTTGGCAGGCATATCTTCAAGGCCTTTAGCTTTACGTGTTTCATTAATGGCTGTTTTAATGAAATTGGTAACGGAAACACCTGGAATTTCAACAGGGTATTGAAAGGATAAGAAAATACCTTTATGTGCGCGCTCTTCAGCGGCTAAATCATCAATGACAGCATCTCCTAAAGAAATGGTGCCATCTGTTACTTCGTATTCTTCTTTTCCTGCAATTACCGAAGCTAGTGTACTTTTACCAGATCCGTTAGGACCCATAATAGCGTGAACTTCACCTGGGTTTACTTCTAAATTGATGCCTCTTAAAATGGCTTTATCGTTAACACTTGCGTGTAAATTTGTTATTTTTAACATGTTATTTGGATTCCAATTTTACTACATTATTGGTTTCAGGGTTTGAAGCTGAAACGCTTAAAATTTCTTTTATTTCTACACGAAAAGGCCAGCCTTCTTCGTTTTCTGGTTTTGGTACTATTTTTCCACGTATGGAAACTGTGGCGTAATCTGTTGGTTCTTTTTTATAGGCTTCTGCCATTTTATTAAGTTCCATCATTTTATCGTCCATAATAACGCCATAAACTTCACGATGCGTTTGTAATACGGCTGCATCTGAATAGTAAACAAATTCACCTTTTAATAAGGTTAGTCCATCGCTTTGTTTTTTGGTACGATTGGGGCTATCCATATCAATAGCTTCTGTTTCTATAGTGGTTTCTGCGGTTTTACTATCATTTTTACAACTGATAAAAACAATAGATATTATTAAAAGTGTGGCTAGTTTTTTCATAAAATATCACTAAAAAGATTGATTATTTGATTTTATCCCACGGAACCTTCTAAACTAATTTCCAATAGTTTTTGAGCTTCTACAGCAAATTCCATTGGGAGTTTATTTAATACCTCTTTACTAAACCCATTTACTATAAGTGCAATGGCTTTTTCAGTATCTATACCACGTTGGTTGCAATAAAATATTTGGTCTTCACCAATTTTACTCGTGGTTGCTTCGTGTTCTATAATGGCCGTTTTATTTTTAGCTTCAATGTATGGGAAGGTGTGTGCGCCACATTCATTACCCATTAATAAACTATCACATTGTGAAAAATTTCGTGCATTTTCTGCTCGGGAGCTAATTTGAACTAATCCTCTATATGAGTTTTGTGAATTTCCAGCAGAAATACCTTTGGAAATAATGGTGGATTTGGTATTCTTTCCTAAATGAATCATCTTGGTTCCCGTATCTGCTTGTTGATGGTTATTTGTTACTGCTATTGAGTAAAATTCACCTACAGAATTATCACCTTTTAAAATACAACTTGGATACTTCCACGTTACAGCCGATCCTGTTTCTACCTGTGTCCAAGATATTTTAGCATTTTTCTCGCAAATTCCACGTTTGGTTACAAAGTTAAAAACACCGCCTTTGCCTTCCGCATTTCCTGGATACCAGTTTTGTACGGTTGAATATTTTATTTCGGCATCATCCAATGCAATAAGTTCTACAACGGCGGCGTGAAGTTGGTTTTCATCACGACTTGGAGCTGTACAACCTTCTAAGTAACTTACATAACTGCCTTCGTCTGCAATAACTAAGGTTCTTTCAAACTGACCTGTTCCAGCTTGGTTAATTCTGAAATAGGTTGATAATTCCATTGGACAACGAACGCCTTTTGGAATATAACAGAAAGAACCATCACTAAATACGGCTGAATTTAAAGCGGCATAAAAATTATCTTTTTGTGGAACAACGGTTCCTAAATATTTTTTGACTAATTCTGGATGCTTTTGAATGGCTTCCGAAATACTCATAAAAATTATACCTTTTTCTCCTAAAGTTTTCTTGAAGGTTGTTGCTACTGAAACCGAATCCACAACAACATCCATGGCCACGTTGGCTAATTTTTTTTGCTCATCGATAGATATGCCTAATTTTTTAAAGGTTTCCAGTAATTCTGGATCCACTTCATCTAAACTGTCATATTTAGGCTTGCTATTAGGAGCAGAATAGTAGGAGATGGCTTGAAAATCGGGTTTCTGGTAATGAACGTTTGCCCATTCAGGTTCTATCATGTCTTGCCAAACGCGAAAGGCTTCTAAACGCCATTCCGTCATCCATTCCGGCTCTTCTTTTCGTTTTGAAATAGCACGAACAACATCTTCATTCAAACCAACAGGAAATGTATCGGATTGGATATCTGTGTAGAAACCGTATTCGTATTCCTTGGTTTTTAATTCTTCTCTTAAATCGTCCTCTGTATATTTACTCATGTGTATTTTCTTTTTTAGTCCTTCCATTTGGGAAGGTTAGGATGGGATTATTATAGTGAAAAACTTTCACCACAACCACACGTTCTATTTGCATTGGGATTATTAAAAACAAAACCAGTACCATTCAATCCGCCAGAATATTCTAGGGTGGTTCCAATGAGGTATAAAAAGCTTTTTTTATCAATAATGATTTTTACACCATTATCTTCAAAAACTTTATCGCCATCAACCTGGTCTTTGTCAAATTTTAAATCGTAAGATAAACCAGAGCAGCCGCCGCTTTTTACACCAACACGTACATAGTCGGTTACCGCATTATAGCCATCTTCAGTCATTAATTCAACGACCTTCTTTTTTGCTGTTTCAGATACTTTTATCATAGTCTTAATTAGATTTACTCTAAATAGTATGCAAATATACAATATATGTCATGGATTACCATATAACCTAACATGATATTAACAGATGGAAGCATAGATAAAAATTATGCGAAATTATCTTTAATTTCTAGTGGATAATCTTGAAAAAAATATACGATTTAAACAGCAGTTCCTGTCGGCT
The DNA here is from genome assembly GCF_023205095.1 of Bizionia sp. M204. Classification (GTDB taxonomy): domain Bacteria; phylum Bacteroidota; class Bacteroidia; order Flavobacteriales; family Flavobacteriaceae; genus Algorimicrobium; species Algorimicrobium hallyeonense. Next base: position 2,558,613 of record NZ_CP046242.1, on the reverse strand, counting down.
GTTAATTTTGAAATGCTGGATTATTAATAAAGGAAGGGTCTGATAAAGTCAGTAAAAAAGCCTTTAAATCGGCTTTGTCTTGAGCAGAAAGCTGCACACCACCTTGTGCTACTTTTTTCATCAACGGATCAATGGTTGGTGAATTTTGTAAGCCTTCACTATAATGATTAATAACATCATCCAAGGTTGCAAAACGACCATCGTGCATAAATGGCCCGGTAAATGCTAAATTACGTAAGGAAGGCGATTTGAATTTGCCATTGTCAGCGGGATCTCCTGTTACGGCTCCAAGTCCCAAATCGGTAATTGTGGCATCCAAACCGTTATTATGAAACATATTATCGGTCCATAACGGGTTGTTGGGATTGCCATGACAGTGAAAGCAATCGCCTCGGGTTTCATCCATAAAAACATTTAAACCGTTGGTTTCTTGAGGTGTTAACGTAGCCTCACCTAGCAAATATTTGTCAAATTTTGAGTTGGCCGAAATGAGTGTGCGCTCAAATTGCGCTAAAGCCTTGGTAGCTTTTTCTTTGGTAATCACGCCTTCACCGAATGCATTATTAAATAGATTTGGATATTCAGGATGTTGTTGTAATCTTGTAACAACGGTTTCCCATGTATTATGCATTTCTACGGGATCCTCTACAGGAACTAACGCTTGGTGTTCCAAACTGAAAACGCGACCATCCCAAAAGAATTGTTCGTCATAATTCCAAGCTAAATTAAAGAGTGGCATGGAATTTCTGTTCCCAAGAATACCGTCAATACCTGTGCTAAATTGAGAATTATCTGAAAAGGCATTTTGTGGGCTATGGCACGTTGCACATGCTTGTGTGTTATTAGCGGACAGTAAGGGGTCAAAAAATAATTTTTTACCAAGAGCAACACCCTCCACAGTTTGCGGATTATCAATGGGAATTACAGGGTTGATTATAAATTGCGCAAATAATGGTGGAATAGCCAAAGGTTGGGCCGTTGGCTTATTAACATATTCGTTTGAATCATCTTTACTACAAGACGTAATAAAAATACAGAAAATTAAAAGTGTGTATGTTAATGCTGTTTTCATTTACAATATTTTACTGCGTGATGTTTCCAATAGAAAACACGGTATTAACATTGGCTTGCATCATTTTTTGCGCATCGTAATTTGGCATTAATGAGGTGTCAAGAACATTTAAATCCCAAGTATTTGGGTTTTTGAAAAATTCAGCAATATTCATTTTTATCTCAATGGTAGCATTATTTGTAATTGTGATTGGTGTTGGTAGCATTATTTCGGCAAAATTTTGCTCAAAAACATCTGCGCTTACACGTGCTGTGCCATTGTGAAAATTATATGGCATTGGGGTTGTGTTTACATTATACATGCCATCTAGCTGCATAAAGTGATAACCGCCACCTAGCATTTCTGGCCAATTCCAAGATGCACTATTTAAGTCGGGATAAGCACCATCTCTATTATCTGTTTCATTAAAACCCCAAATAAATTTTAAGGTGTAAGTTCCAATTGGAATTATGCTGTTGTCAGGTGAAAAATTATAGGTTGTTTCATTGGATAAATCAGTAAATTTATACCCATTTAAACTATAAATATCGCCGTTTTGATTTGTTAGTTCAAATCGTGAAACCAGATAGCGCAAACTTGTCATATTCATAATTTCACCATGCGCGTTTGTCACGGTTTCAGTTTGAATATTGCTACTATTTATAGCCGTAGCATCCCAATTATGGGTAAAATTAAATGTAATTGCAGCCTTGGTTTGGACAGGCGTTAGGAGATCGTCATTATCTTCACCACAGGAAAAAATAACAAAAGTTAACATTAATATTGAAATTGCTTTTTTCATTTTGTTCTTATTATTAATAAGTCTGTAAAACCTTTATTTTCTAATATATCACCATCTGAACTACTAGATTTCCCAACACCAATTATGGTGTTATCTTCTAACTCTATTGCGCTTAGACAAAAATCAATAGCAGAACCACCAATGGAATTTTGCTTGATAATGGAGCCATTGGCATCAATTTTTAATAACCAAGCATCATTTTGTCCCTTATTGCTGGACAAATTCCCGTCGGCACTTCTAGAACTCCCTGATATTATAAAGTTTGAATTAGTTGCTTTAGCAATGGATAATCCAGCATCAAAATCACTTCCACCAAACGTTTTTTCCCAAATAATATTTCCGGAAGGTGATATTTTTATAAGCCATAAATCTGCAGCACCTAAATTATTTGAAATATGAATATCACTACTGCGTGTGTCTCCAATAATGAGAAAATTACCATCTCCAGAATCCACTATACTGCGCGCTTCATCTATTTGAGTGCCACCAAAATTTTCTTCCCAGATTATGGTTCCTGAATTAGATATTTTCACCACCCAAAAATCATAATCACCTATATTATTAGCAATGTCAACATCATCACTATCAGAGGATCCAACAATTATGAAATCACCTTCAGTGGTTTGAATGGCATCAAACGGGGAATCGGTAAAGCTTCCGCCATAGTATTTGCTCCATTCAATGGTGCCTTCACTGTTCAGTTTTAAAGCCCAATAATCACCACCTGCGTGTTTGGAACTAGCGTTTTTAGTATTTCCAGCACCACCTGATGCTGTAACATCTAAAATACCTGTTATAAAAAACCCGCCATCTTGTGTTATTAAAATGGATTTGCCACGGTCAGCTCCTAAATAGCCATAGGATTGTTGCCATAATAAATTTCCGTTAGAATCTAGTTTTGCCAACCAGTAATCTTGTGCACCTGCATTGCTGGTTACATCGCCTTCATTACTATCACTATAACCTAAAATAGCAAAACCGCCATCTGATGTCTGAACTATATCTTCACCGCGATCATCACCCGATCCACCATAAGTTTTGGACCATTGCATGTCATGATTCGCATTAAATTTTAGCACCCAATAATCATAACTTTCATTAGTCTTATCGGCAATATCGCCATCCGAACTTTGAGTAAATCCTAAAATAGCATAGCCGCCATCCATAGTTTTGATTATGGATTGACCACTTTCATTTTTAGATCCACCTAATGTTGTTGCGGTTGTGGTGGAGTCCACAGCAGAAGCTGGGGTTGTATCATTATCTGATGAGCAACCCAGTATGAATAGTGTCGTTAATAAACTTAATATTTTTAGTTTCAAGGTGAATTTAATTTTGCTTTCTTACTATAAATAAGCCACCTTCAATATCGCTAATAATAATATTGCCACTAGCAAAATAAGGGTATACGTTCCAGGCACCATGGAAACTAGTGCTATTATTCGCTGGATAAGAATCAAAGAAGCCAACTTCGGTCATGGTGCTATTACCAATTCCGGAAATATCTACAAATCGAACGCCTGCTGTGTAATTAGCAATATAAAATGTATCGCCCTTTACATAGCCATTATGGTCAATTGCAGCTGTTGGTCCATAATAATCCATGTGAAACAACGGGTTGTCTAAATCTGTAAAATCAAAGACAATGGTTCGCGTATTACCACCAAAACTTTGTTCGTCAGTTTCATCTCCTAAAATGAAATATTGTAAATCATCCGTAAACCAACCTTGATGAGTATAGCCTATATTGGTATAGTCAATACTAGAAATAATTTGAGGATTTGCTTTGTCTGTTACATTTACTATTACAACTTCAGTTTCATTGCTTCCAATTAAAATTTCTTGACCGTTATAATCGGCATCTGGACCATTGTAGTTTAGAACTTGTGCATCATGAGAATATCCAAAAAAGCCACCTTCTTCAACAGGGCTTAACGGATTCTGAATATTAATGAATAAAGGGCCTCCCGCATAGGTTCCACTTCGGCTAGTTCCTACAATGTAGGCATAACCAGAATCTTCATTAATAACAATATTATGAGCGCTTCCAAAACCTGTATAATGGGTATCGGCTGTAAACGTTTCTGGCGGATTTGGCACATTACGCAATCGACCTAAATCAAAAACTTGCATACCATAACCACTAGCTTCACTAACAATAAAAGCGTAATCATTATACACTTTAACATCGCGCCAAATATTGCCTCTGTCACCAGGATTAGCAGAAGCTAAACGGCCTAAAAATATAGGGTTTATCGGGTCTGTAACATCCACAAATGCTGTTCCTTGTGTGGTGCCAACAAGTGCATATTCCTTACCTGTTGTGCTATCTGTCCAGCCCCAAGAATCGTTACCCTCGGCATTAGGTTCACCGATAATGTTAACGGGAATATGACTCATTAAGTCATAGCCATTACATGGGTAAGGTCCAGCCATACCATTTTCACAAGGAAATAATGGCGTAGTAGCAGGGGTGTCTTGACAGGCGTTTCCAATACCATCATTGTCATCATCCTCCTGATTTGGATTGGCTATAGTTGGACAGTTATCCTCACTGTCTGGAATACCATCGTTATCTGTGTCTATGATGATAATATCTTCACAGGCATCACCAATTCCATTGTTATTGGCGTCTTCTTGATTTGGATTTGATAATTCAGGACAATTATCTTCATTGTCGGGAATACCGTCGTTATCGGTATCTACAACAACAATTGGTTCTACAGGTTCATCATCACATGCTTGTAGCGTTGAGAAAACAAGAACGCAAATAAATAAGAGTTTGATAGTTAGGGGGAATTTAAAAAGGTGTTTCATAGGTTTTTTTGTTGCGGCTTAAAGGGTATTATACACCGCATTGAATTTTAATTATAAACGATTTTCGTGCAATTTTATTGCCTTGATTAATACTGGGTATTAAATTAAAACATGAATTATATGTCATATTTTAAATTAACTTGGACTTTACAAGGTTTCATTGTTTAATCTGAACAAAATTAACGGATTATTTAGTAAAACAGGTGGCATTAAGCTTTTTTTTGTATTAAAAATGAATTTAGTGTTTAGTCATGATCTTATTTTTTTAGATGAACATGGCTACAAATAACTCCAAGCTTCTTATTTTTGCATTATGATAGAAGATAAAAATCAACAACGCACCCAATTAGAGAATTTAGGCGAATTTGCTCTAATAGATCATTTGACATCGAATTTTAAAATTACTCAAAAATCAACTATAAAAAGTATAGGTGATGATGCGGCTGTTTTAGATTTTGGTAAAAACCAAGTCGTTGTTTCTACCGATTTATTAGTGGAAGGCGTGCACTTCGATTTAAGTTATATGCCTCTGAAACATTTAGGTTACAAAGCCATTATGGTAAATTTATCGGATATTTATGCTATGAATGCTATGGCAACACAAGTCACAGTTTCCATTGCGGTTTCTAATAGATTTCCGCTAGAAGCCTTGGAAGAGTTATATGAAGGCATTCATACAGCAGCCAATATATACGGTGTGGATGTAGTTGGTGGTGATACGACTTCCTCGACGTCCGGATTATTAATTTCCGTTACCGCAATTGGAGAAGTTGCTAAAGGTGAAGCTGTTTACAGAAGTGGTGCTAAACCGAATGATTTATTAGTGGTTTCAGGAGATTTGGGTGGTGCTTATATGGGATTACAAATTTTAGAACGCGAGAAAGCCGTGTTTAAAGTGAATCCAAACAGTCAGCCTGACTTAGACCAATATACCTATATTGTTGAAAGGCAATTAAAGCCAGAAGCGCGTAAAGATATTATTACTTTATTAAAAGAATTGGAGGTGAAACCAACGTCTATGATTGATATTAGTGATGGATTATCATCTGAAATATTACACTTATGTAAACACAGCGCGGTAGGTTGCGATTTATATGAGGATAAAATCCCTCTAGATCCTCAAGTAATTTCTACCTGCGAAGAATTTAATATAGATAGCACAACTGTTGCTTTAAATGGTGGTGAAGACTATGAATTATTATTCACCATTGCGCAAGAAGATTTCCCTAAAATACAAGCAAATCCTAATTTTAGTGTTATAGGTTTTATGCAAGAAGCTAGCGCTGGCATGCATTTAGTTACGCGTGCTGAAACTAAAATTCCATTAAAAGCTCAAGGTTGGAAGAGTTTTAATGACGAATAAGCCGTTTTGCAATTAACCCGTAACTCGTAGTGTATTGTCTGTGTAGCTGTTAGAGGCTAAGCGCAAAGCGCGACGTGAATACATTTGCTCTAGGATACTGTTTATTTCCATAAATTTTGGAGTCAGTTCCGTAAGCTTACCATTTCCATTAGTGGTGGCTTGCTTTTTACAATGCTTACATTGGTACTCTTTAACGTGTAAAGTTACTTTTCGCGAAACGTGAAAATCATGACCAAAAATATTGCAATATAATTTCGGTATGAAAGCGATTTTTTGATTAGTAGGTTTCATTCTTTTTGGTTTTGGGTTCCATAAAGCTATCAAAAAAAACACTTTAACCGTTAAAATCAACAATTATTCGATGAAATGCACAATTTCATGTAGGAATAAACCTTCATTTTCAATATAACTCATGTGTCCATCAGGAAAAATGACAAAATTAGTATTTGTCTCTTCGGCTTCCTTTACAAGATCATCACATGGAATAACCGTATCATTACGACCAATAATTAGTAATTTAGGAAATATAGCTGTTTTGAGAATATCAGTTCGGTCAGCTCTAATTTTCATGCCTTCCAGAGCCGCTATTATGCCTTGTTGCTGTGTTTTTAGTGCTTCTTTTTTGACATGAGAAATTTCGTCAGTAAGTAAAGACTGGTTTTTTAAAGCGAATAAATTAGTAACAGCCATACTAACAAAAGCTCTGTGGTTTTGCTTAACCGCTATTACAGCACGTGTTCTATTTATTTTTCGTTCAGGACTATCTGCCTTTGCCGTACTATTCGCTAAACATAATCGCAATATCATAGTGGGGAATTTTTCAGCGAAAGCTAGTGCCACATAGCCACCCATGGAATGACCAATAAAAATACTTTTATCAATTTTTAAATGAACTAAAACCGCATGAATCATTTCTGCCATCAGTTCCATGCTATGAATATATCCCAAACAACCCGTTTTACCATGTCCTAATAAATCAATGGCAATTACCCGATTGGTCTGGATAAGTTCAAGTGTTAAGCGTTCCCACATCGTGCTGTTTTCTAAAAAGCCATGAAGCAAAACGATTGGTGTTCCTTTGCCTTGGTCGGAATAAAAAACAGGAGTACCTTTATAGTCTAATATCATTTTTAAAGTATCTTGGACAAAGATAGCAGAGTTTAAATCTTTATTTAATAATCCATTTTTGTTTTTCAGAAATTATATGAATAAAACCAAACAAACCTTTATTGTTGCTTTTGCACTTTTTTCATTATTTTTTGGAGCAGGTAACTTAATTCTGCCGCCATATTTAGGCGTGCAAGCGGGAGGGAATTGGTATTTGGTAGCTTTTGGTTTTGCTTTAACAGCTGTTATAATCCCCATTTTAGGAATATATGCGCATGCTAAATTGCAAGGCACTATGTTCGATTTTGGCAAAAAAGTATCACCCATTTTTAGTTCGGTTTATTGTGTGTTTATGTATGCCATTGCCGTTGCTTTACCTGCACCACGAACAGCTTCTGTAACACATGAAATGGCAATTGTACCATTTTTTGATTCGTCTACCTTACTAACAAGCTGTATTTATTTCGCCTTGGTTTTTCTGTTTGTTATGAATCGCTCGCGCCTTTTAAGTTTAATTGGTAAATATTTAACGCCTCTAATTGTTATCATATTATTAATCATAATTGGTTTAGGAATTTATGGCGGCTCATCAGAAACAGTTACTACGGCTGTTAGTTCACCATTTGCGCTAATAACATCTGGAATTTTTGAAGGCTATCAAACTTTTGATGCTATTGCTGGTGTTGTGGTTGGTGCTGTTATTGTGTTGTCTTTAAAAACGTATGGAGAAGGTACTTTCGAAGAAAAGAAAAAACTAATCTCTCAAGCTGGATTCATTGCAGGCTTCGGACTATTCATTATTTATGCCGGCCTTATAATCTGTGGGTATTTGTTGCAAGCTAGTTTTCCGGAAAATGCAACCCGAACGGAAGTTTTAACCAGTTTAAGTCAATTAACGTTGGGTAATATAGGAACCACTTTTTTGAGTGTTTTAGTCGCTTTGGCATGTTTTACAACTGCCGTTGGTATTGTAACGGGCGCATCTGATTATGTTAGTGGCTTATTCCAGGATTCTAGAAAAGCATATACTATAACTGCTATGTTATCATCCGTAATAGGTGTTATTGTTGGGAGTTATAATGTGGCCTTTATTATTGATATCGCGTTGCCAGCACTTATGTTTATTTACCCTATTACTATTGTGTTGATTCTGTTGAATGTGTTGCCACAAAAATTTGTTTCTGAAACTGTTTTTAAAGCCGTTGTATTGGTCACATTTATTTTCAGTATTCCCGATTTTTTAAAATTTTTAATCCCTGTAGATAATTTACAAGGTGTCTTGAATAGTATTCCGTTAGCAAATCATAGTTTGGGTTGGGTGTTGCCAGCTTTAATTGTATTTCTCTTGTTAAATTTTAAGAATTTTACGACTAAAAGATTAGCGAATTAAAAATTATGGCTTTACAAGACATCATATCCTATAATTATCAAGATATTTTCTCCTTAAGTATAGTTGCTTTTGAGAAAGCGTGTGTTGTCAATAAGCCAGAGCAAGTTCATGCCTATAATATGTATTGGATTAAGGACGGAAAAGGGTCTTATAACATAGATTTTAACACCTATAAATTTGATGGTGAAGTGCTTTTCTTTTTAACACCTGGACAAGTTTTTTCAGTTGAACATGAAAAGATTAAGTCAGCTTACAAATTGACTTTTGTTCGAGATTTTTACTGCATTCAAACGTATGATACAGAAGTGTCCTGCAACGGTGTGCTTTTTAATAATATATACGAAACACCTTTTGTAAAACCTTCAGTAAAGGAATCTTTAAAATTAGAAATTATTTTAGAAGGCTTAATTGAAGAATTTCAAAATAACGAAACAGCCCAATATGATATGCTTCAGGCATATTTAAAACAGTTTATTGTAAATGCAGTCAGAATAAAAAAAGAGACCGGTAGGATTAAAACAGATGAAGACACCAAGCTCTTTAAAGATTTTAGCTTATTGGTTGAACAGAATTTTAGAACGCTTCATAGTGTTACAGAATATGCTAAACGTTTGGGATTATCACCAAAATCATTGACCAAACATTTGCAATTATTAGGTGCCGACACACCGAGTGATGTTATTAAAAAACGTATTATTTTGGAAGCTAAACGTCAATTAATATATTCAGGTGAATCTGTTAAGCAAATAGCTTTCAGTTTAGGGTTTAATGATCCAGCTTATTTTAGTCGCTTTTTTACAAAAGCCACTTCCCAGTCTCCGCTTCAGTATAAAAAAGACTTCAAAAGCCAGTAATATTCTTATTAAGTGCCTTATTGAATGCTATTCTACAAGCATTAGGAACTTTTGTCCATTTTTCTAGGGAATGATTGTGCGCATCTTTGCAGTGTAACAAAAAACAATCATTAACACATTAAATATTAGGATTATGAAAAATGGTAACTTATTAATACGCATCGGATTCGGATTATTATTTGTTTGGGGAGGCGTTGAAAAATTTATTGAAGGATTTTTAGGAGGTGTTGGTCTTCAAAACATGGCAGACTTTTTAAAAAGTAGCGGCTTGGCTTTTTTAGGCGATACAGGAACCTATGCTCTTGGTGCTATTTTAGCGGCTTTAGAGTTAGTGGCAGGAATCTTATTATTTGCTAACAGAAAATTATTTGAAGCGTATGCCTTTTTAGCATTCATCATGTTTATGGCATTAGTATTAGTACATATTCCTTCTGGTAACTGGATGAATATCATGATTCATGTTGCTTTACTTTTCTCATTAGCAGGTTTAGCAATTCAAAGTAAAGAGTTGAAATAATTTACAAATCTTAAATACATATATAATGGATATTCAATTAAAAACAGCAGACTTTAATAAGACCATAGAAACAAATAAAAATGTGGTATTAGATTTTTATGCGGATTGGTGTGGGCCTTGCCAGACATTATTGCCAATCGTGAACAAATTAGCCGCCGAGTTGCAAGATAATGTGGTTATTAAGAAAGTAAATGTTGATCAGGATCGTGAATTAGCTGCCCAATTTAATGTTAGAAGTATACCTACATTAGTGTTTTTCAATGAAGGAAAAGTTATAGATAGACATTCGGGATTGCTTACAGAAACAGGCTTAAGGGAGAAAATCAACCAAATGCCAACCGTATAAATTAAAAACTTTAAAATATAATATTATGAATACAAGAATTGAAACATTAAATCCAGAAACAGCAACTGGAAAATCAAAAGAGCTTTTTGATATCGTAAAAAATAAAATGGGAATCGTGCCAAATCTTCTAAAGGTTATGGGGAATTCACCAGCCACTTTAGAAACCTATTTAGTACTTGGACAATTAACTGAAAAAGGAAATTTCCAGCCTCAATTTAGAGAGCAATTAGCACTTGCTATTGCAGAAACTAACAGTTGTGATTATTGTCTGTCAGCACATACTTTTATTGGATCCAAGCAAGGTTTAAGTGGAGAAGAAATAGATAATAACCGTCAAGGATTGTCGGCAGATTCTAAAACACAAGTAGCTTTGCAGTTTGCTAAAAAAGTAACTGATGATAAAGGAAAGATTAGTACGCAAGATTTAGAAACCTTTAAAGCCGCTGGATTTAACGATGAAGATGTTATGGAAATTATACTAAATGTCGTGTCCAATACATTAACAAATTATGTCAATCATATAGCTGAAACAATTATCGATTTTCCAAAAGTGGAAGCTGGCAAGTTTTCAATGACGGTTTAAAATAAGTCGAGCTAAAGGACGCGTTGTTTTCACCAGATGGAAATAGACTGGATTATAAATACAAAGAAGGCGCTTTAATAAAAGCGCCTTCTTTTAGTATATAAACGTTTGAAACTAATTATGAATTCATAATATCTTCAATCTCTTCCAATTCAATAGGGATATTGCCCATTAAGTTTTTCGGTGCTCCAGATTCTTGAATCACTAAATCGTCTTCCAAACGGATACCAAAACCTTCTTTAGGAATATAAATCCCAGGTTCTACTGTAAAGACCATATTCGCTGTCATAGGTTCATGAAGTAAACCATAATCATGCGTGTCTAAACCAATATGGTGAGACGTTCCATGCATGAAATACTTCTTGTAAGCTGGCCAATCAGGGTTTTCATTTTGAACATCCGCTTTGTCTAATAAACCTAATTTTAAAAGTTCAGACGTCATTAATTTACCAACTTCTACATGGTAATCCGCCCAAATAGTTCCGGGAACTAGCATTTTTTCAGCTTCTTTTTTTACATGATTTACCGCGTTATAAACGTCTTTTTGTCGGTCGTTAAACTTTCCTGAAACAGGAATAGTTCTCGTCATATCACTCGAGTAATTAGCGTATTCTGCACCTACATCTAATAGGATTAAGTCGCCAGCCTTACATTCTTGATTATTCTCAATATAATGTAACACATTGGCATTATTTCCAGACGCTACTATAGGTGTGTAGGCAAACCCTTTAGAACGATTTCTTAAAAATTCGTGCATTAACTCCGCTTCAATTTCATATTCCATAACACCAGGCTTCACGAAATTTAAAAGACGGCGGAAACCTTTTTCTGTAATATTACAGGCTTGTTGCATGATGTCCAATTCAATCTTATCCTTTACGGAACGTAAACGCTGTAAGATAGGATTACTTTTGGCTACATTGTGAGCTGGGTACTGCTCTTTTAGTTTTTTATTAAAACGGTCTTCACGTGTTTCCGTTTCGGTATTAGCACGATAATGCTCATTGGTGTTTATGTAAACCGTTTCGCATTGTGCCATGACTTCTTTAAAAATTTTATCAAAATCCTGTAGCCAATAAACGGTTTTTATACCAGACGTTTCAAACGCTTTTTCTTTGGTTAGTTTCTCACCTTCCCAAACCGCAATATGATCGTTGGTTTCTGTAACAAATAGTATTTCTCGATGCTTTGGGTTTGGGCAGTCTGGAAATAGGACCAAGATGCTATCTTCTTGGTCTACACCACTTAAATAAAATATATTTCGGTCTTGTTGAAATGGAATGGTGCTATCTGCACCAATAGGGTATACGTCATTCGAATTAAAAACAGCTAAACTATTGGACTTCATTTGCGCCATAAAGTTTTTTCTGTTTTTAATAAAGAGTTGATTGTCTATAAGATGGTATTTCATGTGTTTGTTTTTTAATTGTCACATGTGTTCGCAATAAAAAAATTATCATTGGTAATAATGTTTTTAGAGCGCTCATTTCATGTGCTTAATTTTGATTTATTCAAAGTTACATGTTTCAAGATAGTTAAGAAAAATATCACATCACTTTTGGTTAATTTTAACACCAAATTTTGATGCTAGTTGCTTTATGTTTAATTTTCAATTTTATTCAATTAAGCACTCCTTTTTTATGAAATGCCTTCAGCTAATCAATTATGGCTTTGTTTTAATGGTTGCAACTGCCTTTAGCCAACAACCTGCAACACCTTTTACTTTAATAGAAAAATCATTAGAACTGAAACACGTTTTAATGCAACAATCGCGCGTTAAAAATATCCCATTTACTAATATTGGACCTACGGTAATGAGTGGTCGTGTAACGGATTTAGATGTGAATCCCGAAAACCCCATCGAGTTTTATGTGGCCCATGCTTCCGGAGGTGTTTGGCATACTGTAAATAACGGTGCGTCTTTTGTGCCAATTTTAGATTCGGCCCATACACAAAATGTAGGTGATATTGCTGTGCATTGGCCTACTAGAACTATTTGGGTTGGTACAGGCGAAAATAATTCGTCGCGTTCTAGCTATGCAGGAATTGGTGTTTTGAAATCTATTGATAATGGCAAAACATGGGAGCATGTTGGATTGCCAGATTCGCATCATATTGGTCGGATTTTAATAAATCCTGATAATCCAAATACTGTTATTGTTGGCGCCACAGGTCACTTATATTCGTCTAATAACGAACGCGGAATCTATAAAACTTTGGATGGAGGTAAAACATGGAAACAGACCTTGTTTGTAGATGATTCTAGTGGTATAATTGATGTGCAACAGGAGCCAAATAATTTCAATACCCTATATGCTTCTTCTTGGACACGAGACCGAAAAGCATGGAATTTTTCAGGAAATGGTGCTAATTCCGCAATTTATAAAAGTGAAGATGCAGGAAATACATGGCAAAAAATATCGACTGAAGCTGGTGGTTTTCCTACGGGAATTGGTGTTGGTAGAATAGGGCTAGCTGTTTTTAATGAAAACATAATTTACGCCTTGCACGATAGCCAATTTCACAGATCGGATTCAAAAGGAAAAAGCGAAATACGTGGCTTAACAAAGGAAGACTTTAAAACCATGACCGTAAATCAGCTACTAGATATAGATGATAAAAAGCTGAATAATTATTTAAAAACCAATGGTTTTCAAGAAAAATATCGCGCAGATAATGTGAAGCAACTCGTGCGGACTGGGACCGTAAAACCCATAGATTTAGCGCATTATTTAGAGGATGCCAATGCCATGTTATTTGATACGCCAGTAATTGGTGCTGAGGTTTACAAAAGTACAGATGGGGGGAAATCTTGGAAAAAAACACATGACGATTATTTAGAAGGTTTGTACTTTAGTTATGGTTATTATTTTGGTGAAATTCGTGTGGATCCCCAGGATGCAAATGGGATTTATGTTTTAGGGGTTCCCATTTTAAAATCGAAAGATGGTGGGAAAACATTCACATCTATCAGTCGCGAAAATGTCCATGCTGACCATCAAGCGTTGTGGATTAATCCTAAAAAATCAGGTCATTTAATTGATGGTAATGATGGAGGATTAAATATCAGTTATGACGATGGTGAAAACTGGGAAAAACTAAATGTGAATGCCGTTGGACAATTTTATGCCATTAATGTCGATAACCAAAAACCTTACCATATTTATGGTGGCTTGCAGGATAATGGGGTTTGGGTTGGTCCTCATAATGCTAGAGAAAGCAAAGGTTGGCATCAAAGTGGGCAATATCCATGGGAAGAACTTATGGGTGGCGACGGTATGCAAATTCAAATAGATAGTAGAAATTCTAATATCGTTTTTACAGGGTATCAATTTGGTAATTATTACAGAATAAACAGAAAAACCAACGAACGAAAATACATTCAGCCAAAGCATGAATTAGGCGAAACCCCCTATCGTTTTAATTGGCAAACGCCAATCTTGTTGTCGCCACATAATCAAGATATCTTGTATTTGGGCGGCAATAAACTCATGCGTTCCATGAATCAAGGTGACACTTGGCAAGCCATTAGCCCCGATTTAACCAATGGCGGTAAAAAAGGAAATGTTGCCTATGGAACCTTGTCCAGTATTAGTGAATCGCCATTTAATTTTGGATTAATATATACAGGAAGTGATGATGGTTTAGTTCAGGTATCTACAAATGCTGGTGGTTCTTGGGAATTGATTTCTAATAGTTTTCCAAAGGATTTATGGGTGTCACGCGTAATTGCATCTCAACATAAAAAGGAACGCGTTTATGTAGCACTCAATGGTTATCGTTGGGACGACTTTAGCACTTATATATATATGTCAAATGACTATGGAAAAACTTGGAAAGCTATCGCTTCCAATATGCCTATGGCTCCTGTAAATGTGATTAAGGAAGATCCAAAAAACGAAAACATTTTATATGTCGGGACTGATAATGGCGTTTATGTGTCCTTTAATCAAGGTGATTATTGGGAAGCCTTTTCAAATGGTTTGCCAGCTGTTGCTGTACATGATTTAGTTATTCACCCAGACGCTAACGATTTAATATTAGGAACTCATGGCCGTAGTTTATATATCGCCAATATTGAGCCGCTTCAAAAAGTGAATGCTGCTTTATTGGCTAAAAATGTAACGGTATTTCCTATGGAATCGATGCGTTATTCCTCACGATGGGGAAGTTCTTGGAGTCAATACTTAGAGCCTTATGTGCCAGAAACTAGTATTAAAGTTTATGTGAAGGATGCCGGAAAACACACTATTGAAATTCGTTCAGCAAACAACGATTTACTAAATAGTATTACTGCTTATTTGGATGCAGGCTTCAATTATGTTTCTTATGATTTGTCGATAACCGAAAAAGGCAGAAAAGCACTGATGAAGCAACAATCGGATTTAACTATTCCGAAAGCGCAAAACGATACATACTACCTGCCAAAAGGTCTTTATAGTGTTCAAGTATCAGGGGAAATTGTGGATTTTGAAGTTAAGTAAGCATACAGTAAACATACTTTTTTTATTAAGTTTACGTTATTAACCCCAAATATTAAATTATGAAAATTTTAAATCTAATTATGTGCATCGTTCTTCTAGGAATTACTTCCTGTAGTAATGAATCTATAAACGAGCCTATAAGAAATCCTGCACCTGAAGAAGCCAATTTGGTTATTAAATTCAAATTTGATCCAAATCAAATTCGCTTGAATAATTTGGGTCAGCCAGCAACTATTCCAAATGGAAATGCGGCACAATCGCCAAATTTTGCAAGGATGAGTTCAAATTATATTGAATTAGCACCTACAGCAAATACCTTATTAGGAGAAGGAGCCATCGTTTACGACGGGCCATCAACGAATTTAGGAGGTGAAAAAGCTATAGATTTCAGTCAGGCTAAATTTGCCGGAAGTAATGAAACGTTTGTAACCATTCCGTTAAGTGAAATTGCAGCAGGTAGTTATAGTTGGGTACGCGTATCTTTAGCATATCAAGAAGGCGCTATTAATTTTTTAGCGGCTGATGGAAATGAGTATTCGGGAACATTAGCAAGTTTTGTTGGGTATAATACATATATTCCAGACTTAACATTTAATGGTGTTACTTTTCCGGTTAATGCTAATAAACTTCAAGGCTTTTGGGCTTTTGAAGCTTTAGGTTTTACATCTCAAGGTCAGGCTCCACCTGGAGCAACAACAGTTCCAAATCCGTTATTTGATTCCTCACCAATTCCGCAGGGTTCTTGTGTGGTAACAGGCAAATTTGAAAATGGACTAAACATTACTGGAAATGAAACCGAAGATGTCGTTGTTACCTTATCATTTTCTGTAAATAATAGTTTCGAGTGGACCGAAATTACAGCCGATGGCAAATATGAACCGCAAGCGGGAGAGCAGTTAGTGGATATGGGTGTACGTGGCTTGATTCCAATGATTGATTAACATTAAGCTTTAACAAATATTAAACCCGTTTGATAGTATTAGTTGAACGGGTTTGCTTTTCTGTTTAAAATCATTCTAAATAGATAATATAAATGTCTGTATTTTGTCTAAAACTGATTTGAAACGTATCTTTGTTTGATAAATATTAAACTTCAACAATGAGCGGAATTTTGAATTCTTCGATTGGAAGAAAATTTGCCATGGCACTTTCGGCACTCTTCCTAATGATTTTTTTACTACAGCATTTTGCTATAAACCTCTTATCAGTATTTAGTTCTGATACGTTTAATGATGTGTCTCACTTCATGGGAACCTTCTGGTTAGTGCAGTATCTTTTTCAACCTATTTTAATTTTCGGTGTTATGTTCCATTTTATAATGGGATTTGTGCTAGAAATTAAAAACAATAGTGCTAGAAAAATTAGTTATGCTAAAAATAATGGCAACGCCAATTCATCATGGATGAGTAGAAACATGATTTGGAGTGGAGCAGCTATTTTGGCTTTTATTGTGCTTCACTTTATCGATTTTTGGTTTCCAGAAATTAACACCAAGTATATCCAAGGAGATATGTCTGGATTATTAGCCGATGGCGAAGGATTTAGATACTACGAAGAACTGGTTCATAAATTTGAAAACCCACTACGTGTTGCAGCTTACTGTTTAGCGTTTGTGTTTTTAGCATTGCATTTATTGCATGGTTTTATGTCCGCCTTCCAATCCATTGGAGCAAATAACAAATACACACGAGGATTAAAAGGTTTTGCAAAAGTATATGCAATAGGTATTCCATTAGGATTTATTTTTATTGCGCTATTTCATCACCTAAATCACTAAAAAATATATCTAATATGGCTTTAGATTCTAAAATACCAAAAGGTCCACTTAAAGATAAATGGACTAATCATAAAAACTCAATCAATCTGGTTAACCCAGCAAACAAGCGTTTAATAGACGTTATTGTTGTAGGTACTGGATTAGCTGGAGGTTCAGCAGCGGCAACGTTAGCGGAATTGGGTTATAACGTAAAAGCTTTTTGCTTTCAAGATTCTGCCAGACGTGCGCATTCTATAGCAGCACAAGGCGGAATTAATGCCGCTAAAAATTATCAAGGTGATGGTGATTCAACCTACCGTTTATTTTATGATACGGTTAAAGGTGGGGATTACCGTTCGCGTGAAGCTAACGTATATCGTTTAGCTGAAGTATCTGCTAATATTATTGACCAATGTGTGGCACAAGGTGTTCCTTTTGCACGTGAATACGGAGGATTATTAGATAACCGGTCATTTGGTGGTGTATTAGTTTCCAGAACATTTTATGCAGCTGGTCAAACAGGTCAGCAATTACTATTAGGAGCTTATTCGGCATTAAATCGTCAAATTGGTCGTGGTAAAGTAAAAATGTACAGTCGCCATGAAATGTTAGACGTTGTTGTAGTAGACGGAAAAGCGCGTGGTATTATTGCACGTAATTTAGTAACCGGTGAAATAGAACGTCATTCAGCGCACGCTGTTGTTTTAGGAACTGGAGGTTATGGAAACGTTTTCTTTTTATCAACAAATGCCATGGGTTCTAATGTAACGGCCGCATGGAAAGCGCATAAGCGTGGTGCTTATTTTGCGAATCCATGTTACACACAAATTCACCCAACTTGTATTCCTGTTTCTGGAGATCATCAATCAAAATTAACCCTAATGTCCGAATCGTTACGAAACGATGGACGTATTTGGGTGCCTAAACATAAAAAAGACGTTGAAGCTATTCGTGCTGGAAAATTAAAACCAACACAATTAGAAGAAGCCGATCGTGATTATTATTTAGAACGTCGTTATCCAGCCTTTGGTAATTTAGTGCCTCGTGATGTTGCATCGCGTGCCGCTAAAGAGCGTTGCGATGCTGGTTATGGTGTAAATGCTACGGGCGAAGCGGTTTATTTAGATTTCGCATCTGCATTTATGCGCTACGGAAAAGAGCAAGCCCACGTAAAAGGATTAGATGAAAATGATGAGGCACTTGTTAAAAAATTAGGGCAAGAGGTAGTAAAAAACAAGTATGGTAACTTGTTCCAGATGTATGAGAAAATTGTTGATCAAAATCCATACGAATCACCAATGATGATTTATCCAGCCGTTCACTATACCATGGGAGGTATTTGGGTAGATTATAATTTGCAAACTACCGTACCAGGATTATATGCCATTGGAGAAGCTAACTTTTCAGATCACGGTGCTAACAGGCTTGGTGCCTCGGCTTTAATGCAAGGTTTAGCAGATGGTTATTTTGTATTACCTTATACAATTGGCGATTATTTAGCGGATGATATTAGAACAGGCCCAATTCCTACAAATTCAGCAGCATTTGATGAAGCTGAAAAAAGTGTTCGTGATAATATTGAACACTTAATTATTAACAACGGAACGCATTCTGTTGACCATTTCCACAAACGTTTAGGGAAAATTATGTGGAACAAATGTGGTATGGCTCGTAATGCAGAAGATTTAAAATCTGCTATTGTAGAGATTGCGGAGCTGCGTAAAGAATTCTGGAAGGATGTTCGCGTACCAGGAACCAATGAAGAGTTTAATGAAGAACTTGCAAAAGCATTACGTGTTGCCGATTTCCTAGAACTAGGTGAGTTGTTTGCTAAAGATGCGCTTTTACGTGAAGAATCTGCCGGTGGACACTTTAGAGAAGAATATCAAACCGAAGAAGGTGAAGCACAACGTAGAAAGGAATTCCAATACGTTTCAGCTTGGGAGTATAAAGGTGAACCAAAAGACGCTTTGTTACACAAGGAAGATTTGGTTTTCGAAAATATTGAAGTGAAAGAAAGAAGTTATAAATAAGAAGGAAAGCTATGAATTTAACGTTAAAAATATGGCGTCAGAAAAACGCTAACGATAAAGGAAAATTGGTTGAATATCCAATCAGTGATATTTCTCCAGATATGTCTTTCCTAGAAATGTTAGACGTATTAAATGAAGGTCTAATTAATAAAGGTGATGAGCCTGTAGAATTTGATCACGATTGTCGTGAAGGAATTTGCGGAATGTGTTCATTATATATTAATGGGGAAGCCCATGGTCCAGATCGTGGTGTAACTACGTGTCAATTACATATGCGTATGTTTAAAGATGGCGACACCATTGTTATTGAACCATTTAGAGCAACAGCATTTCCTGTAATTAAGGATCTAGTGGTTGACAGGTCTGCTTTTGATCGGATTCAACATGCAGGTGGATTTATTTCCGTAAATACCTCCGGAAACACCATTGATGCTAATGCTATTCCTGTTAACAAACACGATGCCGATACTGCATTCGATTCAGCCACTTGTATTGGTTGTGGCGCCTGTGTAGCGAGCTGTAAAAACTCATCGGCTATGTTATTTGTGGGAGCTAAAGTATCGCAGTTTGCTTTATTACCTCAAGGTAAAATTGAAGCAACAGATCGTGTTTTAAACATGGTTAAGCAAATGGATGAAGAAGGTTTTGGTAACTGTACCAATACCGGAGCCTGTGAAGTGGAATGTCCTAAAGGAATTTCATTAGAGAATATTGCACGTATGAATCGTGAGTATTTAAAAGCAAGTTTAAAAGGATAAAAATTTTTAATTAAAACAAAAAAATCCCAAGTTTAATCTTGGGATTTTTTTGTTTCTTTATACTTATAATTTATACTAATGACTCGCATTAATTTTATTCTGTTAACCGCCTTTGTTTTACTGTATTCCTGTAGGTCTTCAGGGCAAATAAATCAACCTTATAGTTTTAATTCTGACAATCTACTCCATCATGTTAAGGAATTATCATCTGATGCTTATGAAGGCAGACGAACGGGGACAGCTGGAGCAACCAAAGCAAAAGCGTATATCATTAAGCAATTAGAATTACTTGAAGTTATACCTTTAGTTCCAAATTTTGAACAGCCTTTTACATTCGAGAGTCGAAATAAATCCTATAATGGCGTCAATATTCTTGGATCTATAAAAGGAACGGAATATCCTGATAAATATATTGTATTAACGGCACATTATGATCATGAAGGGATTAAAAATGGCCAAATTTATAATGGCGCAGATGATGATGCATCCGGAGTCAGTGCCTTATTTGCTTTTGCGGAATCTTTTAAAAATAATCCACCAAAACACTCTGTAATTTTAGCCTTTTTTGATGCCGAAGAATTAGGGCTTCAAGGGTCTAAATACTTTGTAGATAATTCAATTGTATCAATAACCTCTATTATCCTTAATATCAATATGGATATGGTATCGCGCAATGAAAACCAAGAATTATATGTTACCGGAATTAAAAGCCATTCGCACTTGGAAACGGCTTATACAGATCGTAAAATAACGGAAGGTGTAACAGTTATTGCTGGACATGATGGAACAGATGGAAAACAAAACTGGATGTTTGCTTCGGATCACGCGCCTTTTCATTTAAAAAAGATTCCGTTTTTATATTTTGGTGTAGAAGATCATGAAGATTACCACCAGCCAACAGACGTTTATGAAAATATCCATCCAGAATTTTATAAAAATGCTGTAGAAAGCATTATTAGGATGTTTTATCAGATAGATGCTATGACATTCTAAAAGTTTAATTTTTTCTATGAAACACCAACCAAACGCGTATTACAATAAACAATTAGAAAACTATCAAACCGCTGTAAAAACGTTTAATAAAAAGCTTTTTACATTTAGCATGTTGCGTTTGGGTATTTTTTTAGGAACGGTATTAGGCGTTTGTCTTACGTTTCAAAATTGGCAAGTTGCTTTAGGAGTAGGAGTTGTAGGGGCTTCAGTCTTTATTTTTACACTTGCTAAATATACCGACATTAAATACCAACGTAACCTTCATAAAGCTTTAGTGACTATAAACGAAGATGAATTGGCTATAGCTACGGGTAATTTTCATGAGCGATTAGATGGATTAGAGTTTCAAAATCCAACACACTTTTATAGTTTAGATATCGATTTGTTTGGGAAAGGGTCCTTCTTTCAATTTATAAATAGAACTTCTATTAAGGAAGGTGCTAAAACACTTGCAAACGCTTTAAATGCCAATGATATTGACAACGTCAAATCTCGACAAGAAGCCATCAAAGAATTAGCCGATAAACCAGATTGGCGTCAGCATTTTTCGGGTGTTGCATCATTGATTCATGTGGAAACACCAGCTGTAAAAATCATTGAGTGGTTAAAAAGTCACCAGATATTTCTACCAAAAATGATGGCATGGTTTCCCTTGGTATTTACCGTAGCTTCTTTGGCAATTGTAGGACTTGCCGTACTTCAAGTTATTGCACCTATTTTTGTGTTATTATGGTTGCTTTTAGGACTAACCATTACAGGAGTTTACTTAAAGAAAATAAACAATCTGGCTAGTAATACGGATAAAGTAAAAGACACTTTTAGACAGTATGCAACGCTTTTAAATCAGATAGAACAGGAAACATTTACCTCTAGGTTATTAAAAGATAAGCAAGAACAAATTCAATTAAAACATCAAAAAGCATCCGAAATTTTTGCCAAGTTCTCTAAACATTTAGATGCCTTAGATAATCGGAATAATTTTATTTCCGCACTTTTAGGGAATGGTTTTTTGCTAATCGATTTAAAAAATAGTTATAAAGTAGAGCAGTGGATTGCCCAATACCATGAAACGGTTGCACATTGGTTTGAAGTGGTTTCTTTTTTCGATGCCTATAATAGTTTAGGGAATTATGGGTTTAATCATCCAAATTATGTATTTCCAAATATTGTTACTAAAGAAACCACCATTGAAGCAAAACATTTAGGACATCCTTTATTAGATGCTAAAAAACGGGTTGCTAGTGATTTAACCATAAACAACCAGGAGTTTTTAATTGTAACTGGTGCTAATATGGCAGGGAAGAGTACGTTTTTAAGAACGGTTTCCTTACATATTGTTATGGCAAATGTGGGTTTACCAGTTTGTGCTGCCTCAAGCAATTACCAACCCATTAAGTTAATTACAAGCATGCGTACCAGCGATTCGCTAACGGATGATAGTAGTTATTTCTTTTCCGAATTAACACGCTTAAAATTTATTGTAGACGCTATTCACGAGGAACCGTATTTTATTATTCTAGATGAAATTTTAAAAGGAACCAATTCTACTGATAAAGCCATTGGTTCTAAAAAGTTTGTTGAGAAATTAGTAGCTTCCAATGCCACGGGGATTATTGCGACTCACGACTTAAGTTTATGCACGATTGAAACCGAACTAGAGCCCGTAAAAAACTACTATTTCGATGCGCAAATTATTAATGACGAACTCTTTTTCGATTACAAATTCAAAAAAGGCATTTGCCAGAATATGAATGCGAGTTTTTTATTGAAGAAAATGGAAATTATTTAATGTGAAAGACCTATCAGATTTTTGAAACCTGTTAGGTCTATTTTATTTTTTTCAGATACTAAAAAAGCCTCACAATTCCATTATTTCAGGATTGTAAGGCTTTACTTTTTATTTATTTGAACAACTTAGTTCTTACGTTTTTTCTTTTTAGATTTACTTTTTCCACTTTTTGGATGAACCAAAGTCATTTCATCAATTAAATGTTTGGCACCAGCATATTTATCAACTATAAATAAAACGTAGCGTAAATCGACCATAATATTTCGGCAAATTTCTGGATCGTAATTCATATCACTCATGGTACCTTCCCAAACGCGATCAAAATTTAAACCCACTAAATTTCCATGGGCATCAATAGCTGGACTTCCAGAATTTCCACCAGTTGTGTGGTTGGTTCCTAAAAAGCAAACGGGTACTTTTCCATTACTATCAGCATACTGACCATAATCTTTTGCTTCGTATAAATCGATTAATTTTTGTGGTACATCAAACTCATAATCGCCAGGAATATACTTTTCAATCACACCATCTAAATAACTCACAGGACTATAATACACGGCATCTCTTGGCGAATAACCATTAACTTGACCATAGGTAACACGCAATGTTCCGTTAGCATCTGGAAAGTAGCGTTCGTTAGGTAAGGCTTTCATAAGCGCCGTCATGTATTCCGTTTGAAGCGCTGTAATGGGATCGTTTTTTTGTTGGAATTCTGGATTCAGGTTATTGAAAAAATCATCAATAAGCGGTTTCGCATAGCTGTAAGCGGCATCGTTATTTAATTTTTTAATCACATCATCTGCCGTACCTTCAAAAAGTGCTAATGCCGAATCTAAATTCGTAAATGCCGTCGTGTCATAAATGGAAGCGTTTACATTATCTGAATAAAAAGGCATCACATTCTCAAACACACCTTTGTCTACTTTTACATCGTAATTTTTATGAATTCCTTCTAAAACACCTGTTATATAAGCACGATTTTTATCCATACTTTCTGGATCGCGTTGTAAGGATTGCTCTACTTGGTAAGCTCTAAACGTCATGGTCATTAACTCATTAGTCACCAAAAACACTTCAATAAAATTTCTGCGTTTAATATTTACCTCTGCAAAATCTTTATATAACCTCTCAAAATCTGGTAGAATATGACCGTATTTTTCTTCTAGCCCTTTTTCTTTTAATGCTTTGGTAAAGGTTGCTTCAAAATCACGACGTTCGGCAATGGCATTACTCTTTTTAATACCTAAATTTTCACCAATCCACTTTTTCCAAGCGTTCGCAATACGTGCTTGTTTAGAGGCATATTTTATCCGAACATCATCATTCACTTTCATTTCAGCATCAATTACTTTTAAGGATGCTTCACGTATAGCAATATTACTCGGATTAAATTCTTGGGTAATATGTTCAATAGCTACAGCTGGTAAATATTCATCCGTTGTTCCAGGGAAACCGAAAACCATAGTAAAATCGCCCTCTTCAACACCATCTAAAGAAATTGGTAAGTGGTGTTTTGGTTTGTAAGGTACGTTGTCTTTACTGTATTCGGCTGGACGATTATCTTTATCAGCATAAATTCTGAATAAAGCAAAATCACCTGTATGTCTTGGAAATACCCAGTTATCAGTATCACTACCAAATTTGCCAATGCTGGTTGGAGGTGCGCCAACTAAACGCACGTCATTAAAGCGTTCCGTTACAAATAGAAAATACTGATTTCCTTTGTAAAACGACTTTACTTTGGTGTCTTGCCAAGCCTCTTTAGTCACTTTAGTTTGTAATGTATTGGTGTTTTTATCAATAGTAGATTGTTTTTCTCTTTCAGTCATGGCATCCGTTACGCCGTCTAGTGCTTGCGTTGTCACGTCTTCAATACGTACTATAAATTCAATATAAAGACCATCATTTGGTAATTCGTCCTCCAGATTCATAGCCCAAAAACCATCTTTTAAATAATCGTTTTCTAAAGATGAATGCGATTGAATCTGTCCAAATCCACAATGGTGATTGGTTAGAATTAATCCTTGATCCGAAATCACTTCGCTTGTACAACCACCATTAAAATGGCCAATAGCATCCTTAAGGCTGGAGTTGTTAACATCATAAATGTCTTTAGCAGTTAATTTGCTGCCTAAAGCAGTCATTTCGTCTTCATTCATACCTTCTAAAAGCGAAGGAATCCACATACCACCTTGCTGTGCTGATGCTTGAAAAACAATAAAGAGAACTAATAATCTAATTAATTTCATAGTATAAAAATTTTGAATTCCTCAAAGATAAAAAAGTTATGGTTACTTATTTTACTTCTGCATTATTACTTCCCTTTTTCAGGCATTTTTAGTGTCCCGATTTATAATGGGTATGAACGGAGAAGTTAACACATAACTTATTATATTTACAAGTATGAGACATATTTCCAAACTTCCCGCAGGTTGAGACCAGTATTTTTTCCGTGATGAGTGCTTTAGCTCATACACATGGTGCAATAAATCTATCACAAGGCTTTCCAAATTTTAAAAGCGATCAGAAGTTGATTGATTTAGTCAGTCAGGCTATGAATTCCGGTTTTAATCAATATGCACCAATGGCTGGGAATTTAGAATTGCGAGAAGCTATCTCTAAAAAATTCGAATTACTTTATAACACCAGTTATAATCCTGAAACTGAAATAACGGTTACAGCAGGAGCAACCCAAGCTATTTACACTATTATTTCTGCCTTTATTCATGCAGGTGATGAGGTGCTTATTTTTAAACCTGCTTATGATTGTTACGAACCTGCAATTACAATTAATGGCGGAAAACCTGTTGCTATTCAATTGGAAGCACCTGGTTATTCCATAAATTGGGATGAGGTAAAACACCAAATTTCCGACAAAACAAAAATGATTATCATTAACACGCCGAACAATCCAAGTGGAACGGTTTTGTCCAAAGATGATATGTTGAAACTTCAAGCTTTAACCGAAGGCACTAATATTTTGATACTGAGTGATGAGGTGTATGAGCATATGATTTTTGATGGTTTAAAACACCAAAGTGTCTGTTTGTTTTCAGGTTTAAAACAGCGCAGTTTTATTGTGGCTTCGTTTGGGAAAACATTTCACAATACAGGTTGGAAAATGGGGTATTGCTGTGCGCCAAAACAATTGATGGAAGAATTTCAAAAAGTGCATCAGTTTAATGTTTTTTCTGTAAATAGCGCCATGCAAAAAGGATTGGCAGATTATTTAAAAGAACCCAATCATTATTTGCAATTAGCCGATTTCTATCAGGAAAAACGCGACTATTTTTTAAATCTCATTGCGGATTCTAATTTTAGGTTTAAACCTGCTCAAGGAACGTATTTTCAGGTGCTTGGTTATGCTGAAATTACGAATGAACATGATGTGGACTTTGCCAAAAAATTAACAGTCGAAAACGGTTTAGCATCCATTCCGTTATCCGTTTTTAATTTGGAAAATAAAGATGATAAAGTGCTGCGATTTTGTTTTGCAAAAACCGACGAAACTCTTAAAAAAGCAGCTGATATTTTAAACAAATTATGATATGTTAAACTATTTATAAATAAGTAACTCGAAATGTAAAACTGAACATAAATTGTGTAACCTTTAATGTAAAAATTAGAAGTTATGAAATATTTAAAAACATGGTGTTTGGTTGTGTTGATTGGCGCAAGTGCTTGTTGGACAAAACATGAGATAATTACAGATTCTGGAAAAAAATATGAAGTAAAAGGAAACACGTTTTATCATCAAGGAAAAGAGGTGACCGATAAAATTTCGGCTGAAGAAAAAGACCACATTGTAACAAAATTAAATAAAAAATTAGAGACTGAAGCCGAAGTAGCTTCACAGCAAAGAGCTTTAAAAGAAGCTAGGAGTCGGGCTGAAAAGGTCCAGAAAGAAGCTAGAAAGGCTGAAAAACAAGCCAAAGCTTTAGATAAAAAGTTAAAGGCAGAAGCCAAAGCGCGTAAGAATTATATAAAAGCTAAAAATAATTTAGATACTGCTCAAAAAAAATATAATAGACTTCGCAAGAAGGGAGATTTATCGCCTAACGAGGAAGCAAAATGGACAAAAAGATTAAATAAGTTGTCTAATCAAATGAAAAAAGCTGATAAGGCATTAAATAAACTATAATACATGTGTAACGAATTGAACCTAGCCATTATCCAAACACATTTAGTTTGGGAAGATCCGAAAGCAAATAGAGGACATTTTGAAACAAAAATCCAACGTATTAAACAACCCGTGGATGTAATTGTGCTTCCGGAAATGTTTACCACAGGATTCACCATGAACGCACAAGCAGTTGCTGAAAGTATGGATGGAAAATCCGTAAGATGGATGCAGAAGCAAGCGGCGGAATCGGGAGCTGCCATTACCGGAAGTCTTGTTATTGAAGAAAACAACAAATTTTATAATCGGATGGTTTTTGCATTTCCTGATGGTGCTATTACAACCTATGATAAACGTCATTCATTTACCCTAGTTGGCGAGGACAAGGTGTTTACGGCTGGGCAAGAAAAAGTTATTGTGAATTATAAAGATTGGAATATTTGCTTACAAATTTGTTATGATTTACGCTTTCCCGTTTGGGCTAGAAATACAACGGATTACGATGCTTTAATTTATGTGGCAAATTGGCCAAAACCACGTGTTGCTGCTTGGGATGCTTTATTAAAAGCACGTGCTATAGAAAACATGTGTTACTGTATTGGAGTAAATAGGATTGGTGAGGATGACGCCCAAAATGAATATTCAGGCCATTCAGCAGTGTATGACGTGTTAGGAAATAATATTACACCTATCAGACCTCATAAGGATCATATTGAGGTTATAACTTTAGATAAAACCCACATTAATCGTTATAGAAATAAATTGAAATTCCTAAACGATAGGGATCAATTTAAAATAATGTAAACGTGTAGATATTATCGAAATTGGAACGAATATCTAGTTTGTCTTTATAATAGCTAACGCGTTCTGGTTGTGTATTTTTAAGGTAGTTTCCAGTATCGTATTTTTTATTCTTATTGGTATCATAAATAACACGTAAATAGAAAATACCCGGTTTTAAATGTCTAAAATCAATAGGCTCGGGTTTTTCACTATATTGTTCGGCTATAACTTCGCCTTTATCATCAGTAATTTGTGCAATAATAGGGTAAGTAGCGTTTTGTAAAATTACACGAGCATTCCCATAATCTGAATACGTTTTTGTGTTTAATTGATAGTTTAATGTATCGTTTTTATTATCAAAAAAGTCCGTTATAGCCTCCGGCAATAATTGAATTTGGTATTTTTCACTTTCTTTTTTCTCAAAATTTAAAATATAGCTATTGGTTAACGAATCTAACTTGACGTTATAATCAACCGCAATCGAATCTTTATCCAAAATGGTTACTTTGCTTTTTTCAAATTTGGTAAAAGGAACAACATTGGTGATTTTAAACTCATCATTAAAATTTAAAAGGCTTTTTGGTTCGACTTGAATATTCATGGTGTCCCGTTTCTGCTCGCTTATTTTTACATTAAAATTTTGATTGTAATTTAAATTGCTAACATTAAGTTGAAGTGAATCTGCTTGTAGTCGTGGTTTATACCAGTAATATAAAGAATCGGCTTTTGCATCTTTAGTAATACGAGATTCAAAATTATTAGGGACGGTTTCAATCGTTTTAATTTGCATGTTTTCATAATCGCCTTCATAAGGGAAAACAATTTTTTCGCCAGAAACTAAACGAGGTCTTATAATTTTTGGTTCTAAATCTTCTGAAAATAATTTTAAAGTAAAGGCCGTCGTGGAATCCACAGGAACGTTTATAAATTCTTCATGAAAAGCTATTTTGTCTGTTTGAGGCTGAAATTTATAATCTTGGTTATTATCTTTTAGTGCTATCAGTTTGTATTTACCGGCTTTTAAGTTTTCCAGAGAAAAAGTCGTGGCACTATCTAGTGTGTTGGTAACGTATCTTGGGTTTTGCTTGAAAATGATAGAGTCTGTAAAAGTAGAATCTGCTTCGTATAACATGACCGAGATATAATCGTCAGGTTTTCTTAAAGTAGCATCTACAATAATTCCTTTTACAGAAAGTGAATCAATGTAATTACCTGTTGAAAACACGTATTTATAAAATGGATATGGATTTTCTTCATTGTTATCTACAATACTATTTCCAAAGTTAAACGCGTAAGTTGTATTTGGCGCTAATGTATCTTTAATAGTAATTTTTATATACTTGCTAGCACTAGAAAGCGGAATAATATCTGGTGCAGGATCCATTGGAGGCGAAATAATAAGCTGTTTGGAAACATTTTTAATTTTGACATACTCGTCGAAATAAATCTTTATTTCATTCCCTGTGAAATTGGTCGTGTAATTTTCAGGTTCTGATTTGGTAATTTTTGGTGGTATTATATCCTTTATGCCACCACTTGGAGTACCGCGATTGGCACAACTAGCAATTACTAAAGCGACTAAAACAACTATTATTATTTGAGAAAACGCTTGACGCATACCTACTTTTCTTTATTTGCAAATAAACAACATATTTATCATTAACGAAACATCCATTATGCTATTGCCATGGTAGCAATGCTAATTCGAACTTGCGCATTTTTTAATAACACAGTTCCACAAGCCTCCATGGTGGCACCTGTGGTTATAATGTCGTCTACCAAAAGTATGTGTTTGTTTTGAATTTTATGAGCATTTATAACGTTAAAAACCTCTACATTATTTAACCAACGCGTTAATCTGTTTTTAGTAACCTGCGAGCTCGTGTTGGAAACTTTTACGAGAACATCATCCACGTACTCTGCGTGTAAACTTTTAGCTAATTCCTGACCAAATTTAGCGACTTGATTATAACCGCGTTTCCGAAGTTTGTTTTTATGTAATGGAACCGGAATGACTATATCAATATTTTGGTATTCAGCAAGGCTTTGAAGTTCACCTCCAAGCCAGCCTCCTAAAAAAACGCCTATTTCCTCAAAACCTTTATATTTTAAGTTGTGAAGTAAATTTTGGGTAATTCCTTTCTTTTCAAAACGCAATAGGGCCGTAGCAGTTTCAATGGGTAAGCGGCCATAGAAAACCTTTAATACGGTATCATCCCGATTAAAATGAAAATTGGTAACTGGAAAATCGTGCCTACAAGCTGTACAAGCATATTGTTCATTATCGTGCAACAAACCATTGCAACTATAACAAACTTTAGGAAAGAATAAAGCGAGTAATGAATGAAACAAACTAATTATTTAATTCTAAATATATTACAATGTTTTATCAAGGCATAACAATTTGTTACTTAAACAAGAACTTTAACAAGTTTATTTTCTGTTTATCGATTAAAAAGTTGATTTTCAATCTTTAATTTTAGATTTGCTCCCATAATTTAATTAAGATGATAGTTAACCCTCAATTATTTAACTACAAATTAATTATTGGATCGTTGGTAATAGCCATTGTTGTATTAGGGTCGTATGGTTTAACGAGTTACAACACATTAAAAAGTCAAGAGGAATTCATGGAACAAGAAATTAAACTTGTTCAGAGTGAGTTGTCTAATATGATGAAACTTCACGACTTTCAGCGTGTTGATAATAACGAGTTAACAGCACAGTTGCAGCTTTCAAAATCTAAATTGGAAACAACTTTAGATTCTTTGAACTTGGTAAAAACGGATTATCCTTTAATTACAAAGTATAAAGATGATATTGCTACACTCATTGAAGAGCGCAAAATACTATTCAATAAAATTGCACGCCTTTTAGATAAAAATGAAGCCTTAAATGAAGCTTCTAAAACCAATAGCTTAAAATTGGAGTCTAGTCAGGTAGCTATAGCAGCATTAACAGAACAAAATTTAGAACTTACGGCTTTTGTTGATAGAATTTCAACTCTAACGCTCGATAACCTAAAAGTTAAAGCTATAATTACCAGTCCATTGGAATATAACGTAGAAACGACCAAAGCACGTCAAGCTGATAATATGGAAGTTTGCTTTACGGTATTAAAAAACGAATTTTCATCCAAAGGAAATAAAGAATTGTATGTTCAAATTATTGGCCCAGATAATACTATTGTGTCTAGTAGAGGTGTCATGGAATTTGGACAAGAAATACTTGCGTACAGCGGAAGAACGGCTATAAATTATATGAATGATGACATTGCTGTTTGTGCTAAAATTAATGTTAATCAAGAAAAGTCACTAAAAAAAGGGGATTATTTAATTTCCGTTTTTCATGATAATAAAGTGCTTGGTTCTTCAAAAATTAAACTAAATTAATTAACCTATTATTTTTTTCATAAAACCGCTCATTTAGTTGAAGCGGTTTTCTATTTTTGCACTATGGCAAACAATGACGATCAATTCAAGAAAGTAATCTCTCACGCAAAAGAGTATGGTTACGTATTCCAAAGTAGTGAAATCTACGACGGACTAAGTGCAGTATACGATTACGCACAAAATGGCGCAGAACTTAAAAAGAACATCCGCGAATACTGGTGGAAAGCCATGGTACAAATGCATGATAATATTGTAGGTATAGACGCCTCCATTTTTATGCATCCAACCACATGGAAAGCCTCTGGACACGTAGATGCGTTTAATGATCCGTTAATAGATAACAAAGATTCTAAAAAACGCTATCGTGCCGATGTTTTAATTGAAGATTATTGCGCAAAAATTGAATCAAAAATAGATAAAGAAGTTGCAAAAGCTGAAAAACGCTTTGGTGAGGCTTTTAATAAAGAAGAATTTATAAGTACCAATCCAAGAGTAGTTGGTTATTTTGAAAAGATTCAGACCATTTTAACGCGAATGGGGAAGTCTTTAGAAGCTGAAGATTTAGTAGATGTTAAAGCACTAATTGAAGAATTGGAAATTGCGGATCCACTTACAGGTTCTAAAAACTGGACAGACGTTAAGCAATTTAATCTGATGTTTGGAACTAAACTTGGTGCATCGGCAGAACATGCTATGGATTTATATTTACGTCCTGAAACGGCGCAAGGAATTTTTGTCAACTTTTTAAATGTTCAAAAATCGGGTCGTATGAAAATTCCGTTTGGAATTGCCCAAACTGGAAAAGCGTTTAGAAATGAAATTGTAGCAAGGCAATTTATTTTTAGAATGCGTGAATTTGAACAAATGGAAATGCAATTTTTCATTAAGCCAGGAACACAAATGGAATGGTTTGAGTACTGGAAAGAAACACGTATGAAATGGCATTTGTCATTAGGTATGGGAGCCGACAACTACCGTTTCCACGATCATGAAAAATTAGCCCATTACGCAGATGCTGCTACAGATATTGAGTTTAAATTCCCATTCGGATTTAAAGAATTGGAAGGTATTCATTCTCGTACGGATTTCGATTTAAAACAACACGAAGAATTTTCAGGTAAAAAATTACAGTATTTTGACCATGAAGATAATGCGAGTTATACCCCGTATGTTTTGGAAACATCCATTGGTTTAGATCGTATGTTTTTAGCTGTTTTCTCCAATGCGTTGGAAGAAGAAGAATTAGACAACAATACAACCAGAACCGTATTGAAATTGCCAGCCGTTTTAGCACCAGTAAAAGCTGCTATTTTACCATTGGTTAAAAAAGATGGTTTACCAGAAATAGCCCGTCAGATTTTTGATGATTTGAAATGGGATTTCAATATGGATTATGACGAAAAAGATGCTGTAGGACGCCGCTACAGACGTCAAGATGCCAACGGTACTCCATTTTGTATTACAGTAGACCATGACACGTTGGAGGACCAAACGGTAACTATTCGTCATCGGGACACTATGGAGCAAAGTCGCGTTAAGATTTCCGATTTACGCGATATTATTAAAAAAGAAGTGGATGTGAAAGAGTGGTTAATGAAAATGTAACCAACACCTGTAAAAACAGGTGTCTATTTGATATTAGAAATCCCAAGTAATTATTTGCTTGGGGTTTTTCATTTCACATTAGTTTAATATTTGTGAATAAACCTGCTAATCCTCCTTATAAGCCAACAAACGCAAGGCATTTATCACAACCACAACCGTAGAGCCTTCATGAAATAATACCGCAAGTCCAATATTTGTTAGTCCTAATATGGTAACTGGCACCAAGATGGCAACCACACCCAAACTGATAAAGATATTTTGATTTATAATCCGCTTGGACGCACGACTTAATCCAATAGCAAAGGGTAACATTTCTAATTTGTCGGACATTAAAGCCACATCAGCTGTTTCTAGAGCGACATCGCTTCCGGCTGCTCCCATAGCAATACTTACTGTACTTAATGCCATAGCGGGTGCGTCGTTTACACCATCGCCAACCATGGCGACTTTCCCATCGCGTTCTATTAATAAACGCATGGCATCTACCTTATCTTCAGGCAATAAATTACCGCGACTTTCAGTCAAACCAATTTGTTTGGCAATGGCTTTTCCAACACTTTCATGATCACCAGTAAGCATAATCATATTTTTAATGCCAATTTTTTTAAGCCGAAGTAGGGTGTTTGCTGCCGTTTTTCTTGGAACATCCATAACACTTACTAAACCAATGATCTGATTTTGATAACCAACAAGCATCACGGTTTCGCCAGCTTCCAACTGTTGATTAAATTGCGTTTCAACGGCTTTAGGAATGGTAAATTGCTGATCGGTCATTAAACGGGTATTACCAATGTAAACTGGTTCGTTTTTATAAAGGGCTTCAATACCTTTCCCTTGAATAGCACTAATATTGGATGCTAAATTAGCAGCTTCTAATTGCTCTTGTTCTTTTATAGCTTTTGCAATGGCTTTTGCTAATGGATGATTACTCAAGCGTTCCACTTCATAAAGTAATTGTAGCAATTCTTTTTTGTCAAAATCATTAAAAGCAACCACCTGTTTTAAACTCGGCTTACCTTGGGTTAATGTCCCCGTTTTATCAAAAGCAATGGTTGTAACACTTCCTAAATCCTCCAATGCTTTACCACCTTTTATTAAAACGCCTCGTTGGGCCGCGCGTGCAATACCACTTAAAACGGCACTTGGTGTTGAAATGGCTAAAGCACAAGGACTGGCAGCTACCAATACCGTAATGGCACGATATAAACTGGTTTCAAAAGATTCATCAATTACTAAAAATGCAAAACATAAAACAGTCACTAAAAGAATAACGATTGGCACATATATTTTTTCGAATTTTTTTGTGCGTCTTTGGGTTGGTGATTTCTGCGTTTCTACATCATTCACCAAACTAATGAGTCGAGAAACAGTAGAATCCTTTGTTAGTTTTAGCACGCGAACTTCTAAGGCGCTATCCCCATTTATGGTTCCAGAAAAAACGATGTGACTTTTATCAATATCAGAAAAGTTAGGTATTTCTTGATCTTTAGGAAAGGGACTTTTATCAACGGGCATACTTTCGCCAGTAATTGGCGCTTGATTTATGCTACTGATGCCTTTAATGATAACGCCATCGGCTGCAATTTTAGTATGTGGTTGTACCACAATAATATCGCCTACTTCTAAATCTTCAATGGGAATTTCTTTTAATGAATTTCTATTCTTTAACAAAGCGGTTTTCGCTGATAAATTTCCTAAAGCCTTTATAGATTTTTCGGCTTTGTTCATGGCGTAATGCTCGAGAGCATGTCCTAAACTAAATAGGAATAATAAAAGCGAACCTTCTGCCCAACTTCCAATATAAGCAGCACCTATAGCTGCGACAATCATTAGAAAATCAATTTCAAAAAGACCTTTGCCAATTTTTTGAAAAGCTTCTTGCGTAATGAAATAGCCACCAAAACCGTAAGATATTATATAACAAATTAGATGTAAATAGGTTTCTAAATTAGCCCATGTATCCAAGCTAAATCCAATTGCCAGAAACAAACCGGACAACATTGAAAAGTATAATTCCGTGTTTTTGCCAAAAATAGCTTGGGTATGCTGATGGTTGTGTTTATCTGCCATAGTGTTTTAATTAATGACTGTGTCCACCTTCGCTTTCATTGAGAAGCATAGAGGTTCCGTGCGTTATTATTTGTTTCTCTAATAGGGTTTCAGGATTTAAAATCTCCATAAAATCCTCGGTTTGCTTACCTATTTGTACCTCTGTTTTTTCAAAGACATAACCATTTGTTGTTTTTTCTTCTAAAACCAGTACATAATAATTGTCATTTAACTGGATGACCGCTTCATGTGGCAAGGCCAAAGCGCTTACTTCATTGATATGAATTTGAGCTTCCACAAACATACCAATTATAAAGTTTCCTTCCACATCATCGATGTGTCCATGAACTTGAACACGTCTAGTTGCATCATCTATAGTAGTTCCAACCAAGTGGACATCCGCATTATAGGTTTTTTCCGAGGCTTCGGGAATAGTAAAGGTGATTTCCTGACCTTTCTTTATTTTCATAATATCCTTTTCAAATACCGAAAGTTCTAAATGAATATGATCTACATCTACAATTTCCATGATTTCATCGCTTGCCGAAACAAAGGTGCCATTGCTGACATTTACTTTGGTTACATGGCCACTTATTGGAGCGTAAATATTGATAGTGGACGACATATTTCCGGCTAAAACGGATCTCGGATTGATGTTCAACATCTGTAACTTTTTTTCTATTCCATTGTAAAAAGCTAAATTGCTTTTGTACATACTTTCAGCCTTTAAATAGTTTTTTTCCGAAGTAATATTTTCATCGAATAGTGTTTTCTGACGCGTATATTCATTTTTCAAATAGTTTAACTGTTCGGCGATTTCTAAAAACTGCTGTTGTAGCTCAATGTACTCCGTGTTTTCCAATGTTACCAAAAGTTGCCCTTTTTTAACCTGATCGCCTACCAATAAAGGTGTTTTAACAATATAGCCAGCCATATACGTGGTGACTCGTGATTTATTATGAGGTGGTACATCAATAGTTCCATTTATAGTTACGGTTTCATCAAATGTGCGTTCAGATAACGTTCCCAATACCATGGATTCGCTATTAAATTGGGCTTCTGAAAGTTTTATTTCGTCCTCATGAGAAACGGATTCTATAATGTCTGTGGAATCCTTCTCGCTATTGCCGCAAGCTATAAATAGTACGGAAAAAAGTAGTATATATATATGTTTCATGTTCATTAATATTATAAAGTTAAATGATTTAACTTGATTATAGTTTGATTGTAACTGTTTAAATTGTTTAAGTATTCCAACTCCATGTCTTTGGCGGTTTCAATACTTTGGATGTACTGAAAGAAATCGATTTCACCTTCTTTAAAGGTTCGGTTGGCCGTTTTTATAATTTCTTCCTGCAAATTACTGCCTTGAGTTTCATAATATGAAATAGCAGCTTGATGCTGTTCCAATTGCGCTAAAAGGCGTTGGTACTCACCTTGAAGTTTAATTTTATAATCGACCTCCTGCATGTTTACCACGCCTTCAGCAATTTTAGACGCCTTAATGCGTGCAGCATTTCCAGAGAAAAATAACGGAATCTTTAATCCTATTTGATACCCTTGAATATTGGAGTTTAAACCACTGTTGGAGCCAACGAAATACTCGGCCGAAATATCAGGTAATAAAGCCTGCTTTTCTTTATTTTTTAAAGCTTGAAAGTAATTTTTAGATTCTTCAAAATAAAGCAATCCAGGATTATCTTCAGAAACTGAGAGTGCTGTTAATGTCAATTTTTCTAGTGGTTCACTAACGATTTGTAATGTATCCATTTGAACCACTTTTTTTAGTTGTTCCATTTGCACTAAAACTTCTTGCTGCGCCTGAAGGAATCGCGTTTCCATTTGTTTTTCTTTGGATTCAGCAGTTAGCATTTCCAAATAATTAGTTTCACCTAATTCAAAACGCCTTTTCGCATTTTCAGCAAATTTGGTGTACAAGCTATCTAAATATTCATAGGTTTTCGCTTTATTTTTAGCGTAACTTAATTCATAAAAACTAGCATACACATCACGTTTAAGTTGTAAACGTTGGATGTTGTTTTCAGAAATTTTTAAGCTATAAGCTGCTTGATTAAAGCGTTTTTCGGCAAAATACCGGGTAGGAAATAAAAAATCTTGCGATACACCAAACACATTCAGCGGCTCATTATTTGCGCCTAAATTACTTTGATCATAGCTATAATAAATAGCCGTTTTATCAAAGTCGAAGGCACTTGAAATACGCGCATCGACTTCATCTGCTTGAAGACCTGATGCTTTAATTTGTGCATTGGTTTTCAGAGCTAATTCATAAGTTTCTTGAATGTTTAGTGGTTTCTGTTGTGCAAAACCGGTCCACGAAATGAACAGAATGATTAGCGTTGTTATATGATTTTTCTTCATTTTTAGTGTTTTCTTTTCTTCAATCCAAGCGTATAAAACAGGGAGAACTACTAGGGTTAGAATAGTAGCTGTTACTAAACCACCAATAACAACTGTGGCTAAAGGACGTTGTACTTCGGCTCCTGCATTGGTAGAAATAGCCATAGGTAAGAAACCCAAAGCTGCTGCTGATGCGGTAAGCAAAACAGGACGTAAACGTTCCGTTGTTCCACGTTTTATACGTATTTCAATATCTGTAACACCTTGAGATTTTAATTCTTTAAAATGTTCAATAAGGACAATACCGTTTAAAACAGCAATACCAAATAATGCTATAAAACCAACACCAGCGGAAATACTAAACGGTAAATCGCGTAACCATAATAGCAGAACACCACCAACGGCTGCCAATGGAATGGCGGAATAAACCATCAAGGCATCTTTTACAGAATTAAAAGCGAAATAGAGCAGTATAAATATAAGAACAAGCGCTACAGGAACGGCCACCAATAATCGGTCTTTTGCACTTTGTAGGTTTTCAAACTGACCACCATACGTTATACTATATCCTACTGGTAACTGAATATCTGAGGCAATACGCGCTTGAATATCATTTACAACGGATTGTAAATCTCTATTTCTAACATTTACACCAATTACAATGCGTCGTTTGGTATCATCTCTGGAAATTTGTGCTGGTCCAGTTGTGTAAGAAATATCGGCTAACTCGCTTAAGGGAATTTTTCCACCTGAAGGGATATCCACATACAAATTCTGTAAGTCGCTTAAGTTCTGACGGCTCTTTTCATCGAGTCGAATGGCCAAATCAAAACGTTTTTCACCTTCAAAAACTTGTCCGACGACATCACCAGCAAATCCCATGGAAACAATTTGATTTAAATCGGCAATATTGAGACCATAACGCGCTATTTTAAAACGGTTATAATTCACGCTCATTTGTGGTAAACCTTCTACCTTTTCTACAATAATATCAGAAGCACCTTCCACATCACTAATGGCTGTTTTTATGGCTTCGGCTTTGGTGGCAAGTATGGATAAATCGTCTCCAAAAATTTTAATAGCCACATCGGCACGCACACCAGTGATTAGCTCATTAAAACGCATTTCAATAGGCTGCGTAAACTCGATTTCCATGTTAGGAATAATAGCTAATGCTTCTTTAAATTTTTGCGCTAATTCGTCTTTACTGGAAGCAGAAACCCAAGTCTTTTTCGGATGTAATTTAATAATAACATCACTTTGTTCCATGGACATGGGATCCGTAGGAACTTCGGCGGCACCAATACGACTTACAACTTGGTCTACTTCAGGAAAATTTTCGAGAAGAATGCTTTCAATTTTAGTGGTTATCTCTATGGTTTTACCCAAAGATGTTCCCGTTTTTAAAACCGGTTGAATAACAAAATCACCTTCATCTAAAGTGGGAACAAATTCGCCACCCATTTTATTAAAAACGCCAATACTTACTATAAGGAGTACAACAGCAAAACCAATAACGACGCGCTTGCTATGTAAAGCCCAATTTATAATTGGCTCATACCAACGTGTCAGGCTATTCATAAGTCTAACCGAAATGTTTTTTGGTGATGGATTGGTTGGTTTTAAAAAGAGCGAAGAAACGACAGGTACATAGGTTAGACATAAAATCATGGCGCCTATTAAAGCAAAACTAAAGGTCATAGCCATAGGTTTAAACATTTTGCCTTCAATACCACTTAAAGATAGAATTGGAATAAAAACGATAAGAATAATGAGCTGTCCGAATATGGCCGAATTCATCATTTTTGATGCACTTTTTAAAGTAATACTATCAATAGCTTCTTTGGTAACCGTTTTCAACTTGGCACTTTGAGCTGTAATTTGAAAGGCAATAAACTCCACGATAATAACGGCTCCATCAATGATGATACCGAAATCAATAGCGCCTAAACTCATTAAATTGGCATCCACGCCAAAAATATTCATGAGTGAAATGGCAAAGAGTAAACTCAACGGAATAACCGAAGCCACCACTAATCCAGATCGCCAATTTCCTAGAAGCAATACCACCACAAAAATGACAATTAGTGATCCGAGAATTAAGTTTTCGGCAACGGTAAACGTTGTTTTATCTATGAGCTCACTACGCTCCAGAAAACCATTAATATAAACACCTTCAGGAAGTGTTTTTTGAATACTGGCTACACGTTCCTTTACGGCATCAATAATTTTTTTAGAATTTCCGCCTTTCAGCATCATTATTTGGCCAAGTACTTTTTCGCCTTCCCCATTTCCTGTAATAGCACCAAATCTGGTAGCATGACCAAAACCAACCTTCGCTACATCTTTAATGTAAACTGGTGTGCCATCATTTTTTACGACAATGTTTTCAATGTCTTTTAAGGACGTCACCAAGCCTTCGCCACGAATGAAATAGGCTTTATTGGTCTTTTCAATATAACCACCACCAGCAACACTGTTATTCTTTTCTAGAGCTTCATAAATAGACGAAATGGAAATATGCATGGCGGTTAATTTCTGCGGATTAATAGCAACTTCATATTGCTTTAAAAATCCACCCCAAGTATTAACTTCTACAACGCCAGGAATCCCTGATAATTGACGTTTAACCACCCAATCCTGAATGCTTCGTAAATCGGTAATGGTGTATTGGTCTTTAAATTCAGGTTTAACATCTAAAATATATTGATAAATTTCACCTAAACCGGTGGTTATAGGACCCATTTCCGGTGAACCAAAACCTTCTGGGATTTTTTCGGAAGCTGATTTAATTTTTTCAGCAATCAGTTGACGCGGTAAATAGGTGCCTAAATCGTCATCAAATACAATGGTAACCACTGAAAGTCCGAATTTTGAAACGGAACGAATTTCTTGAACACCAGGTAAATTGGCCATTTCAAGCTCTACAGGATAGGTAATAAATTGTTCCACATCTTGGGTTGATAAATTTCGGGATGTGGTAATAACCTGTACTTGGTTATTGGTAATGTCTGGAACGGCGCCAATTGATATTTGGGTTAACGAAACCACACCAAAACCAATGATTGCAGCAGCTCCCAATAGGATTATCAGCTTATTTTTTAAGCTGAATTTTATGATATTTTCTAACATAATTCATTTTAAATAAAGTTGCTAGCTATCCAAAGCAGGATTGCTAGTGATTAAAAAAAGATAAAACGGAATTATGCTAATTTGGGTGGTTGAAAAACGGCTTGTTTTTCAAATAAAGAAATGGATTCTTGGTAATGCGAATTAATAGGGATTTCCACAAAAGGCTCGTGAGAAATGAGGTAATCTTGAATATTTAAAGTAAAAACCATGGCGCTATGAACACAAGCTTGATGATGTTCTTTGAATGGTAAATCTTCATGCTCTTTGTGAGAGCTTGCTGGATGGAATGTGGCATCACCATAATGTTCTGCCAAAAATTCAAAAAATGAATCGCCATACTGCTCTTGATGATATTCTGCATGATCTAGCAAGACGCGAAAACGCGAGAAATCTTCAAAAGAAATATTAAAGCTCTGAAAAAGAACTAAAAATGAAAATGATATGGCAACAAGTTTTTGCATACAAAACAAAAGTACGAAATTTTTTGAGCTATTGTGTAACAACTGTTACAAGACTTAAAAATAGGCCTTTAATTGTACGTTTCCTGTGTGAATTACTTTGCTTGTTTCACTTTTTCTGCCGTAGTACGTAAGGTTCAAATCTAAAAAGCTAGTCAGTTTTTTTTGTGCTAAAATACTCCACGTATAATTTTTTCCAGGTTGTAAGCCTTCCATCATTTGGTAAGCTACGGCTGTGTTTACACTACCAGAAAAATTATTGTCAAAATAATTAAACTCACCACTAATAGCTGCTTTTTGATAATTGGCAAAAGTGAAAGCTGCACCATATTTTTGCTGCTTCAATGTTTCAAAATTACCAATGGTATTTTCTTTGCTTGTATATTGATAAAACACATCAAAACGTGTGTTATCATTTAATAGGTAGGAGATTTTCGGGGTGATGTTAGATTCATTTATATCGAAATTTTTACTCGCATAATTCTCGCTAATACTTACATTGTTATTAAAGCTCGATTCTAAATTAGCCAACCAACTTGTGGCAAATTTGTGTGTAAATTGCAGCTTGTGACTCTGTAAATCGTTTTCAATAAAACCAAAAGACAAGGTGTTTTGTGATTTGTTACTTAAGTAGGTGTAAGACGTGGTGTAACGTTGTTTGCCACGATTGAAAAATAAAATATTTCTGAAATTTAGTTGCAGCGCTAATTGATCTGCTTCTTTACCTTCAAACGGATTTAAATTAAAATCGCTACCAGAGCGTCTTTCTTTTCTATCTACTAAATACGAGGTTTGATTGTGAAATCGGGAGAGGAATTTTTTAAAACCGCCTTCACTGTTAATCCATTGTTGTGGATTAAGTGTAAGTAGTTGACTCAACCGATTTTGGTGCGTTTTTATAAAAACTTGATTTGGTAAAAGCACCCGAATATAATCGGCCTCGTCAGGGAATTGAGAGATTTCAAACTCCTCTAATTCTTGAATGCCATTGTTGTTATAATCTATCCACGTGTAAACGCCTTGTCCAGATTCCACTTCAATGTATGTAAATTCCTGCTGCGGAAGCGTTCCAGAATTCGTTTCAAAAACCGTATTCCAATAAATAAGTTGCTCAAAAAATCGCTGACTGAAAATAATTCGGGAGTTTAATGAGTTTTCATCATTGGATTCTTTTTCAGCATCTTTTAACGTTCTGTAATTGGCATAAATAGATAAATTGGTTTTTGAATTTTGAATAATCCGGGAGTCAATATAAAAGGTGTTTGAGGTATTCACTTTTTGTAAGTTTCCGCTCCTAACGCTATCATTCACTCGGTATTTATAACCAATTTCGGCAAATATTTTGGTGCTATCCCCAATTCCTGAAAAGATTTCATACGATTTAAAACGTTGACTTAATGCAGTATACTCATTGGTGATTTTAGTTTTTTGTTCATTGTCCTCCATGGCTAATCTTGTGCCAACCCAAGCTTTATTTAAGCTATAGGTAATACGGTTAAAAGAACGTAAAAAATTGGATGTTGAATTTGTAGAATTAGCTGTTAAATAACTGGAATTTGAAAGTATATGCCATTTGTATAAACGTAAATCGGCAAAGGTAATATGTCTATTTCCATTAAAATTATCGGCATAATTAAGATGTTCAAATTGATAGCTTGCCAATCCTTTTTTAGCGTGAAATGTGCGCAACCCTGTTTTAAAAAACAACTGATTCCCTGGTTCTTGGACCGCTTGATTTCCGGTTGTTTGATCTAAATTCCAATCCCGATTAAATTCTGCATTGTAAATACGTTGGATGGAACGGAAATTTTCTTGAATATAATCTGTGTCCACCATGGCATTTAAATTCCATAAACTATCTTTTTTTATGATGGCTTGGTCTACTTTTATTTTACCAGCAAAACCATCATTATCGTTATTATCAAGATCTGAAAATAAGTTGAGGTCGTTTTTGCTTCCTGCCAATTCAAAAGCGACATTGGTTTTGTCAGTTGGAATAAAACTACCATTAACAATGGCTAATTGTAATTTGGTAGGCGCAACCAACTGAATAATAGGTTCAAAATTTCCTTGTGGTTCACCAGCAATGGGTTCCACGTATTTGTAGATGGTGGAAATGGCGTTTATTTGTTCGCCATTAAATTCGTTATCAATAATATAATTTCCTTGGTTTTCGCCAACTAATGTAAACCGAACGCTAAATAATTGGTCGTCTGGGTTATTGGAAAACACAAAAGCCTCCACACCATTTATACTTTCTTTTTTATATAAAATTCGGTTTTCATTATAAGCTTCTGGTGAGCTGGATGGCGCTACCATTAAACTTTTATCATCACCAGCATTGACTAAAATCTCTACTTGTTCTTCTGAAAGATTCTGTTGCAGCGGGCTATTTTTAGAATCATTTTCGCTGTAAATAGACACGCCAAGTTTTAGCTTTTTGCTGTCATAATTACCACCACCATAAACTACTAATCGCGAATAATTACGTTCGCTAAACTGGTAATCCACCGTAATCCGCATTTCCGAAGTAATGGGGAAGGTTGGATTAAATATAATTTCGCCAGCATTATAATTAATAATATAATCTTTGTTTTCGCCACGTTCCAAAGGAATCCCGTTTACATAAACGGTTTCACTACCAGAAACGATTAAAACGTATAATTCTTCATTCGGGCCTTTTAACTTATAAGGACCTTGATTGCCTTCTTGTGCATTAAATTGACTGGTTGTAAATTGGCCACGTACCAAAGCGCCAGCCGCAAACAGGTTGGTGGTAGATTCGGGATGATTTAATCTTGCGT
The DNA here is from genome assembly GCF_023205095.1 of Bizionia sp. M204. Lineage (GTDB taxonomy): Bacteria > Bacteroidota > Bacteroidia > Flavobacteriales > Flavobacteriaceae > Algorimicrobium > Algorimicrobium hallyeonense. The sequence continues at coordinate 2,515,266 of NZ_CP046242.1, read as the reverse complement.
TTACCGATAAACCTTGAACACGCTTGCTGAAATTTCCAAAGTAGGACGTGGTGTTTTCTAAATCAACATCACCAGCACGAATTTTCCAATTATCACTAAACAACTCAATAAAAACCTGATCAAACTCATCTAGGCGTTGCGAATATCCCGATTCTTGAAGTGGCACATTGGCATCTTGAATGGATGCACGAAGTGATACTTTATCATTTAACTTACCTGTAATTTGTAAATCTAATTCACTGTTTAAAACCGAATTTTGGTTGTTTCCAATTACCACACCTCGAGAAATACTACCGGTTGTTGTTAGGCCGTCAAAAGGTTTGAAGGATGATTTTTCACTTGGCTGACTTAACTTATATAATTGTTGCTGCTTGTTGGTATTTGCCAAAATAACAGTCTCGTCTAGTTGGCGGTACGTTTTTGTTAAGAATTCAGGATATGACAGGTAATTGATGACTATGGAATCTGCTTCAATGGGTTTTTTGAGTTTGAGAATGGCTTTGGTAAAATCCACTTCATAGTAAGATTCATCAATAAACGACGCATCTAATTTTTTAAGTGAAAAGAAACTGGAATTAATACTCACACTATCAATAACTATGGAATCATTAACTGCAACTGTTATTGATTTGTAATTAGAATCTGTCTCCTGCGCAAAAGCACAAAAGCAGATAAAAAAAACGAAACAGGTAAAACAGTATTTCATGTCCTTCTAAAACTGTGGAATCAGGAATTTATTTTGTTGATTGATTTTGTTAAATCGGCATTAAATTAATAGTGTAAAAGTAACGCATTATTTATTTTAGCTGAAATTAATTCGGCATGCCTTTAAAAGCATCGATAAATGCGCAGTTTTAGCGCTAAAAAAAAGTGGGATTCATGAAGATTATTTCATACAATGTAAACGGTATTCGCGCCGCATTAAATAAAGGATTTATTGATTGGTTAGTTGTTGCAGATCCAGATGTTATCTGTTTACAAGAAATTAAAGCCAATAAAGAACAATTAAACTTGGAGCTTTTTGAAGAAGCTGGTTATACCTATCACTATTGGTTTTCGGCTCAAAAAAAAGGGTATAGTGGCGTAGCTATATTAAGTAAAACCGAACCAAACCATGTGGAATATGGAACAGGAATAGAATCCATGGATTTTGAAGGTCGGAATATTCGAGCTGATTTTAATGGTGTTTCCGTGATGAGTTTGTATTTGCCATCTGGAACTAATGACGCACGTTTACAGCATAAGTTTGATTATATGGATATGTTTCATTACTACATTGATAATTTAAGGAAAGAAATTCCAAACCTTGTTATATGTGGCGATTATAATATCTGTCATGAAGAAATTGATATTCATAATCCAAAAATGAAAGGTGTATCGGGATTTTTACCAGAAGAACGCGAATGGTTGGGGAATTTTATAGACAACGGGTTTATAGATTCATTCAGATATTTACATCCTGAAAAACAGGTGTTTAGTTGGTGGAGTTATCGTGCCAATTCCAGAGCAAACAACAAAGGTTGGCGTTTGGATTATGCTATGGTTTCAGAACCCTTACAAGAAAAGATAAAAAGAGCCGTTATCCTTACGGATGCCGTTCATAGTGATCACTGTCCAATTTTATTAGAATTAGAAAAATAATCCCAAATTTAAAAATTACCATATGAAACATTATTTAATAGCATCGGTTCTTTTGCTTGCCTTATCAACAGCATGTGTGTCTCCAAAAGTATATAAAGATTTAGAAAGTAAATACAATACACTTAAAAAGCAGAATAGTAAATTATCTGCGGATAATAACGATTTGACGTCGGCAAAGAACAAAGCGTTGAATGAATTGGAAACACTTCAAAAAAAATATAATGAAACCGTTGCGCAACGCGATAAACTGCAACAAGATTACGATGGATTAAAATCTAAATTTGATGTTTTGAAATCATCTTATGACGCTCTGGAAACAAATAGTTCTGCTTCTATTGCTGAAAACTCTAAAAAAAATCGTGAATTATTAGCAAGATTGGAAGCTAAAGAACAAGCTTTAGCTGCTGAAAATGCACGTTTAGAAAAGTTGAAAAAAGAATTAGGAGAACGCTCAAGTCGTGTTGCAGAATTAGAAGGCATGATAGCTGCTAAAGACGCCAATATGAAACGTTTAAAAGATGCTATTTCTAGTGCCTTAACGGATTTTGAAGGCAAAGGTTTAACCGTTGAGCAACGCGGTGGTAAAGTGTATGTGTCCATGGAAAACAAATTATTATTTCAATCTGGAAGTTGGGCCGTTGGAACACAGGGGAAACAAGCTGTAAACCAATTGGGTTCTGTATTGGCAGATAATCCGGAAATTGCCATTTTAATTGAAGGTCATACGGATAATGTGCCGTATAGTGGAAATGGTCAGTTAAGTGGCAACTGGGATTTATCAACCAAACGTGCAACGGCTATTGTAAATATATTACGTGAAAATGCTACTATAAATCCAGAGAATTTAACGGCTGCTGGCCGAGGTGAATATGCGCCAATAGCAAGTAATGAAACAGCAGAAGGTAAAGCTAAAAACAGACGTATTGAAGTGATTCTAACACCTAAATTGGATGAAATTTCTAAATTATTGAATGATATATAATCAATTTCTGCGTATACAGGAATCTCTAAAATAAGAAAGCCTTAATAAGCATTTAAATTTTTAAAAGGTTTTTTATAGACAAATAAATTAAGTTTAATTAAAAAGGACTCCTGTTTTCACAGGAACTAAAGATGAAATACACAACCTTACCACAAACCGATATAAAAGTTAGTAAACTCTGTTTAGGTACTATGACTTGGGGAAATCAAAATACCCAAGCCGAAGGACATGAGCAAATGGATTATGCGGTGGATCAGGGAATTAATTTTTTTGATACAGCCGAACTATATCCAGTTCCTGCGGAACAAAGCACCTATGCCGAAACTGAACGTATCATTGGGAATTGGTTTCAAAAAACGGGAAATCGGGATAAGATTGTATTAGCTTCTAAAATTGCTGGCCCTGGCGATTATACAGCACATATTAGAACCAATGGATTTAGCCCAGAAGCTTTAGTAGATGGTGTTAATCAGAGTTTAAAGCGCTTACAAACAGATTATATAGATTTATACCAATTGCATTGGCCAGAACGCCAAACTAATACATTTGGGATTCGAGATTACAAGCACCATTTAGAAGACCAGTGGCAAGATAATTTTAATGAAATCTTACACACGCTTCAAGGTCTTATTAAATCTGGAAAAATAAGACATGTTGGAATTTCGAATGAAAAAGCTTGGGGAACCATGCGTTTTTTAGAAGAATCTAAAAAACATAATTTACCAAGAATGATTACCATCCAAAATGCCTATTCCTTGTTAAACCGTGTTTTTGAAGGTGATATGGCAGAAATAGCGATTCGTGAGAATATAGGTTTATTAGCTTATTCCCCCATGGCATTTGGCGTGTTATCAGGGAAATATATTAAAAATCAAGCTGCTGATAATGCACGCTTAAAGCTTTTTTCAAGGTTTGCGCGCTACAGTAGTAACCAAGCAACCGAAGCAACCAAGCACTATTTAAAGATAGCGGAAGATAATCGCATAAGTTTAGCGCAAATGTCTTTGGCATTTGTAACACAACAACCTTTTATAACCAGTAATATTATTGGCGCTACCAATATGGATCAACTAAAAGAGAATATTGATAGTATTAACATGGAATTAAACGACAGCTTGTTAGCTTCTATTCAAGCTGTTCATGAAATATTTCCAAATCCAGCGCCTTAAATTTTTAGAAAGCTGTTAAATTATCGATGAACTGCAGCTTTTCGTTAAAGTATTTTTCAATTCACCGATAAAATAAGTATTTAATCTATTAACCTTATGTTAAATATTTCTTGCCATAGTTTTTTTATAATTTTAGAAATTATATTATGAAATGATCAACACTATAAATTAGTTGACATAGTCTGTTTTTCCCCTCAAAACTGGAACTATTAAGAGTATGTTTTTAATTTGTAAGTTGATAATCAATTGATTAACTAACTTAGATTTAAACAATGAAAAAAATTACCCTTTCAATTCTTTTTGGAATCATATCCTTTTGTGGGTTTTCCCAAATTGGATTAGTTGAAAATTTCGATGCAGGTCTTACATTACCTCCAGGATGGACCGGTAGTGGTTACTCTGGAGCTGTATTCCAACCATGTAGTGTTGTTTCCTTAAGAGCCAATTTGAGTCCAGAAAACTTAACAGATGATTTAATATCACCTAATATAGTTGGTCAATCAAATGGTACAGATTTAACAGTAGCTTTTGATTATAAAATTGTTGATTGGTCAGCCGCTGTCGATCCTACTAACCCTGGTTGGGGAGAGCTCAATGTGGAATACTCCACAAATAATGGAGCTACATGGGTCAATATGGGTACCATAGATGATTCTAACCATCAGGCAGCAAATACCTGTGCTAATATAAGTTTTGTTCTACCGGCCGCAAATGTGCCTACAGGTTCTGATATCAAATTAAGATTTGAAAATACTTATTTTTCTGGAAATTATTATTTCTATATAGATAATGTTACTGCATCACAAGTGGTTGTAGATCCACCATCGTGTTCTAATTTAATTTCGCCAACTAATGGTGCAACAGGAGTTCCAATAACAGCCGATTTAAGTTGGCAACCTGCTACAGGTATTCCTTCTGGTTATACCCTAGCGGTGGGAACTACGCCAGGCGGAGATGATGTCGTGACGTCTCAAGGCGTTGGTCTTTCAACTTCTTTTGCTTTACCAGATTTAGAATACTCAACAACTTATTATGTAACGATTACGCCTTTTAATGCTAATGGTGACGCAACAGGTTGTGCAGTACAATCTTTTACAACAGGAGCAGATCCAAATGCACCGGTAGATTGTGGTTCGGGAATTCCAATTAATACGGTTTTCTGTTATACAAATAACGATACAACGACATTTAGTTTTGTAAGTAGTGATGGTTCGCCTTTAGTGGTGATTTTTAATTCTGGTAGTACAGAAAACAACTGGGATGAACTAATAGTTTTAGATTCTGACGGTGTTACAAATTTAAACGCAGCTACTCCTTACGGAAACGGAGGGAATTTAGCCGGTTTGATATTTACATCAACAGGCGATACGATTACAATAGGAGTAACTTCAGATGGTTCCGGAATTAGCTGTACCAACAATCCTTGGGATTTTGATGTAGCCTGTGTTGATACATCATCTATACCAAATTGTAACGCTACGTTAACAGCACCAATAAATGGGGAAGTTGGCGTTAATGAAAATGTGGATTTAACCTGGAGTCCTGCAACCATTTTTGTTACGGGTTATACCGTAACTATGGGAACTACACCTGGGGGAACGGATATTGCAGATAATGTGGATGTAGGTCCTGTTTTAACATACGATCCAGGAACCTTGGATTATGATCAAACATATTATGTAACCATTACGCCTTATAATGATAATGGACCTGCGGTAAACTGTAATGAGGAAAGTTTTACAGTGCGTCCAGATCCAAATCAGATTATTGATTGTGCAGCAAATCAAATTTTAAACACGGTTTTCTGTTACGAAAATGGGAATAATGCGTTTCAGGAAATTTTTAGTTTCCAAAGTTCAGACGGAAGTCCTTTAAACATGTTCTTTAATTCAGGAACTATTGAATCTTGCTGTGATAATATTAGAATACAAGACGGGAATGGAACTGTTATTTTTGAAGGCAATAATGGAGGCGATTTAGCTGGATTATCTATTGTTTCTATAACAGATAGATTAGTAATGTTCTACGAAGCTGATGGTTCTGTTAGTTGTGCAAGTGGATCTAGAACACCATGGGATTTTGATGTGTCTTGTGTCGATACTACAGTTGTTCCAAATTGTAACGCTGAACTGACTGCTCCATTAAACGGCGCGGTTGGTGTAGATGAGAATGCCGATTTAACTTGGAGTCCAGCAAGTGTTTTTGTTACGGGTTATATTATTAATATGGGTACTACACCAGGCGGAACAGATGTTTTAGATGGCGTTGATGTAGGAAATGTTTTAACCTTTGACCCTGGAACATTAACGTATGAAACGACTTATTATGTAACCATAATTCCTTACAATGATAATGGAAACGCAACAGGTTGTACAGAGGAAAGCTTTACCGTTAAAAACGATCCTTTCCAAATTGTAGACTGTGAGAATGCCGAAATAATTAATACAGTTTTCTGTTATGAAAATGGTAATAACACGTTTATAGAGTTATATAGTTTCCAAAGTTCAAATGGAAACCCTTTAAATATGTTCTTTAACTCTGGAACTATTGAATCTTGTTGTGATAATATTAGAATAGAAGAAGCCGATGGAACGGTCATTTTTGAAGGTAATAATGGAGGTGATTTAGCAGGGTTATCAATAAACTCTACAGGAGACTCATTAGTAATGTTCTATGAATCTGATGGTTCTGTAAGTTGTGAAAGTGGCTCTAGAACACCATGGGATTTTGATGTGTCATGTATTGATACAACAGCCGTTCCTAATTGTAATGCTGTATTATTAGCACCTGCAAATGCATCTGTTGATGTAGATGAAAATGCAGATTTAACATGGAGTCAAGCTTCTATTATCGTTACAGGTTATTTCTTATCGATTGGCACAACTCCAGGAGGCACTGATATCCTTGATAGTTTTGATGTTGGTAACGTTTTAACATACGATCCAGGAACGTTAACTTATGATACAACTTTTTATGTAACTATTACACCCTATAATGATAATGGTTCGGCAGCAGATTGTACTGAATATAGTTTTACAACAAGACCAGATCCAAACCAAATTGTAGATTGTGAATCTGGCGTGCCTTTAAATACAACATATTGCTACACGGCAAATGATACAACCGAATTCAATTATGCAAGTTCAACAGGTTTTCCGTTAGTATTAGAATTTAACGCAGGTCAGGTTGAGAATACTTGGGATGAATTAATTGTTTTAGATTCGGATGGTACAGAACTTTATAATGGATATGGTAACGCAGGTAATTTAGCAGGTTTAACCTTTACAACCTCTGGACCTACCTTAACCGTAATCATTCAATCAGATGGTTCCGGAAGTTGTTCAACTAGTGGTTATACACCTTGGGATTTTGATGTGTATTGCCAAACATGTTTACCACAAACGGTACGTTTTGATGTGGTGAATGGTGATTGTATAACAGATCCTAATAACCCTGTTTTTGAAGTAGAAGTAGATATTACAGATTTAGGAGATGCAACGAGCTTAACACTAACTGATAATCAGGGTAGTGCTCCAGTTGTGGTTACAGAAACAGGAATTTTAAACTTTGGTCCATATACAGCTGGTACAAATGTAGTTGTTACAGTTGCTAATACAAACGATCCTAACTGTACAGTTATAAGTAACCCATTAGCGTTTATATGTCCACCACCACCAAATCCGTGCTCTATTGTTTTTGCCGGTGATGATACGGGTGTAGATTGTAATACGCCAGAAGTTACACTATCAGGAAACTTCCATTTATATGGTCAAGACACGAATAATTATGAAATAAACGCTATTGATACCTGTCCAACACCTCCAGTGGATGGCGCAACACCAACAAGTATAAACGTTGATGATACATGGTCTGACGTTTTAGAACTTGGATTTGATTTCTGTTTCTATGGTGGTGTTTATGACCAGGTAATTATTGGCTCTAATGGTGTTATTAGTTTTGAGGTAGAGAATGCAGGTGGATTTAATGGATGGGCACTTGGTGCTGGAGATACTTTGCCAAATGCTACAAACGCAACGATTACAGAAGCAAATATTTTCGGCGTAGGTCATGATATAGACCCTTCGGTTTGTGGTAGTATAGATTATGTAGTCTTAGGTTCTGCACCTTATAGACAGTTTGTTGTAAACTATAATGCTGTTTGTCATTTTGGTAGCCAATGTAATTCAAACACCTCTACATCTCAAATCATACTTCACGAATCATCAAATAATATTGATATTCATGTATTAAGCAAGCCAACTTGTACGTCTTGGAACGGTGGTAGAGCTGTTATTGGATTGCAAAATGTTGATGATACCGCTGCTACAACACCTCCAGGTAGAAATACGGGTGTTTGGACAGTGACGCAAGAAGAATCTTGGAGGTTTTCACCGTCAGGAGTTCCAAATTACGCATTACAATGGGTAGACCCTGCAGGAAATGTAATTGGGACAGAAGACACCGTAACAGTGTCTCCAACTCAAAATTCAACTTATACCTTTGAAGTAACATATGATTTATGTACGGGTGGTCAAGCTACTGTTGTAGATGAAGTTGAGGTTACTTACACCAACCTTTCTACAGCTGATGGAACATTTGAAATGGATTTAGACTGTACGGGAGCAACTGCTACTATTCTTGGAGATACAGGTGGAACATTTGCTTTCAACCCAGAACCTACGGATGGCGCTATTATTGACCCAACAACCGGAGAGATTACTAATGGTACCTCTGGAACAACTTATAATGTACAATATACAGTAGGAGAGGCTGGTTGTCCGGCTATTGTTACGGAAATTATAACATTGCCAGCGGCAGGAGATCCTTCCTTCACATTAACCGCAACATGTGACGGTGCTATTACTACAATTGATGGTGATAGCGGAGGTACGTTTGTTTTTAATCCAGAACCTGCAGATGGCGCAACAATAGACAGTACAACAGGTGAAATTTCTAACGGTGTTAGTGGTAATACCTATACTGTTGAATATACTATTTCTGGAACCTGTCCTGTTACGAGAACAGAAACTGTAACCGTATTATTACCAAGCGACCCATCTTTTACGCTTTCAGCAGATTGCGTAAGTGCAACAGCAACTGTAACGGGAGATACTGGAGGTGTATTCACATTCAATCCAGTGCCAACCGATGGTGCAACCATTGATTCCGCTTCTGGTGAAATTACGAATGTTGTAGCAGGTGCAAGTTACACGGTAGAATACACAACAGTAGGCGACTGCCCAGAGACAGCAACGCAAACAATAAGTATTCCGTTAATAGCAGATGCAGCATTTGAAATGACAACATCGTGTACAGGTGCAACAGCCAATGTAACTGGTGATTCAGGTGGTGTATTCACATTTAATCCAGTACCAACGGATGGTGCGGTATTAGACATGAATACCGGTGAAATTACAAATGGTGTTCCTGGATCTTCTTATACCATAGAGTATACAGTAGGTGATGTTAGTTGTGAAGCAACAACTTCAGAAACAATAACCTTGCCAACGGTTGGTGATGCATCCTTTACCTTAACTGCTAATTGTGATGGAGCCGTAGCAACTATAGATGGTGACGCAGGAGGAACATTTACCTTCGACCCAGTACCAACGGATGGTGCAACTATAAATGCAACCACAGGAGAAATCTCGAATGGTACCGGTGGTACTACGTATACAGTAGTATATTCAACGTCTGGAGTTTGTGCAGAAACAGAAACACAAACAGTAACAGTGCTGCCAGGAGGTGATGCTTCATTTACAATGACAGTAAATTGTGATGGTGCTACCGCTGTTCTAACAGGTGATACAGGAGGAACATTTACATTTAATCCTTTACCAACAGATGGAGCAACTATAGACCCAGGTTCAGGTGAGATTATGAATGTAGTATCAGGAAGTAGTTATACGGTTGAATATACCACGGTAGGTACTTGTCCAACAACGGCATCGGAAACAATAACCATTCCGGCAGAAGAAGACGCTTCATTTAGCGTGGTTGCAATATCATGCGAAGGAGCAACTATAAGTATTTTAGGAGATACGGGAGGTACATTTACTTTTAACCCGATTCCAAACGATGGTGCAACCATAAATGTAACAACGGGAGAAGTCCAAAATGCTGAAACAAACACGTCGTATACAATTGCGTATACTACAACTGGACCTTGTCCCGTATCATCTGAAGTAACATTTATTACAGATGAATGTTTGGTGCAGGTTATTCCGCAGGTTATCACACCAAATGATGATGGCGTAAACGATACGTTTGATCTAAGTGGTTATGATGTGAGTAGTTTAGAAATATTCAACCGTCATGGTGTTAAAGTATTTAGCCATAAAAATGGAATTTATACAGACCAGTTTAGAGGAGTTGCCGATAACGGTGATGAATTACCGGTAGGAACTTATTATTATATCATGAAATATCAAAATGGTAAAGTGAAATCATCATGGGTATATATCAACAAGTAAACGAACGCAACCAAAATTTAATAATGAAAAAACTATATATAATTTTCGTATTCTTATTGTCAGCATCCTTTATGCATGCACAACAAGACCCGCAGTACACGCAGTATATGTATAATATGAACGTGATAAACCCAGCTTATGCCGGTTCCTTTGAAGGAATTGCTATTGGTGCTCTTTACAGAAGCCAATGGGTTGGGTTAGAAGGTTCGCCTAATACTGGAACACTCTCTATTAGTGCGCCAGTTGGAAAGCGCGTAGGTCTCGGTTTATCCTTTATTAATGATGAAATTGGACCAGTTAGAGAAAATAACGTCTATGCTGATTTCTCATATACCTTACCATTAGGAGGTGATAACAAATTAGCCTTTGGTGTTAAAGCAGGTGCAACCTTTCACAAAGTTGGATTGGTGGATTTGGACGTCATAGATATGAATGATCCCTTCCTTCAAGAAGATGTGGATGGCGCCACACCAAACGTGGGTGCCGGTGTTTATTTCTACAAACCAAACAAATATTATGTGTCGGTTTCTATGCCAAATATGCTTAACTCCGTGCATTTAGATGCTACAAACGGTGTTAAAGTTGGATCTGAAACACAACACTTATTTGCTGGAGCAGGGTATGTATTTAATTTATCTGATAATTTCGCATTAAAACCTCACGGTATGATGAAAATGGCGTTTGATGCGCCTATCAGTTTTGATGTAAATGCAAACCTTTTCATGTTTAATATTGTGGAAATTGGAGCAGGATATCGTTTAGAGGATTCTTTTACGGGAATGATTAACTTTATGGTATCTCCTAATTTAAGAATTGGTTATGCTTATGATAGTGTGCAATCAGATTTAAGTTATGCAACATCATCATCACATGAGATATTTATTAACTTCGATTTCAGTTTCACCAAAAAAGTATCGCGTTCACCACGTTATTTCTAATCACTTAAGCTAAACATAATGAAAAACATTAAAATATTTATAGCACTTATAGTCATGAGTAGTTTAAGTGCGACTGCTCAAAATAAAGCTACGGAATCTGCTGATAAGCATTTTGCTAAATTCGAGTTTGTTCAAGCTATTGCAGGTTACAATAAACTGGTTGAAAACGGCGAAGGAGACACCTATGTCTATTCACAATTAGGAGAAGCTAATTATAATATTTTCAATACAGTTGAAGCGGAACGCTGGTATGCCAAAGCTTTAGAATCATCAGATAATGCTGAAATGGTTTACAAATACGCTCAAATGCTTAAAGCAAATGAAAAGTACCAAGAAGCCAATGCACAAATGGCGCGTTTTGCTCAATTAAAACCAAGAGATGACCGTGCAAAAGCGTTTAAAGCAAATCCTGATTATTTACCATTAATATTGGAAAAAGCAAAAGAGTATACTATTCAAAATTTAGAAATTAATACTGAAAATTCAGATTTTGGAGGCGCAGTTTATAATAGTCAATTGTATTTTACAACAGCTAGAAATAATGCTAGACGTAACTACGGATGGAATGACCAACCATTTTTAGATGTTTACGTTTCAAATATTCTTACAGATGGTACATATCAAGAAGCTGACCCCGTAAAAGGAGATATTAATACAAAATACCATGAAGGGACTGTAACATTTAGTCCGGATGGAAATACCATGTATTTTGCGCGTGAGAGTTTCTTTGAAGGCGAATATGAAAAAGATTCAATCTCTAATACAAAATTCAGTGTTCTACATATATACAAAGCAAATAGAGATGGTGATAAATGGCGAAATGTTGAGTCGCTTTCTTTAAATAATTCTAGCTACAATGTAAATAGTCCTGCTTTAAGTGCAGATGGCAAAACGTTATATTTCCAATCAGATATGCCAGGAGGTCTTGGATTATTTGACCTGTACAAAGCACCAGTAAATGAAGACGGTACAGTTGGAGAACCAGTAAATTTAGGAGACAAAGTAAATACAGAAGGAAACGAAAAATTCCCATTTTCAAGTTCTAACGGAACATTATACTTCTCTTCAGATGGTCACTTAGGACTAGGTGGTTTAGACGTATTTTATATGTCAGAAGCGGGTGAAGCTGTAAACGTAGGTGTTCCCGTAAACAGTAATGTAGATGACTTTGCGTTCACTGTAAACGAGGAAACAGGAGAAGGCTTTGTGTCTTCTAATCGTTCTGGAGGAAAAGGTGGCGATGATATATATGCAATAAAACGCCTAGTACCATGTAATGTAAATGTAATTACAACCGTAGTAGATAATGATACTAGTAATCCTTTAGCGGGCGTTTCTGTTAAAATTAGAGATGCTGCAGGACGTGTGGTTTCAACGCAAACATCAGATGCTAATGGTAAAGTAGAATACACTGTTTCTTGCGATAAAACTTTGGAAATTGCCGGTGTATTAGAAGGCTATGAAAGTAATACAATTAGCTTTGCAGGGAGTAAGGATAAGGAAGCGTTATTGCTCCTTAATTTAAATCCTATTGATAAAATTATTGTGCTAGATCGTGTTGTATTGAATCCAATATTATTCGATTTTGATAAATCTAATATTACACAACAAGGGGCATTTGAATTGGATAAATTAGTATCTGTTATGAAGAAATATCCAAATATGATTATTTTGGCAGAATCTCACACAGATAATAGAGGTCCAGCTTCATACAATGAAAGATTATCAGACAGACGTGCTAAATCTACCGTCCAATATGTAATCTCTAAAGGTATAGATGCTTCCAGAATTTCTGGAGTAGGAAAAGGTGAAAATGAGCCTAAAGTAGATTGTAAATCTAATTGTACAGAAGCAGAACATCAAACAAATAGACGTTCAGAGTTTATTATAGTAAGTGGAAATCCTTCTGAAGAATAAGGCAAACTAATTATTAGTTATAAAAAAAAGCCTTGCTATTAATTTAGCAAGGCTTTTTATTTTCTTCGTGTTTAATGTCAATTTTTTGCATTTTACTATAGATTATAAAAGGGTCTTTAATTAAAGCGTAAAACTGAAATTTAGCTTCCTATAGTCCGTAATGCAACTAGTAAATATGCAACCATCATCTGGTATTAAAATTCATACGAAAAGCTTTTTATTTTAAGTGTACCTAAAGTTTGCGCATAAAAAAAGCCCCGAAGAAAATTCGGAGCTTTGTTATTATTTAATTTGTTTACCATCTTTATCAAAAAAGTGGTACTCTAAGTATGTGTAAGCATCTCTTGGTAATATTTTGACCCATTTTTTATGTTCAAAAAACCATTTTGAACGTATTGATGGAATACCTTTGGTTAAAAAGGCTGCTATAAAAGGATGTGTGTTTAAGGTCACCTTTGTATAGTCTTTTTTTAATAATTGTTCAAGATCGTGAGTAATTTTCGACACAATACCTATTGGTGCTTCAACATCGGCTCCATTAAAGGAATCCGGATTTTCCTCTCGCGTTTTAATGTTCATTTCTGGACGTACGCGTTGTCTTGTAATTTGTACTAAACCAAATTTACTTGGTGGTAGTATTTTGTGTTTCGCTCTGTCATCTTTCATTTCATCACGAAGATGATTGTAAAGCGTTTTTCTGTTTTCTGCTTTCGTCATATCAATGAAGTCAATAACGATAATGCCTCCCATATCACGTAAACGAAGTTGTCTAGCAATTTCGGTTGCAGATATCATATTAACTTCCAAGGCTGTATCCTCTTGATTTTTAGCTTTATTGGAACGATTACCACTGTTTACATCAATAACGTGTAAAGCTTCAGTGTGTTCTATTACCAAATAAGCGCCTTTGGACATAGAAACAGTTTTCCCGAAGGATGTTTTAATCTGTCTTTCTACACCAAATTTCTCAAAAATGGGAACATTGGATTGATATAATTTCACAATTGATTCTTTTTTTGGTGCAATTTCTTGCACATAATCTTTAATTTGAATGTAAAGTTCTTCATCATCTACATGGATATTGGTAAACGTATCGTTAAAAATATCACGTAATATTGATGAAGCTTTATTCAATTCGCCAAGTACCTTACTTGGGTGGTGTGCTTTGTCTAGTTTTTTACACATTGCGGTCCAACGACCAAGCAAATTTTGTAAATCTTTATCTAGCTCTGCTACTTTTTTGCCTTCTGCTACTGTACGAACAATAACGCCAAAACCTTGGGGAGTAATACTCTTTACAAGGCGTTTTAAGCGGTCTTTTTCTTCTTTGTCCTCTATCTTTTGTGAAATAGAAATACGATCAGAAAAAGGCACCAAAACAATGTATCTGCCAGCTATGGATAACTCGGAACTAATCCGTGGTCCTTTAGTGGAAATTGGCTCTTTTACTATTTGTACTAATGTAGATTGATTTGATTTTAAAACGTCCGTAATTTTGCCGTCTTTATCAATATCTTTTTCAAATGGGAAATTCTTTAAAGAATAGTCTTTTAGTTTACCTGTGCTTACACGTTTTGTGAATTTTAAAAGGGAAGGGAGTTTGGGTCCTAAATCATGATAATGTAAAAAGGCATCTTTTTCGTAGCCTACATTTACAAACGCAGCATTTAAACCCGGAACAGCTTTTCGTATTTTGGCAATAAACACATCGCCAACGGAAAAGTTATTACCGCCTTCATCTTTCTGTAATTCAACTAGTCTTCCATCTTTTAATAAGGCAAAATCAACAGCGTCTGAACCAGACCGAATAATTAATTCTTTATCCATTTTGTTAATTTTTATCTACCATACCAATGGTATGACAGATGGATTAATACTATTTTTTCTACTGTTCATTACAAACAATAGAAAGAACACCCAAACTATAATCCGTTTTTACACGGAATATAGTTAAGGTATCTCACAGGATTTTTTTAAATCCGAAGAGCAACTCGATATATAAAACCTTTATATAAAGCGAAACTCAATTTCAAAGAACTCTTTGTTGTAAAAACCAAAAAAGTAGTTAAATAACTACTTTTTAAGCTTACTTCTTCTTTTTGTGACGGTTAGCGCGTCTTCTTTTTTTACGCTTATGCGTTGCTACCTTGTGTCTCTTTCTCTTTTTACCACTTGGCATAAGTTACTTGTTTTAAGTTAATAATTTAATGTTTTTACTTGACGTCAACATTCGTTTTAACACCTTCTACAAATACTTTTGCAGGTTTAAATGCAGGAATATTATGAGCAGGTATTTTGATAGTTGTATTTTTAGATATATTTCTTCCAGTTTTTTCAGCTCTAGTTTTAATAATAAAGCTACCAAATCCTCTTAAATAAACGTTATCTCCACTCTCTAATGAAGTTTTCACTTCCTCCATAAATGTTTCAACAGTTGCCTGTACATCGCCTTTTTCAATTCCTAATTTTTCAGAAATTTTTGCTACTAAATCAGCTTTTGTCATGTTAATTATTTTATTGTTTGCTATTAATCTAATAAGGGATGCAAATATAGGAATTTAAAATTCAATATTTCAAACCTAATTCATTAAAATTTAAGAATATAAACCTTTACTTTTGCCGTTAGCAACCTACTTCAATGCATTTTACAAAAACTTTAACAAATTGGTATTCAATAAATAAGCGTGATTTGCCGTGGCGAAATACCAAGAACCCATACTATATATGGTTATCCGAAATTATTTTGCAACAAACCCAAATCAAGCAAGGTCTGCCTTATTACGAAGCCTTTGTGTCGCAATATCCTACAGTTTTCAATCTTGCAAATGCTCATGAAGAGGCTGTTTTAAAACTTTGGCAAGGATTGGGTTACTATTCACGAGCTAGAAATTTACATGCTACAGCCAAGTATGTGGCTTATGAGTTACATGGAAATTTCCCTAATACCTATAAGGATTTACTAAAACTAAAAGGAGTTGGCGATTATACAGCCAGTGCCATTGCCTCCTTTTGTTTTAATGAGGTGGCTGCTGTTGTAGACGGTAATGTATATCGTGTGCTTGCCAGATTTTATGGAATACATACTCCTATTAATAGTACGCAAGGTAACAAGGTGTTTAAAGCCTTGGCAATGGATCTTATTGATGCTAAAAACCCAGCCAATTTTAATCAAGCCATCATGGAATTTGGCGCCATACAATGCAAACCTAGTAGTCCGGACTGTTCGGTTTGTCCTTTAAGAGAAAGTTGTGTGGCGTTTAGGGAAAACGAGGTAAACGTCCTGCCTGTTAAAATTAAAAACAACAAACCTAAAAACAAGTTCTTTAATTTTTTGGTTTATGTAACGGATGGTGGGTATACGATACTAGAAAAGCGAAAAGGAAAAGGCATCTGGCAAAATCTCTATCAATTTCCGCTATTAGAATCTAAACATAGTTTAGATGAAGCCGATTTTTTACAGCAATTAAATCCGGATGATTCGGTTGTGAAAGTAACCTTATATAATCCGGTTGATATTATTCATAAATTGTCACATCAGCATTTACATACCAAGTTTTGGATTATACAAACTACCAATTTGCCAAAAATAGGTATTCCCATTTCAGAAATTGAAAACTATGCCGTTCCTATTTTGATTAAAAACTTTATTGATGTTTTCAATTTTCAATCTGAAATTTAGGGAGCTCATATTTTTTTACTAAATTTAAGTTTATGAATAGCAAAAGCGTAATTTTGCCAAATAAATAAAGAATCATGTCAGGAACATTAAATAAAGTTATGCTAATTGGGCATTTGGGAGATGAAGTAAAGATGCATTACTTTGAAGGTGGTGGCTGTATTGGCCGTTTTCCGTTGGCTACAAACGAGACGTATACCAGTAAACAAACCAATGAACGTGTAACAAACACCGAATGGCACAATATTGTAGTTAGAAATAAAGCCGCTGAAGTTTGCGAAAAATATTTAAGCAAAGGCGATAAAGTATATATTGAAGGTCGTATAAAAACAAGAAAATGGCAAGATGATACAGGAAATGATCGGTACTCTACTGAAATACAATGTACAGATTTTACGTTTTTAACAACCAAAGGCGAAAGTGGAAGTTCGCCATCCAGTCAGCCACAACAACAACAAACACAAAGTGCACAACCACGTCAAGAGCCTATTACTCCCAAGCCGGAAGTAGATATGCCGGAAGACGATTTGCCATTTTAAACGTCATTAAAACCAACTATCATTGGACCTAGAACCTCCCAGTTTTTTATCGTTAATTATCTCCGTTGATTATTCCATATTTTTAGGAATAGCACTCCTATTTGTGTTATTGCTTTGTTCCGCCTTAATTTCAGGAGCAGAAGTAGCATTGTTTTCATTAACCAGAACCGATATTGAAGACGAATCGCAAACAAACACAACAGCTGTCAATATTATTGTTAAGCTATTGGAGCGTCCTAAAAAACTGTTGGCAACTATTTTGGTGGCCAACAACTTCATTAATATTGGTATAGTAATTCTCTTTGCCTATTTGGGGCAATTTATCTTTAAAAGCATTCAAATACCGATTGTAAAGTTTTTGGTAGAAGTGGTTGTTATCACTTTTTTAATTTTACTATTTGGTGAAATTTTACCGAAAATTTACGCAAGTAGAAACCGAATGAAATTCGCCATTTTTATGGCTTATCCATTACGAGTTTTAGATGTAATTTTTTCACCATTGAGCTTGCCAATGCGCAGTATCACGTTAGGAATTCACAGTAAATTAGGTAAGCAGAAATCTAATTTAAGTGTAGATCAACTATCGCAAGCCTTGGATTTAACAAGCGAGGCAGATACCACCAAAGAAGAACACAAAATTTTAAAAGGTATTGTATCCTTCGGGAATACAGATACCAAGCAGGTTATGAGACCACGTATTGATATTTTTGCATTAAATGTCAACCAGAAATATTTAGAAATTATTCCAGAAATTGTGAGTAATGGTTATTCCCGAATCCCTGTTTTTGAGGAAAATATTGATAAAATAAAAGGGATTCTCTATGTAAAAGATTTATTACCATTTTTAGACCGAAAGCAATTTGATTGGACCAGCTTGTTACGGGAGCCATTTTTTGTTCCAGAAAATAAAAAGTTGGACGATTTAATGGTGGAATTTCAAGAAAAGAAAGTGCACTTGGCTGTTGTAGTTGATGAATATGGTGGCACCTCGGGATTAATTTCTTTAGAAGATATTATTGAGGAAATTGTGGGTGATATTAGCGATGAGTTTGATGATGAAGACTTAATTTACTCCAAACTAGATAATAATAATTATGTTTTTGAAGGTAAAACAGCTTTAAAGGATTTTTATAAAATTGTAAAAGTTGAAGATAACAGCTTATTTGAAGACGAAAAAGGGGAAGCGGAAACCTTGGCTGGCTTTATTTTAGAATTCTCAAAAAGTTTTCCCAAACAGGGCAGTAAAATATATTTCGGAAATTACGTTTTTATAATAGAAGCTTTAGATAAAAAACGGATTACTCGTGTAAAGGTAACTATTCCTTAAATTTATCTTATTTAATTTAAAACAAATGAAGTTTAAAAGTGTTATAATCATAATTCTAGCAATAACTATAAGCGCATGTGGTAATGATACCTTGCCAAAGCCTGCAGCACATTTACGATTGGAATATCCTAAAGCTGACTATAAAAGGTTAGAAGCCGGTTTTCCGTTTACTTTTGAAAAAAATGAATTAGCCGCGGAAATTAAGGCAAGAACTATTGGAAATGATTCTGGTAGCTATGGAATAGATTTAATGTATCCTGCATTAAAGGGCACCATTTATTTAACCTATAAACCAATTAACAATAATAAAGAACGGTTATTAACCTTGCTTAAAGATGCGCAAGGATTTACACAAGAGCATACCGTAAAGGCAGATGAGATTGCGGAGCAACTTTACGAGAATAAAGAGCGAAAGGTTTACGGCATGTTTTATGAAGTTGGCGGTAATGCAGCATCACAATCCCAGTTTTATGTAACGGACAGTACCAGTCATTTTTTAACAGGATCCTTATATTTTTATGCAAAACCTAATTTCGATTCTATTTTACCTGCAGCAAAATATTTGCAAAAGGATATCCAACATATTATGGAAACCGTAACCTGGAAATAAAAAAAGCCACTCATTTGAGTGGCTTTTTGATATTATAAAATTGTAATTAAGCCTTCGCTTTATCTGCACAACATGCCATTTTACAGTCTTCAGCACAAGCTGTTTTTTCGGCTTCTGTTTTATCTGCACAACATGCTTTTTTACAATCTTTATCGCAAGCTTTTTTGTCAGCAGCATCTGGTGTAGCTTCAGAATCAAAACTATCAACAGTTTTCATATCTTTTACAGAATATACATCACCAGCTTTCTTTACAACTTCTTCTAAAGACATAGCATTAACTTTAGCCTCATCGTATTCTACCATTGCTAAACGTGTATCAAAATCAACTTTAGCCGATTTTACACCGTCCATTTTAGCCATTTTCTTTTCAATCGTTTTTGCACAACCCATAGCACACGTCATCCCTTCTATAGTAAATTCTGCTTTTGCGTATGTCGCATTTGGATCTAATTCGGCCACAGCTACTTCGGTAGTTTCTGTTTCAACCGTTACCACTTCTGGTGCTGTTTCATTTTTACAACTTGCAAATACTAAAGCTAGTACAACAAGTGTCACTATATTTTTTAACGTTTTCATTTTAATTGTAATTAAGTTCATTACAAAATTACTAAATATTGCCATTTATTGCATTTAAAATTGGAATTTTGTGCCTTGAACCGTTTTTGTATGAAGCAAATTAGTAGTAAGTGGTTATATTTAGTCGTGCTTTCCGTGATTTGGGGTACATCATTTATTCTCATTAAAAAATCACTTTTAGGACTTACACCGTATCAATTAGGTGCTGTTAGAACCATAATTACAGGAATTTTCTTGCTTGCTGTAGGTTTTAATAAGCTTAAAACCATTGATAAACGCCAATGGAAATGGATTGGTGCATCGGGTTTTTTAGGATCTTTTTTCCCCGCTTTTCTATTCGCAATTGCAGAAACTGAAATTGATAGTGCTGTAGCATCTATTTTAAATTCATTGGTGCCATTGAATACTATTTTATTAGGGTTTGCTGTTTTTAAAATAGCATCAACCAAGCGTCAAATTTTAGGTGTGATAATTGGGTTTGTTGGAACGGCTATCCTTATTTTAAAAGGTGCCGAGCTAAATCCGGAACAAAACTATTTATATGCTGGTTTTGTTATAATTTCAACAGTAATGTATGCGGCTAATGTGAATATTATTAAACGCTATTTACAAGATGTGAAACCCTTAGCTATTGCAGCCGGAAATTATGCGGTTATTACTATTCCTGCTTTAATAACTTTATTTTTTGCAGATTTTTTCACCACGGAAACTTTATCCAATCCAAATTTAAAAATGGCATTGGTTTATGTCATCATTTTATCCTTTTTTGGGACGGCTTTGGCAAAAGTGCTATTTAATAAACTGGTTCAAATGTCTACGCCAGTTTTTGCGTCTTCAGTCACTTATTTGATGCCTATTATTGCATTGGTTTGGGGTGTTTTGGATGGTGAAGGCTTTAGTTTATGGCAAGGTTTAGGTTCGCTTATTGTTTTACTAGGTGTGTATTTATCTCATAAGCGAAAAAAATAAAAGCCCGAAGTGTCCTCCAGGCTTTTAAAATATAATGTTTAATGTTTAATTATTCGAAATCGGCATCTGAAACATCTTCATTTACTTTAATTTCTGATACAATAAAGTCAATTGTTCTTGGACCCATTGTTTGCGAAATTTTAAAAGGAAATTTAACACCTGACACATCTTTATAGTTACTAAAGAAAGTGGCAGATTGGCCCATTTCTGAAGCCTCTATTTCTTTGATTTTTAAGCCAGTTTCAACACTGTAATACACTGAAGTTTTTTCGTCAACTTTAATTTTATAGGCATTTTCACCTTCTATTTTTTCAATTTTCTCTAAAGTAACACCACCATTAAGATAGTTTACTTCAGGGAATGGAGACGACTCGACCTGGGCTTCTTTAACTTCGGCTTCCGTCATATCTTTACGTTGACCTTGCGCAAACGAATAACCAGCTGTACCATCTAAAACTTGTTTTTGCGTTTGCCCCATAACGCTTATTTGTTGTAATGATTGGTTCTTTATGGTTTTCTTCATTTCTAAATTAATTACCACACCTGGTTGTAATTCTGCTTCAGCTGTAATGTAAACCGAGTTAACCTTATCTAAATTTGCTTTGCCACCAATAGCGTCAATATAGGCGTTAAGCACTTTATTGGCATTCATGTCCGCAGGCATTTCGATTTCGTATTCTGGTTTTGTAGTTAAATCCGCATACTTATCATAATAGCGAATTGGTAAGCCTACTTTTTCAAGGTTTTCAAGAACTTCACTTCCGTTTCCAACGACAATAACACGCGCATTTTCAGGTCGCATATATTTTTTTGCTGCTGTTTGTACATCTTCAATAGTTACATCGTTTATCTTTTGAAGATACGTTTCGTAAAAATCTTTTGGTAAGTTGTTTAACTTAATATTCAAGGCATAACTTGCAATAGTTTCTGGACGTTCAAGAGCCATTACAAAGTTTCCAGTGTATTTAGCTTTTACGTTACGCAATACCTCTGCATCTACAGGTTCATTATTAATACGTTTAATTTCTTTAAGCGTTTCCACAACGGCACTATCTGTAACTGTATTTCTAACTTTGGCAGTTGTACTAAAACGAGACATGCCATAGCGATTAGCACCTAATCTGGAATACGAACCATAGGTGTAACCGTGCTTTTCACGAAGGTTTAAAAATAAATAACCTTCGCCACCACCACCAAGTATTTCATTTGCAATTAAGGCCGAGAAATAATCAGAGTCACTCATTTTTAATGAAACATTGTTGGTAACAGAAATATTAGACTGTGTTGCACCAGGAACATCAATAAAATTGATTTGAGGAACTGGTAAGCTTTCTGCTGTTTTTGGAATTGTAGTGGATACACTAGCATCTGTTTCCCAATCTTTAAAGTATTTCTTTACTTGTTTCTCAACGGTTCTAAAATCAACATCACCAATAACAACTAAATAGGCGTTGTCAGGATTCATGTACTGTTGGTAATAGGCTTTAATATTATCAAACGTAATGTTTTTAATTGTTTCTTCGGTTGTAAACTCGCCATAAGGATGTAGTTTTCCGTAAGATAATGCACTACCAACACGACCTGCAATAGCATCCGGGTTTTTATCGCTATTTTTTAAGTTTTCAATCAGCTTTGTTTTTTCCGCTTCAAACTCTTCTTCTGTTAATAATGGATTAATAACAGCATCTGCCATTAATTCCATAATACGTTCTGAATATTGCGTTAATGAACTAGCAAAACCGCTTCCAAAACCTAAATTAAGACTAGCACCTAAAAAGTCAATTTCTTCATTAAAGGCATCTTTTGGAATGGATGTTGTTCCATTTCCTAACATAGAGCCTAATACGCTAGTTACACCAGCAATATCACCTTCAAAAATGGGGCTGTTATCTATTCGTAATGAATAGGAAACACGTGGTAATTTATGGTTTTCAACAACTAAAACTTTTAAGCCGTTTTTCAATTCAAATTCGCCAGGTTCCTCTAAAGTAATTTTTGGAGCTGGTCCAGCTTTTGGTTGTTTAGATCGGTCTATTTGAGCTGAAACGCTTAGAGCGATAAAGAACAGGACAACAAAAGCAGATAGTTTCATTTTTATAGTATATGTATTCATCTTATTGATCGTCTTTTTTTGGTAAGTAATCTATTTCTACGCGTTGGTTTGGATTTAAGTACTTTTTAGCAACGTTTTGGATATCTTCTCTAGTAATAGAACGGTAAATGTCTATTTCATTATTAATTAAGTTTACATCACCATATAATAAATAATAAGTAGCTAATGAATTAGCAATTCCAGAAATACTAGAGTTAGAATTTACAAACTGATTTTCAAACTGATTTTGAAGTTTTTGATAATCGCGTTCTGAAATTAATTCATTTTGAATTTTTACAATTTCCTCATCCATTTCCGATAATAAAGTTTGAATAGTTACTTGGTCACCTAATGGTAAAGCGAATAACGCAAAAATATTATAGTCAACTTGAGGAAGGTTTATGGCTTGAACAGTTAATGCTTGTTTTTGCTCATCTACTAATTTTTTATATAATACCGAACTCTTACCACCACTTAAATATGACGAAATCATATCCAATACACGTGCGTCTTTAGTAGCCATTCCTGGGCCTCTATACGCTGCAATAATTGCTGGTGTTTGAATGTTCTTGTCGTATGTAGTAGCTTTAACAGTTTTAGTAATTGGTGCTTCAGTCGGGAAGTTACGTACAACGTCTGGACCTTTTTTTACGGCTCCAAAATAATCTTTTACTAATCCTTTGGTTTTGGCAATATCAATATCTCCAGCAACAACTAAAACGGCATTATTAGGAACGTAATATTTATCAAAAAACGCCATAAACTCTTCAAGAGTAGCTGCATCTAAATGGGCCATCTCGCCAATATTGGAATCTTTGTATGGATGTAACACAAATAAGTTTTCGCCAATAGTATTTAAAATTTGTCCGTAAGGTCTGTTGTCAAAACTTTGACGTCTTTCTTCCTTTACAACCTCATTTTGTGTGTCCACACCAACTTGATCAATAACAGGGTGTAGCATACGTTCAGATTCTAACCATAGGCCCAATTCTAATTTGTTAGAAGGAAATATTTCATAATAATAGGTTCTGTCTTGTGATGTATTGGCATTAAACGTTCCACCATTAGCTGGAATAATTTTCATGAATTCACCACGACCAATATTTTCAGAGCCTTCAAATAATAAATGCTCAAAAAAGTGAGCAAATCCAGTACGGCTTCTGTCTCCATCTTTTCCGCCTACGTCATACATCACCGAAGTAGAAACTACAGGTGCGGTATTGTCTTGATGCAGAATAACGTGTAATCCATTATCTAAATCAAATTCTTCAAATTTCACTTCTTGTGCAACACTAGTAATAATGGCTAGCAAACATGCAGAAAAAGTTAATAATCCTTTTTTCATGTGTTTTTGTTTTTGTTAAATGACATGTAATATGTCTGTTATGTATTCAATATGTTACAATGTTTCAAAAATAAGAAATACTTATTGCTTTTATAACCTTAGATAAAAAAACATAAACAAATTATTATTTGCCATAAATTTTCACGAAATTTAAGAACCGAAAAAATATTGATATATGAAAAACGTAATCTTACCAGTAAGGTTTGGCCTTATTACCAGTGCTGTATTAATTGCTTACTTTTTAATTCTAGCACTAATAGATAAACATACAAATCCGGTTTTTAGTTTTTTAAATGCGGTTATTACGGCTTTCGGGATTTTTGAAACCGTTCGTTATTATAAACTGGAGCAAGGCGATAAATTCACATACTCTAATGGCTTTGTAGCAGGTTTAATAACAGGTTTTGTTGCTACTGTTGTTTTTACATTTTTCTTTTTACTTTACATAACCGAAATTAATAGCGATTTTGTATCACAAGTTTTGTCTTTTATAGACTTTGGCGCGCCAGTTAGTGTTGGTGTTATGACCTTTGTTGTTGGCATAATGGGTGTGGCCACAACCGTAATTTCGGCATTTACGGTGATGCAGTATTTCAAAAAAAGCTGGAATATTTCGTAATTTAAACAAAACGTTTGTAGTTTAATTATTTAGCAGTATATTTGCATCCGCTTTCCGTGAGGTTAGCAGATTAATAAACTAATTTAATAAAAACGTTACGCTATGTACGCAATTGTAGAGATAGCAGGGCATCAATTTAAAGTTGAAAAAGACCAAAGAGTTTTTGTTAATCGTTTAGCAACAGAAGAAGGTAAGGAAGTTTCTTTCGATAACGTTCTTTTAATTGCAGATGGTGACAATATAACTGTAGGCGCCCCAGCTATAACCGGAGCTCTAGTAGGAGCAAAAGTATTAAAGCACCTTAAAGGTGATAAAGTTATTGTTTTCAAAAAGAAAAGACGTAAAGGTTACCGTGTAAAAAACGGACACAGACAATCTTTAACGGAAATCGTAATTGAGAGCATTGCAGCGTCGGGAGGCAAAAAAGCTGAAAAAACCGAAAAAGCAAAACCAGCTAAAGCAGAGAAAACAGTGAAAGCTGAAAAAGCTGCACCAGCTAAAAAGGAAGAGGCTACAAAAGCAGCTCCTAAAAAATCAACTGCTAAAGCAGACGATTTAAAGAAAATTGAAGGTGCTGGACCAAAAGCTGCTGAAGCTTTGGTAAATGCAGGATTTGAAACTTTTGCTAAAATTGCAAAGGCAACACCTGAAGCATTAAGCACTGTGTTAACAGATGCAAGTTCAAGATTAGCTCACATTGTGACTGACACTTGGCCAAAACAAGCGGCTTTAGCTGCTGAAGGTAAGTGGGATGAACTTAAAGAATTACAAGACAGATTAGACGGCGGAATTGAGAAATAATTTCGTTATTATTAATAAAATAAAACCTTAAGACAATGGCTCATAAAAAAGGAGTTGGTAGTTCGAAGAATGGTAGAGAATCAGAATCAAAACGTTTAGGCGTTAAGATTTTTGGTGGACAAGCTGCTGTTGCTGGAAATATCATCGTAAGACAAAGAGGTAATACACATCACCCAGGTGAAAATGTGTATGGTGGAAAAGACCACACGTTACACGCTAAAGTGGACGGACTTGTTAAATTTACAAAGAAAAAAGACAACAAATCTTATGTTTCTATTGAACCTTTCGAGGCTTAATTAAACAATTTCTTTAAAACATATAAAACCTTTTCTGGAAACAGAAAGGGTTTTTGTTTTTTAACAATGTATTTAATTTAGGATTATTTTAGAATATCACGTATAATCTTCACATGATGATTGGTATGTAATTCTAAAAATCGATAAATTCTTTTTTTGTTTACGTCCCCAAAAAGCGGATGCTTAAAAAAGGCGTTTTTATCTAAATCAGGAATGATGTCAATATTTGTTCGTGCTTCTTGCAATTGTTTTATAAGGTCTTTTTGTGAAATAGTTTCAGGTGGTTTAACGTTTTTTGGTGCCTTTGCCTTTCCTCTCGGGAAAAACCCTAATGTAAAAAAAAGCTTTCCTAAAAAGCTGAAATCATTTTTATATAAAGCCGGATCTGATGATTGTAATGTTAAAACAACTTGATTAATTACTTTGCAGCTATGGTCTATGTGCCAGCCAACAGTTGCTTTTGAAATTTTTGGATTAGCAACGTCATGCTGATTTATGTGGTTTTCTAACTTGTTTATTAATTCATATAGTTTTTTTGAGCTCATGGATATAGTGTTTTACAAAACGAAGTTACGTATTTAAAAGCTATGGTTTAGTTGCTTTTTGCGATAAGGATTACTCTTGCATTTCTACTTTAATAAATAAGAAATCGTGAATGCTATGCATTTGTAACGGCATCCTTTTTTGAGGTACGATAAAAAGATACAGTGGAAGGCGTGGTGCTACGTAGCTTTTAGCGAAGTGGCAATTGCCCAAAAAAAATCCCAAACATGACTGCTTGGGATT
The DNA here is from genome assembly GCF_023205095.1 of Bizionia sp. M204. Lineage (GTDB taxonomy): Bacteria > Bacteroidota > Bacteroidia > Flavobacteriales > Flavobacteriaceae > Algorimicrobium > Algorimicrobium hallyeonense. Next base: position 2,488,509 of record NZ_CP046242.1, on the reverse strand, counting down.
TTATATAATATCTAAAAGCGAAGCGGTCTATGTTCTAGAATCGCAAGCGGTCTTTTTCTAGTATCTGTAGTATTCTGGCTTATAAGGACCTTCAACAGCTACACCAATATACTTGGCTTGATCGTCTTTAAGTTCGGTAAGCTCTACACCAATTTTTTCAAGGTGCAATTTAGCTACTTTCTCATCTAAATGTTTTGGTAGCATATATACCTCGTTTTTATAAGCATCTTTATTTGTCCACAATTCAATTTGTGCTAAAGTCTGGTTTGTAAATGAGTTACTCATTACAAAACTTGGATGACCAGTTGCACAACCTAAATTTACCAAGCGTCCTTGTGCTAAAATAATAACGTCCTTTCCGTTTACGGTATATTTATCAACTTGTGGCTTAATAACATCTTTGGTATGACCGTGGTTTTTGTTTAACCAAGCCATATCAATTTCGTTATCAAAATGTCCGATGTTACAAACTATTGTTTTGTCTTTCATGGCTTCAAAATGTTCACCACGAACAATATCTTTATTTCCTGTAGTGGTAATAACAATATCGGCATTTCCAACAACAGTTTCTAATTTCTTAACTTCAAAACCATCCATGGCAGCTTGAAGCGCACAAATAGGATCGATTTCTGTAACGGTTACAATACTTCCAGCACCTTTAAAAGAGGCAGCGGTACCTTTACCAACATCGCCATAACCACATACCACTACGCGCTTTCCTGCTAACATAATATCTGTTGCACGACGTACAGCATCTACAGCACTTTCTTTACAGCCATATTTATTATCGAATTTCGATTTTGTAACCGAATCATTTACATTTATAGCTGGCATGGGTAATGTTCCAGCTTTTACACGTTCGTATAAACGGTGTACACCTGTAGTTGTTTCTTCTGAAAGGCCATTAATGCCCGCAGCCAATTCTGGGTACCTGTCTAAAACCATATTAGTTAAATCGCCACCATCATCTAAAATCATATTTAGTGGTTTTCTGTCTTCACCAAAAAACAAGGTTTGTTCAATACACCAATCAAATTCTTCTTCGGTCATATCTTTCCAGGCGTAAACAGCCGTTCCTGCTGCCGCAATAGCTGCTGCTGCCTGATCTTGGGTAGAGAAAATATTACATGAACTCCATGTAACTTCAGCGCCTAAAGCTTGTAATGTTTCTATTAAAACTGCTGTTTGGATCGTCATGTGCAGACAACCTGCAATACGTGCACCTTTAAGTGGTTGTTCATTTTTGTATTCTTCACGTAGACTCATTAATCCTGGCATTTCTGCTTCAGCTAAATCCATCTCTTTTCTTCCCCAAGCCGCAAGCGACATATCTTTTACCTTATTTGGTACGTAAGCAACTGTTTTTGTAGTCATAGTATTTTTTTCTTAATGTTTTTATAGCCTAACAACTTTGGCAAAAGGACTTAAAATAGTTAAATTCGCTTGTCACATTTACTAAAGCTGCTTTAGGCAGTGCAAAGATAACTAATAACTTTTAGAATATTAAATGCCGCTTTATAAAACCCTTATTCCCAACTCACAAACTACTGTTAAAATCTGGAAGATAGAAGAATCTTATGACGATTTAATTCAGCCAATTACCTTAAAACCCGAAAGTTTAAGCCGCGTTTTAAGTATGAAAAGTGAGCTGCACCAACGTGGTTTTTTAAGTGTTAGACATTTGCTTGCCGAATTTGGTTATACCGATACCGATTTGTATTACGATGAAAATGGTAAGCCGCATTTAAAGGACGGGAAATATATTTCTATTACGCATTCCTTTACATTTTCTGGAGTGGTGGTTAGTGATCATTTAGTAGGCATTGATATTGAAAAACAACGAGACAAAATTGGTGTTATTGCGCATAAATTTATGGATTATGAAAGTCAATATTTGCAAAAAGATGCCGAGGATTATATTCGGAAACTAACCGTTATTTGGTGTATTAAAGAATCCCTTTATAAATTGTTTGCTACTCCTGGGTTGAGTTTTTTACAGCATACACTGGTAATTCCTTTTGAAATATTAGATTCCGAAACACGCGCTTGGATAGATTATGATAACAGTAAACATAGTTTCGATACTACTTTTTTAGAATTTGAAGGTTTTACCTGTGCTTTTGCCTTACCAATTAAGTAATGAAGACTATTTATAATCACATTTTACAAGCTACATCTAAAGGTGAAAAATTATTAGCCGTTTTAATCGATCCTGATAAAATGGATTTAAATACCGTTGCTAAATTTATAGAAAAGGTAAATGCGTCTCGAGCCACACATATTTTTGTTGGTGGAAGTGTGGTTGCAGCGCAATTAACAGAAGCTTTGGTAATAGAAATTAAAAAACACACCCAATTACCTCTTTTATTATTCCCTGGTGATGTAGGACAAATAACAAATCAAGCCGATGCACTCTTATTTTTATCACTGATTTCAGGTAGAAATCCAGACTATTTAATTGGTAAGCATGTTCAAGCCATTTCGAAATTGAAAAATTCAAATTTAGAAATTATTTCAACCGGTTATATCTTAATTGAAAATGGCAAACAAACAGCCGTACAACGTGTAACCAATACAGCACCATTACAAAATAATAACATCCAATTAATAGCAGATACAGCCACAGCTGGCGAATTACTTGGAATGAAACTTATATATTTGGAAGCTGGGAGTGGTGCATTGCAACCGGTATCCAAGAAGATAATTGAAAAAGTAAAAACCAATATTAGCATTCCCTTAATTGTGGGCGGCGGAATTCGAAATTTAAAACAATTAAAACAAGCCTACCAAGCTGGAGCCGATTTAGTAGTTATAGGAACGGCTTTTGAAGATGATGAGTCTTTTTTTGAAGAACTTCAAGATTGTTAATGTTGCCTCAAGCGGGTTGTAAGGTTTTAAATTTAAAATAAGTACAAACATTAAAAAGATTACCGCTTTCGCGGCAAATAAACATGAAAATATCCGTAGAATTAACCTTAACACCGTTGCATGATGACTATGAACCAGCCATCATTCATTTTATAAAAAAATTACGAGCATCTCATTTAAAAGTCCTTGAAAACCCATTAAGCACGCAGGTTTATGGCGATTATGATGCGGTTATGAAACTTTTAACCGTTGAAATAAAAGAAGCTTTTGAATTAATTGAACGCGGTTTGCTACACATGAAAATAGTCAAATCAGATAGACAAGATTATGAGCCTCATTTTTGATTACCTGTTTGGTCAGTACAGCGATTATGATACTCTAGATATTGTACTTGAGATTATTGCGATTGTTTTTGGGTTTCTATCCGTTTGGTATTCTAAACAGAACCATATTTTTGTGTTTCCAACCGGTATTATTAGCACAAGTATCTTTGTATATTTATTGTTTAAATGGGCACTATTAGGCGATATGATTATTAACGCCTACTATTTTATAATGAGTATTTATGGTTGGTATATTTGGACACGTAAAATAGATGATACGCATGAAACACCAATTACATCATGGAATAAAAGGGATAAACAGACTTCAATTGGAATTGCCGTTGCAGCGGTAATTTGTGTTGCTGTTATTTATCAAATTTTTAATAAATGGAGTAGTTGGGTGTCGTATGTTGATATTCTTACAACTGCCATATTTTTTGCCGGAATGTATCTCATGGCAAAACGAAAAGTTGAAAATTGGATTTTCTGGATTGTAGGTGATCTTATTTCAGTCCCCTTATATTTTTACAAAGGATTTACCTTTACAAGTTTACAGTATTTAGGTTTTACAGTATTAGCAATTTATGGTTATTTAGCATGGAAGAAACACTTAAACAAGACGAGAGTCATTGCATAAAAATTGTCCTGTTTGGTCCTGAGTCAACAGGAAAAACCATTCTTGCTAAAAAATTGGCGACTCATTTTAATACACTTTGGGTTCCAGAATTTTCTAGGATTTATGCTGAAAATAAAGCAAAATTACATGAGGTATTAACCCAAGATGATGTATTGCCCATTGCGGAAGGCCAAATGGCTTTAGAAAACAAATTGACTAAGCAAGCAGATAAATTACTAATTTGTGATACCGACTTGTTAGAAACAAAAGTATATAGTGAATCTTACTATCAGGACTTTACTTCAGAGCGCTTAAATAAATTTGCCACAGAAAATTACTATAATCTTTATTTTTTAACTAATATTGATCTGCCATGGGAGCCCGATGGCATTCGCGATAAACCGCATGAAAGAGAAACGATGTTTCAAGCGTTTCAAAAGGCGTTAGAAATTCACCAAAAGCCCTATATTTTACTAAGTGGAAATCTAACAAATCGTTTTGAAGTTGCCGTAAAGCATATTAATGAATTATTAAAAAGTAAGATATGACTTTTTCTGAAAAGGACATAAAACAAATAGAGTCAAAGGGTTTAACTGTGGAAGGTGTCAACAAACAGCTTGAAACCTTCGTTTCCGGTTTGCCATTTTCAAATTTGGTGGCAGCCGCAACAGTTGGAGATGGTATTTTACGCCTAAATAATTCGGAAGTTGAAAACCTTGTGGTATTTTTTGATGAAAATAAAGACCAATTTGATATTGTAAAATTTGTTCCCGCATCAGGAGCAGCAACTCGAATGTTTAAATTTCTGTTTCAGTTTTTGGAAGAATATGATCCAGCTGAACAAACTATTAATTCGTATTTGAATACGCGCGATGATAAAAGTTTACATATTTTCTTTGTTGGTTTAGAAAAATTTCCATTCTATTTTGAAGTCTTGGAGTTGTTAAATAAAACCTATCCAAACTACGCCGATTTAGATGTTAGTTACCGCTCGCAATTATTTGTAAAAGCTATGTTAGACGAGGACGGTTTAAATTATGGCAATTCACCAAAAGGATTATTACCGTTTCACGAATATAAAAACCAAATTATTTCTACAGCTTTTGAGGAACATTTATTTGAATCTGCATTGTATGCGTGTTGCAATAAGCAAGCAAAATTGCATTTTACCATTTCAGAAAGTCATAAGGATAAATTTAGTAATGAGTTTTCAAGAATAGAAGATAAAGTAGAACGTAAAACCAATTCTCAATTCGATATTTCATTCTCGTATCAAAAAGAATCAACCGATACAATTGCTGTTACACCTAAAGATGAGCCTTTCAGATTAGAGAACGGCGATTTGTTATTTCGTCCATCAGGACATGGTGCGTTAATTGAAAATCTAAACGATTTGAATGCCGATATTATCTTTATTAAAAACATTGATAATGTGGTTGTTTATAAGTATAAAAATGAAGTAGCCAAGAATAAAAAGATATTGGCTGGGATTCTGATGGAAATTCAACAGCAGGCATTTCAGTATTTAAAATTAATTGATAAAGGCGAATTGTCCCACGAAACAATCATTGAAATCGCACGGTTTTTAACAAAAAAAATGCAGGTAAAAATTTCTACTGAATTTGAAAAATATGCAGAAAAGTTTCAAATAGAATATCTTCAGAGTAAATTAAACCGACCAATTCGTGTTTGTGGTATGGTTAAAAATGAAGGTGAACCTGGAGGTGGGCCCTTTTGGGTTAAAGATGAAAGTGGAACTATTTCACTTCAAATTGTAGAGTCGGCTCAAATAAATCAAAAGAATAAACATCAAAAAAGTATTTTAAAAAATGCCACACATTTTAATCCTGTCGATTTGGTTTGTGGTGTTAAAGATTACAAAGGAAATAAATTTGATCTCACCCAGTTTATAGATCATAGAGCCGCTTTTATTACCAAAAAAACACGATTAGGAAAGGATTTAAAAGCTTTGGAGTTGCCAGGTTTATGGAATGGAAGCATGGCCAATTGGAATACAATTTTTGTTGAAGTGCCACTCATTACCTTCAATCCAGTTAAAACAGTAAACGATTTATTAAAGTCACCACATCAGCTAAAATAATATGTTTGATGCAGCATTTCTTATAACGGAATTATCATTTAAAGCGATTAGAAGTTCGGGTGCTGGTGGTCAGCATGTAAACAAAACATCCTCTAAAGTGGTATTGAGTTGGGATTTGCCAAATTCACAAGTATTTTCAGAAAACCAAAAAGCCCGTCTTCTTAAAAAGTTAGATAATCGGTTAACAACGGAAGGAATATTAATACTATCTAGTGACGATAGCCGCAGTCAACATAAAAATAAGGACTTGGTTATTAAACGCTTTTTAGAGTTAATAAAGCAAGGGTTGATTGTGCCAAAAAAGCGCAGACCAACCAAGGTTCCAAGAGCAGTGAAACTCAAACGTCTTTCCAACAAGAAAAAACAAGCTGATAAAAAGGCAAATAGGAAACCACCGGAAGTTTAAATTAATAATTTCTCATTATTACTTGCTAATTATACATTGTTAACTACCTTTGCAGCGTTCTCATAAAGGGGTGCCCAATAACGGCTGAGATCATACCCATTGAACCTAGAACAGGTAATGCTGTTTAGGAAAATAACAACAATTTTGTAATGTTGTGCGTGATTGCGCATGGCAACAAAAAAACTAATTTTTAATCAGAATAATTACCTCTTTTTATTCGCTAAATTTATTTTTATCGGATGAAATTTTTATTCAACAACGCGTCAGTTTTTCGCTGGCATCATTTTCAAAAAGCAAGTGTGCTTTCCATTTTTTTAACGACTTCTCTTGGTGTTTTTTCACAAGAAAAACCGCAGGATTCCACAAAACTAGAAACACTTGATGAAGTTTTAGTGCGCTCGGTTCGTGTAAAAGCGGACTCGCCAATTACACATTCCAATCTTTCTAAGGAAGCTATTGAAAAGCGGAATTTGGGGCAGGATATTCCTATTCTATTAAACTTTCTACCGTCTGTGGTTACCACTTCAGATGCAGGAGCAGGCGTTGGTTATACAGGCATTCGCGTGCGTGGTATAAATGCGCAATCTACAAACGTAACTATTAATGGAATCCCGTATAATGATGCTGAATCATTAGGAACCTTTTGGGTGAATTTAAACGATTTCGCCTCATCGGTTGAGAGTTTACAATTGCAACGTGGTGTAGGAACATCCACAAATGGATCTGGTGCTTTTGGTGCCAGTGTTAATGTGCTAACAGACGCCGTTTCCCAAGAAGCTTATGGGGAATTTGCCAATTCTTTCGGTAGTTTTAATACCCGAAAACACACCTTGAAATTTAGCACAGGCTTGCTGAATGACCATATAGAATTTGCGGGACGTCTATCAAATATTAAATCGGATGGTTATATAGATCGTGCGACTTCTAATTTGAAATCTTATTTCCTTCAAGGATCTTATAAATCGACAAATACTTTAATAAAAGCCATAACATTTTCGGGTAAGGAAATAACCTATCAGTCTTGGAATGGTTTGGAAGATAAAGACAAATTGAACAATGACCGAACCTATAATACAGCTGGTGAGTATACTGATGAAAATGGCAATACCCAGTTTTACGAAAATGAAGTGGATAATTATCAACAGGACCATTATCAACTGCATTGGAATCAGCGTATTGATAATAATTGGTCCACCAATATGGCTTTGAATTATACGGCTGGACGAGGTTATTTTGAGCAATATAAAGAAGATGCCGAGTTTGCCGATTATGGTTTAAATGAGATTATAATTGTAACAGATACGATTTCGGAAACGGATTTGGTAAGACGACGTTGGTTGGATAATGATTTCTTTGTAGTAAATGCGAATGCCAACTATAAAAATAATCAGTTAGATGTGCTTTTTGGAGGCTCATACAGTTATTATGATGGTGGGCATTTTGGTGAAATTATTTGGGCACAATTTGCCAGTAATAGCATGAATAAAGATCGTTATTATGATAATAAAGGTTTAAAAACAGATATCAATTTCTTCGGAAAAGGTACTTTTAAACTAAATGATAAAATCAGTTTGTTTGCCGATTTACAAATGCGTTTAGTGGATTATGAGGTGAATGGAATTGATTCGGATCGAAATGTTTTTAATGTCGATGAAAATTACGCCTTTTTTAATCCTAAAGCGGGAATTAACTATAATTTGAATGCAGAAAACAGTATGTATTTCTCATATGCTCGGGCAAATCGTGAACCAAGTCGTGATGATTTTGAAAACAACGCAGACGTAAAACCAGAACAATTAAATGATTTTGAATTAGGTTGGCGACATAATAATGAAAAGTTCCGGTTTAATGTAAATGCCTATTACATGTTATATAACGAGCAATTAGTTTTAACAGGAAATATTGATCAGTCTGGAAACCCAATTCGTACCAATAGCGGTGATAGTCACCGATTGGGGTTAGAGGTGGAAGCAGCCCTTCAAATAGCAGAAAAATGGCGTTTGCAACCAAGTGTAACATGGAGTTCCAATAAAAACAAGGAAACGATTACAGAGTTTGACGGTAGTTTGGTAAATTTTGGTAAAACGGATATTTCCTTTTCACCAGAATGGATTGCTTCTAATGCATTAACATTTCAACCGATTACTAATTTACAGTTAACACTTTTAAGTAAGTATGTTGGCGAGCAATTTATGAGTAATACCGAGGCTGCAGCCTCCAAATTAGATAGTTATTTTGTAAATGATTTTAGTGTTAATTATGAAATGTCTTTCCGAAGAGATGAAAACACTAAACCATTTTTAAAGTCAATTTTGTTTTCAGGATTGGTTAACAACCTATTTAATGTTAAGTATGCATCTAACGGATATTATTATACCTATGATGACACATGGTCTAATCCACCACAAGTATCAACTATTGAAGGAGCTGGTTTTTATCCACAAGCAACTACTAATTTTTTATTGGGAATGACCTTGAAGTTTTAAGAAGATTATGTGTGTAAAATAATCTCATAAATTAAAAAACTGCTTAAAAACAAATTATCGTTTTTAGGCAGTTTTAGCTTTAGCAAGTCATTTTGATAAATACGTGGTGTCTAATTATTATAAACCCGAATAATATTCCCAGATTTTTCAACAAAATAGCGTTTTAAACCGTATTGTCCTGTTGTGCCTTCTTGTTGTTGACCCGTTAAAATATCATAAGCGTTTGCATCATCGCAACTGCATGTTGCAATAACGCCTGTAACGGTTAATTTCGAACAATCGCGAATGGCGTGATTTGGGTCAGATAATTCAAAAGCATTATAATTATTTCCACCTGCATAAAAAACCACCACACCATTAATGCCGTAATTATTGTTTAATATCACATAATTGTTTGGGAATTCCATATCGCTATACTGCGGTAAATTGGTGTTTATTAAATTACCAGTGTCAAATGTGTAGTTTGGTAAAAATTCATTTTGGCGCACGTTATCATCATCATTTTTATTACAAGACGTAAAAACCACAAACGCAAAAACAAGCAAAAACAGATATTTCATAACCAATTATATTTTCAGGGCAATTTACAACAAAAACCCAAACGTATTAAAAATTTCGTATATTTAGCTAACTTGCATTTTGCTACTCAAAACGATTAAAAGTAAGCTACTTATCATAGTAATAACAATAAGTAAACTTACAGGTATCAAAAAAATTGTGTAGCTTTGTATATATATCTCGTGCAAGCGGGATTTTTTTATGCTGAACAGATTTGGCGCTCGTTGTCCATTTGTTTTCAGCATCTTTTATTATTATAAAACATGAAATTATGAGTAAAGTATCTTATTATACACCGGAAGGATTAAAGCGTTTACGTGAAGAGTTACGCCAATTAAAAGATGTAGAGCGTTCAAAAGCATCGCAAGCCATTGCTGAAGCGCGAGACAAAGGTGATTTAAGTGAAAATGCCGAGTACGATGCAGCCAAAGAAGCACAAGGTATGTTGGAGATGAAAATATCCAAATTAGAAAGTGCCTTGGCAGGCGCTAGAGTTATTGATGAATCGCAATTGGATAATACCAAAGTATTGGTACTTTCTAAAGTCAAAATAAAAAATCAGACTAACGGAATGGAAATGACCTATACCTTGGTTGCTGATGGTGAAGCCGATTTAGCTTCCGGAAAGTTATCTGTTAACTCACCAATTGGAAAAGGCCTTTTAGGAAAATCCGTTGGCGAAGTAGCCGAAGTACAAGTGCCAAATGGTGTTATGAAGTTTGATATTTTAGAAATTTCTAGATAACAAATTCAAAGGCCTATATTGGTAAATAGGAAAAAGTAAACACGAAATTATTCTTGAAAAGATTCCCTTAAAGCGGGAATCTTTTTATATTTACAGGTATACTAATAGCAAACTATGGCAACCCTATTCACAAAAATAATTAATGGCGACGTTCCGTGTTATAAAATTGCGGAAACTGACGATTATTTCGCCTTTTTGGACATTAACCCAAATGCAAAAGGACACACACTATGTATCCCAAAGCAGGAAGTGGATAAGTTGTTTGATTTAGATGAAGTTACCTATCATGGTTTATTGGAGTTTTCCAGACAAATTGCATTAGCAATTGAAAAAGCTGTGCCTTGTAAACGTGTTGGTTTAACGGTTATTGGTTTGGAAGTTCCGCATGCTCATGTGCATTTAATTCCGCTAAATACTATGGAAGATGCTCGCTTTATTTCAAAAGAGAAATTAACAGAACAGGATTTTGAGAACGTAGCAAAAGCTATTCGCTCGTATCTATAAATCTAACTTAAGAATACGGTTGCGCCAATACCAACGACTATAATTCCGATTAAGACGCCAATACCAATCCACGCTGATTTCTTTAATTTAAAGGACGCTTTTTTAGGTACAAAAGCACGTTTGTGATAATCAAAAACACGATCAATATCATCGGTCCAATTTACAGGATAGATAGTTGTTTCACAGGTTTTACAGAAAAGTTCATGTGCTGTTTCAGTGGTTAAGGATTTATAAAAGGATGTTTCCACAAATTTCTGCTTAAACGTAAAATGTAAACCATTGGTATTATAGCATTCTGGACAATTATTATTAATTGCAACTTCCTTAATAGTTATAAATCGATTGTCCATAGTTACGTTGTTTTTAAAAGAATTTGCATACTGGTTCCTTTGTCAATTTCAGATTCAAGCACATAAATTTTACCGTTATGGAATTCTTCAATAATGCGCTTGGCTAATGATAAGCCTAATCCCCAACCGCGTTTTTTGGTTGTAAATCCAGGGTCAAATATACGGTTAAATTGATTTCTAATTAGTCCTTTTCCGGTATCTGTAATGGTTATTTTTACATTATCTTCTAATTGCGTAATAGTAATAACTAATTTTCCTTTTCCACGCATGGCGTCGATGGCATTTTTTACCAAATTTTCAATAGTCCAACTAAAAAGCTGTTTGTTTAATTTAACGTAAATAGGGTTTTCGGGAACTGAAATTTCAAATTCAATAAGTTTAGAAGAACGCGTTTTTAGATAGTCATAAGACTCTAATGTTTCTGCAACAATATCCGCTTTTTCAAGTTTTGGTAAGGAGCCTATTTTACTAAAACGTTCCGTTATAGTTTGCAGGCGACTAATATCTTTTTCTATTTCTAGAATGTATTCCGGATTTACCTGTTCGGTTTTAAGTATTTCTGTCCAGCCAATTAAAGATGATAATGGCGTACCTATTTGATGCGCTGTTTCTTTGGCCATACCAGACCATAATTTGTTTTGTGTGGCAATTTTTGTACTGCGGTAAAAAAAGTAGGCAACTGCACCAAATAATATAATAATCAGTAATAAGGCAAGTGGATAATATTTTAGTTTATTTATTAAAGGTGAGTTGCCGTAATATAAATAGCCATCATTTATTTTTTGGTTCGTTTTAGGATCAATGTAGGAAAGCTCAATAGGTTTGTTTTCAGCCTCTAAATTTGCGATAAGCCTTTTAGTGCTGGCATCATTTTTCAAATATCTTTCTTCAACATTATTGGTCAGTCCAATAGCTCCTTCAGCATTAATAACAACTATCTGGTTGTCATTTTTACTTATTAAAACGCGAGAAACCATCGGATTTACATCATCTTCCAACATGTTTTTTTGAAATTCTGTTTGGGCTAATGCCCAAATGTCCATCTTCTGACGTTGTTCCTCTTTAAAATGCTGAAAAAACACAAAGGTATTCCACAAAATCAAGGATATAATAACAAAACTTGCTGCAACAATGATGTAGCGTGTTAGATTTCGGTATTTAGAAAAAAGCATAGGTTTATTTTGGAATGTTAATATAATGGAAATCTGTTGATAATATTGTGTGAGATGATAACCAAATCGTTTTTAGTTCGTTATTAGATTAATTACATTTGTGCAAAATAATAAAGTTTTCATGATTTCATACGAACCTAAAGAATTATCAACAGGCAAGTTACACGGTTATCTGTTAAGTGCTGTGGCTCCAAGGCCTATTGCGTTTGCTAGTACCGTTGATGCCGATGGAAACCCAAATTTGGCGCCTTTTAGTTTCTTTAATGTATTTAGTGCTAATCCACCAATTCTAATTTTTTCACCAGCACGACGTGTTCGTGATAATACGACGAAGCATACCTTGGAAAATATTTTAGCTACTAAAGAAGTGGTTATTAATGTGGTGAGTTTTGAAATGGTGCATCAAACGTCATTAAGCAGTACGGAATATCCTTTAGGAGTAAATGAGTTTGAAAAGGCAGGTTTTAGTATGCTAAAATCGGATTTGGTAAAACCATTTCGTGTTGCTGAATCTCCGGTTCAATTAGAATGTAAGGTGAATGATGTGATACATTTAGGTACCGAAGGAGGCGCTGGAAATTTAATTATTTGTGAGGTTGTAAAACTTCATTTGGAAGAAGACATTTTAGACGAAAACGATCAAATTAATCAGGAAAAACTAGATTTAGTTGCAAGAGCTGGTGGTAGTTACTACAGTCGTGCCAAAAACGGTTTTTTTGAAATTCCAAAACCATTATCAACGTTAGGAATTGGTGTGGATCAAATGCCAGACCATGTAAAAAACAGCATGATTTTAACAGGAAATGAATTAGGCATGTTAGGAAATGTAGAAAGTTTACCAACACCAGAAGCCGTTCAGGAGTTTTTGGAAGCTGTAAGTGAACATCACCCTAATATTAAAGAAGCAAATCATAGAAAAAAACATAAATTGGCAAAAAACTATTTAAGCTTCGGCGATTTAGATAGTGCCTGGAAAATATTATTATCATAACACAGAAAATTAAATTACAATGGAAGTACAAGGAAGAATTAAAGTTATTGGAGAAACGCAAACGTTTGGGAGTAATGGCTTTAGAAAAAGAGAAGTAGTCGTTACAACAGAAGAGCAGTACCCACAACATATTATGGTAGAATTTGTTCAAGATAAAACGGATTTATTAAATAGTTTTCAAGCTGGACAACAAGTTAAAATCAGTATTAATTTACGCGGTCGCGAATGGGTAAACCCACAAGGTGAAACCAAGTATTTCAACTCTATTCAAGGATGGCGTATTGAAGCAGCTCAAGCAGATGCCTCAAACCCAGAAATGCCACCAGTACCACCAGCACAAGCTTTTGCACCTGCAGACGATTTAAACGAAGAAGATAACGACGATTTACCTTTCTAATTTCCGGTAAAATGACGTATAATAAACCTCAATGTTTTTTAATGTTGAGGTTTTTGTTTTTTACAATTCATGAGTTCATTTTGAATATAAATTTTGATTACGCTTATGCATGTCAGGTTGAGTGCAGTGGAAGTCTAATGAAAAGTTCAAAATAGTTCGCGATTAGGCGCGAACAGTCAACTAGATAGTTTATTATTATTTCTTTATGCAATTTCTAAATCAAGATTTATGGTTTCCACCCGTTTCACAAGCAAATGAAGACGGCTTACTGGCCATTGGAGGCGATTTATCCGTGCCACGATTACTACTTGCTTATCAATTGGGGATTTTTCCTTGGTTTGAGGGCAGTCAGCCAATTTTATGGTGGTCACCAGATCCACGTTTTGTGTTATTTCCAGAAAACTTAAAAGTGTCAAAAAGTATGAAACAGGTATTGCGAAATGCCGATTTTACCGTGTCTATCAATCAAAATTTTAATCAAGTCATTACCGAATGCTCTATAGCCAAACGGAACGGTCAAGCAGGAACTTGGATTACAGAAAGTATGATAATGGCATATAATGAATTACATAAGGCTGGCTACGCCAAATCGGTTGAGGTTTGGCAAGAAGGTGAATTAGTTGGTGGGTTTTATGGTGTCGATTTAGGAAATGGTGTTTTCTGTGGCGAGAGTATGTTTGCTAAAGTTAGCAATGCCAGTAAAGTAGCCTTTATCACCTTTATTCAAAATACCCATTATCAACTAATAGATTGCCAGGTGTATACCAATCATCTGGAACGATTAGGTGCAGAAGATATTTCGAGAGATGTGTTCTTGGAATATTTGAAGTAATTTTTGGTTGCTAGTTTCAAACTTCATCATACCTAAAACAGGTTACCTCATGATCATTTACCAAACCGGTTGCTTGCATAAACGCATACATAACGGTTGATCCTACAAACTTAAAACCACGTTTTTTTAAGTCCTTACTAATAGCATCAGAAATAGCAGTTGTGGCTGGGGCTTCTTTATAGTTCTTCACGTTATTGGTTATCGGTTTTCCATCAACAAACCTCCATATATAGTTGCTAAAACTTCCAAATTCCTTTTGAATATCCATGAATAATTTCGCATTGGTAACGGTTCCATTTACTTTCAATTTATTCCGAACTATTCCCGCATCTTGCAATAAACTATCAATTTTAGACTGCTTATAGTTGGCTATTTTTTTATAATCGAAATGATCAAATGCTTTTTTAAAATTTTCGCGTTTGCGTAAAATGGTAATCCAACTCAATCCCGCCTGAAAGGTTTCAAGAACTAGGAACTCGAAAAACGTGTCGTCATCATAAACGGGAACGCCCCATTCCTTGTCGTGATAGGCTTCGTATAAATCGTCGCCAACACACCAAGCACATTTATGTTTTGTCTTCATACAGCAGATTGTAAGTTTTCAGATTAAAGATAGACATAGATATGACATTAATCATATATCAGGAAAAAAAATCCAACTATTTTTGCGCGCTATGTAATAATGGTTACCGATGATTAATTGGGTGCAAGGTATTTTTGCACCATCATATAATGAGATAAAAATTATGGAAACAATAAACGATACGAATATTTCAAATATTATAAAAGCGAGTTTAAAAACGAGTTATACTTATGCAGATTATCGCGATTTAGTAACGGATTTGGTAGGGCGTGAATCTACTACAGGCAACGACAAATCTGAAGATATGGTAGAATACACCAAGCTTAATGATAAGCGCATGAAACGGTGGGATAAAACTATAAAATTAACGGACAATTCGTTATCACGCTTGGCTAATTTTAAAGGCAACGTTACATGGATTGTAATCACCGAAAGCTGGTGTGGTGATGCTGCTCACGTAGTTCCCCCTATGGCTAAATTAGCTGAACAATCAGACAACATTTCATTGAAATTAGTTTTACGAGATACCAATGAGGACTTGATGAATCAGTTTTTAACTAATGGTGGAAAATCTGTTCCTAAATTAATTATGGTAGAAACGGAAACATTAGAAGTGGTACATACGTTTGGTCCCAGGCCAGCGGCTGCAACGAAATTAGTGGCTGATTATAAAGCAAAGCACGGTATGATTACACCGGAAATTAAAGAAGATTTACAAGTTTGGTATAATAAAGATAAGGGTCAAAGTACCATTGACGAGTTACTAACTATGCTAGGCGTTTAATTCTTACCTTCAAAATAAAAAGTAATAGAACCGAGTTGCGTTTTTTTGGAATTATCCACATTAAAACGCGACTCGTTCGCATATTCTAGCGCGTGTTCGTGTAAACAATCATTGTCTGTTGAAGCGGCTGTGTTAATGGTTGATTTTATAACATCTCCTTTATTATCAACTGTAATATTTACGACAACTTTCCCGCCATCATCACATAAATAAATAGGTGTTGGTAAATATTTATGCGTTCTATTCACTAATGAATAATGCATAGAACTTTTTTTGTTAACCGATTGTGCTGATTGACTGCTTTGCTGTTGTTTAAGCACTGAATTTACATCGTTATACGAGGACATAACATCTTCATTTATTTCAGAACCTGAGCCTGTTCCGGTCGTGTTCTCACGTGTTGTTTCTTCCGTGGGTGAGTCAGGTCTAGTAAACTCATAATCTTTTGGAGGAGCAATAGGTTGGTAGGCCTGTGCGAATTTCTTGTAGTTTTCAGTTTCGTTATAGGCTTTATTGGTTTCTGCTTTTTCAGTCTGTTCTGTGGCTAGTTTTTCCAAGGCTTCAGCTTCTAAATCCGCTTCCGTTTTTGGCTCCATAACATAATAGCTTTCCGCTAATTTTTCGCCATGTTGGGTAATATGAAAACCGAATAGCATCATTAAAACCGTTGCCGAAATTAAGCCAGAGAGTAAACCTGCTTTATGTTTATCTGAAAAATACAATAGCTGTAAATGTCTTATTTAGGATGAATTATCAAGTTAATATACGTAAAAAGAAGCTATTTAGTTGTTAAGCTTTCTATAAAGGCTTCAGGTAACAGTGCGTTATCCACATGAAAATTGCCAATTTTAGTGCGTCGTAATACAGATAAATGGGCTCCAGAATTTAAGGCTTTGCCAAAATCGTGTGCTAAAGAACGAATGTAAGTGCCTTTGCTACAAACAACACGGAACTCAATGTTTAAACCATCAATTTTAGTAATCTCAAAGGCAGATATTTGAATGCGTCGTGAACTAATTTCTACGGATTCACCAGCACGCGCAAATTCATATAAGCGTTTACCTTCTTTTTTAATAGCAGAAAAAACGGGCGGAAATTGATCTATATTGCCAATAAATTGTTTGGTGGCCTCATGAATAGCGGTTTCCGTTAGATGTGCAGTTGGGAATGTGGCATCTATTTCGGTCTCCAAATCGTATGAAGGTGTTGTACTACCCAAAACAATTGTTCCTGTGTATTCTTTATCTTGACCTTGGAATGTATTTATTTGCTTGGTCATTTTTCCCGTACAAATAATGAGTAATCCAGTTGCTAATGGATCTAAAGTACCCGCATGACCCACTTTAATTTTTTTAATATTGAAAGCATGCCGAATTTCCCAACGTAATTTATTAACCACTTGAAAAGAAGTCCAATGTAAAGGTTTGTCTATTAATAGTACTTGTCCAGCTTGGAAATCTTCAGTAGTTTTCATGTTAATTTACGAGTGTATAAATAATTGCAATCACACCAACAATGGCGCAATACATAGCGAAATAGGATAGTTTACTTTTCTTTACTAATGAAATCATCCAAGTACAAGCAAATAGTCCTGCAAGAAAAGCGGCTATAAATCCAGCGCTTAAATAAGTAAAATTAGATGCTTCGTAAGTTAAATCGCCGCTTAAAAGGTCTTTAGCGATTTTCCCAAAAATAAGTGGTACAACCATCAAGAAGGAAAAACGAGCAGCTCGTGTTTTATCATTCCCCAATAATACAGAAGTAGAAATGGTTGCTCCGGAACGTGAAATACCAGGAAGCATGGCTATAGCCTGTGAAACTCCAATTATTAAGGCGTTTTTAAAACTTACTTTTTTATGGGTGTCCTTGGCTTTATCAGCTAAAAAGAGTAGGGCAGCTGTTACTAAAAGCATAAAGCCGACTAGCATAATATTACCTCCAAAAAGACTTTCTAATTGTTCTTCAAAAAAGAGACCTACAATAACGGCAGGAATCATAGACAATGCAATTTTAGACACAAATTGCAAGTCGTCATTCCACTCAAATTTCAAAACACCTTTTAGTAGGAGCCAAATATCTTTTCTAAACACAACCATAGTGCTCAATGCGGTTGCAAAATGTAAAACCACTGTGAAAAGCAGACTTTCTTTAGGAATAGAGTGGTCGCCCAAAATGGCTTTTCCAAGTTCTAAATGACCACTAGAAGAAACAGGTAGAAACTCGGTGAGACCTTGTATAACACCTAAAATAATAGAATCGGTTATATCCATTGGGCAAAAATATTAAAAATGACGTAGTAGCCGAAGAAAGTAAACGAACTTATTTTTTATTCGGATTCAGTAAAATAGCGTAAACTTCTATAGCAAAACCAAGTAAAACTAACGTTGGCGCTAAACGAATGCGTCGAAAATTAAATATTTCTGGATTAAAAACATTAGGGTCATCGCTACCACCACCTGACATTAGAATGAAACCTAAACCAATTACGGCTAGACCAATTATCATGAATTTATAATTTTTCCTTCCGAATACAAATTCGGTTTGTGTGTCTGCCTTACGTTTTTGTTCGCCCATAATTTTTAATTAATCTTCAGAATTTTTAGGTTCCGAAGTAAATTCTGTAAAAATAATAACATCATGTATTGCTACATATGCAATATGCTTTAATCCGCCGAACCCATTTGTCGGCACATGCAAAGTAACTGATTTATTTAAAACTTTTGCGTTAAGAGATTCTAAAATTAATACATCCTAGCTAATCCTTAATAATACAGCTGATCTGTTTTTAAATTCAAGAAACGTTGCGTAGCTATAAACGTGCTAATCCAAGTAATAATAATACCTAACACAAAAATACCAGCAAATAAAAGTCCTAATAAAATATGGTTATTTAAAAGTTCTAATTCCGGAAAGGTTTGATTAATATAATATAAAACCACAGCCATTCCAATCATGGCCAAAACGGCTCCAATTACACCTAAACGTACGCTTTTCCACACAAATGGACGTCTAATAAATTGCTTGGTAGCACCAACCATTTGCATGGTTTTAATAGTAAAGCGTTTGGAATAAACCGATAAACGAATGGAGCTATTAATCAGTAAAACTGCAATAATGGTAAATAAACCACTGATAACTAAAATCCAAAAACTTATTTTTTTCACATTATCATTCATCAAATTCACCAAGTCATTATCATAACGAACTTCGTCCACAAAGCTTTTGGTAAGCGCTTCTTGCGCAATGCCATCTAATTGTTCCGCTGTAACAAAATCGGCTTTTACATAAACATCAATGGAGTTCTGAAGTGGATTATAACCTAAAAAAGCCATGAAGTCTTCACCGTTTTCGGCTTTCATAGATTCGGCAGCTTGTTCTTTTGAAACAAATTCGGTCGATTTTACATAATCAGACATCGCTAAGCTTTTTTCTAGCTGTTTAGTTTCAACTTCTTTAGCAGAATCTTTTAAATAAATGGTAACTACTACCTGTTCCTTAAAATGATCAGATACTTTTTTGGCATTTAAAACCAGCATACCCAACAAGCCTAATAGGAATAAAACCAAGCCTATACTCAATACTACAGAAAAATACGAGGATATTAATCGGCGTTTTTGATACTTCTCAAAAGATGAACTCATAAATACGATGCGTTAATGCTGTAAAAATATAAAAGAAATCCAATTCCTTAAGGATTACAACGTTTAAACTTTCAACATTGTTATAATAAGTTTAAATTTGCGCCTTTATAAGCATAAAATAGACAGATGCAATACAATTTCAACGACATAGAAGCCAAATGGCAAAAATATTGGGCAGAAAACCAAACGTTTAAAGCCGATAATCAATCTGATAAACCAAAATACTATGTTTTGGATATGTTTCCATATCCAAGCGGAGCAGGTTTGCATGTTGGTCATCCATTAGGGTATATTGCTTCTGATATTTATGCACGATTTAAAAGACATAAAGGCTTTAATGTATTGCATCCACAAGGCTATGATAGTTTTGGTTTACCAGCCGAGCAATATGCCATTCAAACAGGTCAGCATCCAGCGGTTACAACCGAAGAAAACATTAAAACATACAGACGTCAGTTAGACCAAATTGGGTTTTCATTTGATTGGAGTCGCGAGGTTAGAACGTCTGATCCCAATTATTATAAATGGACGCAATGGATTTTTATTCAATTATTCAATTCGTGGTATTGCAAGCATGCGAGTAAAGCGTACCCCATTGCAGATTTAGTTGAAGTTTTCGCTTCGGAAGGAAACAAATCTGTAGAAGCCGTTTGCGACGATCATGTTCTGATTTTTTCTGCTGAAGAGTGGAACGGCTTTTCGCATGAAAAACAACAAGAAATATTATTACAATACCGATTAACCTATTTGGCGGAAACCGAAGTGAATTGGTGTCCCGCTTTAGGAACTGTTTTAGCGAATGATGAAATTGTCAATGGCGTTTCAGAACGTGGAGGCCATACGGTTATTCGTAAAAAAATGACACAGTGGTCTATGCGTATTTCGGCCTATGCGGAACGTTTATTACAAGGACTAGATACGGTTGATTGGACAGATTCATTAAAAGAAAGCCAACGCAATTGGATTGGAAAATCTATTGGCGCCTCTGTTTCTTTTCAAGTGAAAGATCACGATAAGGTGATAGAAGTCTTTACCACCAGACCAGACACTATTTTCGGCGTATCATTCATGACTTTAGCGCCAGAACACGAATTGGTTTCACAAATAACAACCAATGCACAAAAATCAGAGGTTGAAGCTTATATTGAAAAAACAGCCAAACGTAGTGAACGCGACCGAATGGCGGATGTAAAAACTATTTCAGGTGTTTTTACGGGAGCGTTTGCAGAACATCCTTTTAGTAAAGAACCGATTCCAATTTGGATTGGCGATTATGTATTAGCTGGCTACGGAACCGGTGCTGTAATGTCTGTGCCATGCGGTGATCAGCGTGATTACGCTTTTGCAAAGCATTTTAATATTCCAATCCCAAATATTTTTGAAGGTGTCGATATTTCTGAAGAAGCCTTTGCCGACAAAGATAAAACGGTCATTGCTAACTCTGATTTCTTAAACGGCTTACCGTATAAAAAAGCCATGAAACGTGCTATTTTTGAATTAGAAAAAATAGAGCAAGGTGAAGGTAAAACCAATTATAGATTGCGTGATGCCGTGTTTTCAAGACAACGCTATTGGGGTGAGCCATTTCCAGTGTATTACGTAAATGGCATGCCACAAATGATTGATAAAGAGCATTTACCAATCCGTTTGCCTGAAGTAGAAAAGTATTTACCAACCGAAACAGGAGAGCCACCTTTAGGTCGTGCGGATGTTTGGGCTTGGGATTCTAAAAATTTTACCGTTGTTAGCAATGCGTTGATAGATAATAAAACGGTGTTCCCGTTAGAACTGAACACCATGCCAGGCTGGGCAGGAAGTTCGTGGTATTTCTTTCGATACATGGATGCTCAAAACGACATGGATTTTGCTAGTGAAGAAGCCCTCAACTATTGGGAGAATGTGGATTTGTATATTGGCGGAAGCGAACATGCTACAGGTCATTTATTATACGCACGTTTTTGGGTGAAGTTTATGAAAGATCGTGGTTTTGTAAATGTAGAAGAGCCATTCAAAAAGCTGATTAACCAAGGGATGATTTTGGGAACAAGTGCTTTTGTTTACCGATTGAGTTTTATGTTTGCAGACCCTAGATCTGAAGAAGCTGTAGGAGCAAAACTTTTGAAGAAATTACAAAATATTTATATTTCGCATTCAGAGTTTATCAGCAAAGGTGATTTGGCATTGGATAAAGAAGCCTTGAAAAAACTCAAAAATACCCTTGCTAAAATTGCCGGTTTACCGAATGCAGATACTTTAGAAAACCTTATAGTTGTGCCAATGCCAATTCACGTAAAAGTGGAATATATAAATGCTTCCGATGAATTAGATATTGAAGGATTAAAGCAGGATGGCGAATTTGGCGACGATTATAAAGATGCAGTTTTTATTGGCGAAAACGGTGAAATAATTAAAGCTGACAATGATGTTTATAAAGTAGGTCGTGAAGTAGAAAAGATGTCTAAATCCAAATACAATGTTGTTAATCCAGATAGTATTTGTGAAGATTATGGCGCCGACAGTTTACGTCTCTATGAAATGTTTTTGGGACCTTTAGAGCAATACAAACCATGGAACACTGCAGGAATTACAGGAGTTCATAGTTTTCTTAAAAAATTATGGAAGTTGTATGTAGACGATAACGGAATTAAAGTTACAGAATCAGAACCTACCAAAGACAACCTGAAAACCTTGCACAAAACGATTAAAAAGGTAGAGGAAGATATTGAGAGTTTTTCATTCAATACCTCTGTTTCAACATTTATGATTGCCGTTAACGAACTGACAGTTCAAAAATGTACGAGTCGTGATATCTTGGAGCCGCTTATTGTGTTGATGTCGCCTTATGCACCACATATTTCAGAAGAATTATGGAGCCAATTAGGTCATGAAAAATCTATTTCTACAGTCGCTTTTCCAAAATTTGATGAAAAGCATTTAGTAGAAAGTTCTAAAAATTATCCAATTTCTTTTAATGGTAAAATGCGATTTACACTAGAGTTACCTATGGATATGAGTAAAGAAGATATTGAAAAAGCTGTAATGGCACATGAAAAAACACAAGCACAATTAGAAGGACGCACACCTAAAAAGGTGATTGTTGTTCCTGGCAAGATTGTAAACATCGTTGGTTAATTCCTGCGTAGACAGGAATCTCTCTATTCGAAGAATAGTAATTTTAATTAATAAAAAAAAGAGTTTCACAAAATGTGAAACTCTTTTTTTTTGAATGATAGCGAAGCTGAACTGACAAAATTACTTAACAAATATTTGGCGCATTATTTGCTATATATCTTGTAAATTTACAGTTCAAAAAAAGAAAACAAATGATTGGATATTATATATTAATTGGAGCCATAGCTTTAGTAAGTTGGGCCGTTAGTAGTCAGTTAAAAAGGAAATTTAAAAAGTATTCGCAAGTGCACTTACAAAATGGCATGAGCGGCAAAGAAATAGCAGAAAAAATGCTATTGGATAATGGTATTACGGATGTTGCTGTTATATCAACACCAGGTCAGTTAACCGATCATTACAACCCAAAAAATAAAACAGTTAATTTAAGTGAGTCGGTTTACAATCAACGAAATGCTGCTGCAGCTGCAGTTGCTGCGCACGAATGTGGTCACGCAGTTCAGCATGCACAAGCCTATGAATGGTTAACTATGCGATCCAAATTGGTGCCTGTAGTTAGTGTGTCATCTGGTATGTCTCAGTGGTTAATTATTGGTGGTTTAGTTTTAGGTGGAGCCGCAGGTGTTGGTCTTGGATGGTATGTAGCTGTTGCAGGTGTTATTATGATGGGATTAGCAACTGTATTTAGTTTTATTACGTTGCCTGTAGAGTATGATGCAAGTAATCGTGCATTGGCTTGGTTAGAAAATAAACACATGGTTACGCGTGACGAACATGCTGCCGCTGAAGATGCTTTAAAATGGGCGGCTAGAACCTATTTAGTTGCTGCTATAGGAGCTTTAGCCTCATTGGCGTATTGGGCAATTCAAGTGTTTGGTGGTCGCGATTAAAAATAAACGCTTTAACGAATTTAAAAGTCAGATGTTTTGCGTCTGACTTTTTTTAGTTATTTTTCAAACTCAAATTAGAACCAAATTTAATTATGGAAAACCAAGTTCAAGAACAACATGTATTAGCACAGGTATCAGATATAGATCGGGTGGCCTTTTATAAAAAAACCTATGCTCATGTGGCAGGAGGTGTTTTAGTCTTTATCCTATTTGAATATTTATTGTTACAAAGTGAAACGATTGTAGAATTCATGTTATCCATGTTGGATGGCTATAAATGGCTCATCATGTTAGGTGGTTTTATGTTTGTTACAAATTATGCCGAGCGAATGACTATGAAAACCACCGATAAAAACACACAGTATTTAGCATTTGCACTTTATATATTGGCTGAAGCTTTCATTTTTGTGCCATTAATTTATGTTGCCATGTTTTATATGGATTCCGGAACAGAAATGCTAAATCAAGCCGCGATTGTAACATTAGGCTTATTCACTGGTTTATCTGCTGTTGTGTTAGTAACGAAAAAAGATTTTTCATTTATTAAAACCGGTTTAACTATTGGCTTTTTTATTGCTATTGGATTAATTCTAGCAGGAACCTTATTCGGATTTACACTTGGCTTGTGGTTCTCGGTAGCAATGTGTTTATTAGCAGGCGGCTCTATTTTATACCAAACGTCTAATATGGTAAACAAATACACAACTGACGATTATATTCCAGCAGCATTAGGATTATTTGCTTCATTAATGTTATTATTTTGGTACGTTTTGAGTATTTTTATGTCAAGAGATTAGTATATAAAATCAATTAAAAAAAAAGCTCCTGAATATTCAGGAGCTTTTTTTATATTTTAATTTGTCTGTCTATTTGCTGATTCAAGGAAATAAAGGTTTCTGTTCTAGAAACACCTGAAATGGATTGAATATCCTTATTCAGTAAATGCATTAAATGCTCATTATCCTTACAGAGTATTTTAATGAAAATACTCCAGTTTCCTGTGGTATAATGACATTCCAATACTTCAGGAATTTTTTGCAACTGCTTAACAGCTTCCGGATTACTCATGGCTTTATCCAAGTAAATACCTATAAAAGCCATGGTTGTATAACCTAATACTTTAGGATTTATGACAAATTTAGAGCCCGAAATAATTCCTGATTTTTCAAGTTTCCGAAGCCGTTGATGTATTGCTGCTCCAGAAATACCTACCTCACGTGCAATTTCCAAAACTGGTGTTCTAGCATCGCTCATTAAAGCACGCAAGATGGTTTTATCAATACCATCAATAGTTATTTCCTTATTGTTTATTTTCATGAACTAGTAAGTTATAAGCGCAAAAACCCTTATAAATTTAGCGGATTATATCCTAAATATGGCACTTCAGTTTCTGTAAATGCAATACCATAGGTTTCCAACTCTTGTAAAATTGGCCCATAAACTTCTTTGGTAATAGGCATTTGCACACCAGGCGTGGTTATGGTTTCGTTTAAAATAGCTAGCGTTGCAATAGCAACAGGAAGTCCAACGGTTTTAGCCATAGCTGTGTACGTTTGATCCTCACCAATAGTTACCATGGTCGAATCTATCTGATGCCGTTTGCCATCCAATTCATAACCAAATTTATGGTACATAACAATCATGTCCTTATCATCTTCTTCTAATGTCCAACTATCCATAAGGATTTTTTGAAGAATTTGAGCAGGGGTTGCTTTTTTCAATTCAACACGTTTATTACCATTTAAAATATCCAGTTCTAATAGCTTATCCCAAACAATATCATCCTGGTCAATCTTTAAGGCATGACGGAATTTTAATTCAACAGAATCCGTTGGGCTATACGGTAAAAATGCATTTACAAAATCGCGATAGCTCATATTTTCACTATCATCAATCGTATAGCTATCATCAGTCATTCCTAATTGAACAAACATGTTCCAAGCGCGGCTAAAGCCCACACGACGCATGGTTCCTCTATATAGCGTTTTAACGTTACTCAAGCCGTAAACAGATTGATACTTTAAGGAATCGCGATTGGCATAACCTTCAAAACGGCCATATCCTTCAACGTCTAAAAACTCTGTTCTTCTAAATAATCGGTTATACGGAATGTACTTGTACGTCCCTTCTTGTAAAAATTTGGCAGCACCACCTTGGCCGGCGACTACTACGTTCCTTGGATTCCAAGTAAATTTGTAATTCCATAAATTATTGTCGCTTTCGGGCGCTACTAAACCACCAGTGAAGGATTCAAAAAGAATCATTTTACCACCAGCATCACGAATTCTGTCAATAACATGCATGGCACTCATATGATCAATACCTGGGTCGACACCTATTTCATTCATAAAAATTAAACCTTTATCGCGTGCTGCTTTGTCAAGGTTTTGCATTTCATCACTAATGTAAGAGGCTGTTACCATATTTTTATTGAAGGTAATACAGTCGCGAGCTACTTCAATATGGAAGCGAGCGGGAAGCATGGAAATAACAATGTCACAATTTTGAACAGCGTTTTGGCGCGATTCTTTATCAAAAACGTCCAGCATGATTGCTTGGGCATTTTCGTGATTGTTGATTAATTTTTTGGCGTTTGTGAAATTCACATCGCCAACAATAATTAATAGATTTTCTTCATCAGATTTTTCAAGTAAGTATTTTATAAGGTAAGATGCGGATTTTCCAGCACCAATGAGTAATATCTTTCGCATAATGAAATATGTTGAGTATTTTTGTTGTCACGAAAGTAAGAAATAGTAATTGTTATAAAAACTCAATTCACAAAATAATATGAACAGTAAGATATTAAGTTTAGGTGCGTTTTTAGGGCTAGTAGCCGTAATTTTGGGTGCATTTGGAGCACATGGACTCAAGGGGTTAATTTTACCGGAACAAATTGCAACATTTGAAACAGGTGTGCGTTATCAAATGTATCATGCCTTGTTTTTACTTTTTTTAGGAGTGTCATCTGCTGTTAATGCTAAAACTAAACAAATTATCTTTTATTTAGTCTTAATTGGCGTGTTATTGTTTTCGGGCTCCATATATGGCTTAGCAACTAATAGTTTAACCGCTTTTAATTTTAAGACTATTGGATTTATTACACCAATTGGCGGATTATTACTAATTATTTCGTGGCTCTTATTGTTAATAAAGTTTTTAAAAAATAGGACTGATATTTCTAAAAATTAAGTGCATAGAATAAAATAATGTTTAATTTTGTAGAATAAACAACACATACTATTATGATAGATCATACTCAAGCATCCAATACAATTTCATTAGAAAAATATGGAATTAAAAATGCTAAAGTTCAATATCAATTATCTTCCGAACAACTACACAAACTTACAATTGAAAAAGGTCAAGGCGTTGAAGCGTCTTCTGGTGCTTTAGCAGTTAATACTGGTGAATTTACAGGACGTTCTCCTAAAGATCGCTTTATTGTTAAAGATGCAATTACCGAAGATCGCGTTTGGTGGGGAAATATTAATATCCCTTTCGAATCGGATGCTTTCGAAAAACTATATAATAAAGTAACCGATTACTTATCAGGAAAAGAAGTATTTGTAAGAGATAGCTATGCTTGTGCAGATGAAAAATACCGATTAAATATTCGTGTTATTACTGAATTCCCTTGGAGCAATATGTTTGCCCAAAATATGTTTTTAAGACCAGAACCGTCGGAACTTGAAAACTTTAAGCCAGAATGGACTATTGTTAATGCACCAGGATTTATGTCAGTTCCAGCTGAAGATGGAACACGCCAACATAATTTTGCAATTTTAGATTTTACTCGAAAAATTGCTTTAATTGGTGGGACCGGCTATACAGGTGAAATTAAAAAAGGAATTTTCTCTGCTTTAAACTTTATTTTACCCGTATTTAAAAATACGTTGCCAATGCACTGTAGTGCTAATGTTGGTAAAGATGGCGATACAGCTATATTCTTCGGATTATCAGGGACAGGAAAAACAACACTTTCTGCCGATCCTAATCGTAGATTAATAGGTGATGATGAACATGGTTGGACAAAAGAAAACACCGTTTTTAATTTTGAGGGTGGTTGTTATGCTAAAGTAATTAATCTTTCAGCTGAAAATGAACCTGATATTTTTAATGCTATTAAGCCAGGAGCCATACTTGAAAACGTAATCATGGACAAAGATGGTCATGTAGATTTTGAGGATATATCGATTACGCAAAACACACGAGTAAGTTATCCAATTGACCATATTGATAATATTCAAGTGCCGTCTATTGGTGAAAATCCTAAAAATATTTTCTTTTTAACGGCAGATGCCTTTGGTGTTTTACCTCCAATTTCTAAATTAACACCAGGTCAAGCCGCCTACCATTTTATTTCTGGATATACGGCTAAAGTTGCGGGAACAGAAGCAGGTATTGACGAACCGCTACCAAGTTTTTCTGCGTGTTTTGGAGCGCCATTTATGCCATTGCATCCAACAAAATATGCAGAAATGTTAAGTGCAAAAATGCAAGAAGCTGGTGTAAACGTTTGGTTGGTAAATACAGGCTGGACTGGTGGACCTTATGGTGTTGGATCGCGCATGAAATTAAAATATACACGCGCCATGATAACGGCTGCCATGGATGGAAGTTTAGAGGCTGCCAATAAAGACAACTACCATGAGCATTCTGTATTTGGTGTTCAGCAACCAAAAGTTTGCCCGAATGTACCAACAGAAGTATTAAGTCCTAGAAAATCATGGAATAATGACGAAGGATATTATAAAACAGCTAATAAATTAGCGGATTCATTTAAAGAGAATTTCAAGAAATTTGAGGAGTTTGCCAATGCTGAAATTATGGCTGGGGCTCCAAAAGTAAGATCGTAACATTCTGCGAACCAATTAATTTGGTGCGTTAATATTATTGTTTTACTTGTTTGAATAGGTTTAAAATTGTAGTTTTACACTCAAATTTAAACCTATTTTTTATGAAAAAAACTACTTATTTATTAGCAATTTTTATTGCATTTCAATCATTAACTTTTGCGCAATGCCCAGGAATTCCAGCTATAGGTTATACTTGTGTTCCGGATGCCGCGTTTGAACAAGCGTTAATTGATTTTAACTATGATACGGAAGCAATTCTGGATGGTCGTATACTTACGGCCGATGCTTTAGCAGCAACAGGTTCTTTAGGTTTGCCAAATAAAGGCATTACAGATTTAACGGGATTAGAAGCGTTTTTAAACATTGATGCGCTTAACTTATCCTATAATACAGGATTAACAACTGCTAATTTGACAGCCAATGTTAATGTTACGGATGTTAACTTTGAAGGATGTACGGGCTTGAGTAGCTTGACGGTTACTGGCTTAACAGCTTTAGAAAATATAAATGTTTATGGAACAATTATATCTACTATTGATTTGTCTACGAACCCAGCATTATTGCTTTTTAATGCACAAAATGCAACTTTAACATCAATTGATTTATCGGCAAATAGTGCTGTAACAAATGTTAATTTAAG
Organism: Bizionia sp. M204; assembly: GCF_023205095.1. Lineage (GTDB taxonomy): Bacteria > Bacteroidota > Bacteroidia > Flavobacteriales > Flavobacteriaceae > Algorimicrobium > Algorimicrobium hallyeonense. Next base: position 2,459,634 of record NZ_CP046242.1, on the reverse strand, counting down.
AAATAACGACTTAACATCTGTTGACATGAGAAATGGAAATAATGCAAATACTGTGTTTAGATCTGATTTTAATGGAAGCTTAACTTGTATTTTTGTTGATGATGCAACGGAACCTAATTTGGGTGCTTGGATTATTGATGCCGGAAGTACTTTTGTTGAAACGGAGCCAGCTTGTGCAACATTGAGTTTGGAAAAAGCAAACACATCAGTGTTTTCAATTTTCCCTAATCCGGCTAAAGGTGTTGTAACTATTTCTTCTAATTTAGAGGGAAACACGCGTTTAGGCGTTTATGATATTACTGGAAAATTAGTATTGACTAATACTATTTCATTTGGAAATAATAGATTAAATATTTCATCTCTTTCATCTGGTGTGTATTTAATGCGTGTAACGACAAGTACAAAAACTGTTACTAAAAAACTAGTGGTTAATTAAACTAGAATTCTAAAACATAAAAAGCCCAATTGATTTATTTCAATTGGGCTTTTTTTTATGATTATTTTTAAACCTATTTCTTTTTATTAACGTCCTTTATATACTTTTCCAAAGCCATAGTCATAGAAGGTGTTTCTGGTGTTGGTGCAGCAATATCAACACGCAAACCATGTTCTTCAACAGCTTTGATAGTTGTGCTTCCAAAAACTGCTATACGCGTCTCGTTTTGTTTAAAGTCTGGGAAATTATGAAATAAAGATTCAATTCCCGAAGGACTAAAAAACACTAATATATCGTAATAGACATTTGCTAAATCAGATAAATCACTAATAACCGTTTTGTAAAAAACAGCTTCTTTCCATTCCACATTTAAAGCATTTAGTGTTTCTGGAACTTCAGGTTTTAGTTTATCAGTTGTTGGTAGTAAAAAGGATTCGCCTTTATATTTTTTTATTAATGGTGATAAATCGGCAAAATTACGTTTTCCTACATAAATTTTACGTTTTCTATAAACCACATATTTTTGAAGGTAATAAGCAACAGCTTCAGATTGACAGAAATATTTCATGCTATCTGGAACTTTAAAACGCATTTCATCCGCGACTCTAAAAAAATGATCTACAGAGTTTCTACTCGTTAAAATTATAGCTGTGTATTTAGATAAATCAACCTTTTGTTGTCTAATCTCCTTGGCATCAACCCCTTCTACATGTATAAATGGTCTAAAGTCAATTTTTACTTTTTGCTTTTCCTGAAGATCAAAATATGGCGAATTTTCTATTTTAGGTTCTGGTTGAGATACTAAAATTGTTTTCACTTTCATAGGCTTTTTCTTTAATTTGAAACCTTAATTTTTTATAGCTAATTGATATAAAATAATGTAAGGAGCGATTTCAAGAGCGCAAAGATACAAAATAAAATAAAACATGTTCTGTTTTATAAGATTTTGATAGGTCTTAACTGTTGTAATGATGCCAATGACGAATACGAGTACAATAATTGCCCAAATACTATAAATAATAGGATTAGAAACGGAAACACCATAGATAATAATGGCATTTAATGGCATAAGAATAATGCCTAAAAAATTCTTATAACTTATTTTTTGGAACAAATAATTATCTATTAAAAAGTCAATTTCAAAAACACTCCCTATAAGCCGTTCTAACAATGTTTTCATAACTATAAGAATGGCAATAATAGCTGTTAATTTTAACAAGAGTAATTTAGATATTTCTAATTCCGTTGTTAAATGATTATAACTAATAAATCCAAAAATTGATATAGCTAACACAAAGTTTAAAAACAGAAGACCATCAAAAACATCAAAAAACTTTTGATCTTTAGCGTAAATTTTAAGGTATTTGGAGTTTCCTAAAACCAGAATAAAATCCTGAAAGCGTTTGGCAAAAAGCACCTTGCAAACTGCTATTAGAATAAGTCCAATAACAATTAAAATGGTATACAAGTCATTTGAAATAACATTACGAAGCATGTTGTAAAATTATTATAAATTATTCTACTTGTGTCTAATATTTTAAGGAATATTTAAAAAAAAGTATCTTTTAAATAGTTTACATTTGCTAAAAATAACAGCGTGTAATGTCAGACACAATTGTCATCATTCCTACTTTTAACGAAATTGAGAATATAGAAGCCATCATTAGGGCCGTGTTTTCGCAAGAAAAGGTATTCCATGTTTTGGTAGTTGATGATAGTTCACCCGATTTAACAGCTGAAAAAGTTAAAGAATTACAAGTAGAATTTCCGGAGCGTTTACACCTCTTGCAACGTCAAGAAAAAACGGGACTTGGAACCGCATATATTGCTGGATTTAAATGGTGTTTGGAACGTGATTATGCCTATGTTTTTGAAATGGATGCCGATTTTTCTCATAATCCAAACGACTTAATTCGCCTGTATAATGCTTGTCATATTCAGCATGCTGATTTAGCAGTGGGCTCTAGGTATGTAAAAGGTGTTAACGTTGTAAATTGGCCAATGAGTAGAATTTTACTATCTTATTTTGCATCCAAATATGTGCGATTAATTACCCGAATGAAAATACACGATACCACGGCAGGCTTCGTTTGCTATAAACGTCAGGTTTTAGAAACCATAGATTTAAACAGCATTAAATTTGTGGGCTATGCTTTTCAAATTGAAATGAAGTTCAAAGCCTATTTAAAAGACTTTCAAATTATTGAAATCCCCGTTATTTTTACAGACCGTTCCAAAGGGAAATCTAAAATGAGTGGAGGCATAATTTCGGAAGCTATTCTAGGCGTTATAAGTATGAAAATAAACAGTTTTTTTAGAAAAAAATAAATATGAGTTTACCAACAGCGTTGTTAATTAAGAACGGCAAAATAGTTAATGAAGGTACTATTTTGGAAGGTGATATCTACATTGAGAATGATATTATTAAGGAGGTTGCACCTTTAATTAGCGTAAAATCTTCAAATGTTAAGGTTATTGATGCCGAAGGAAATTATATTTTACCTGGAGTTATTGATGATCAGGTCCACTTTAGAGAGCCGGGACTTACACACAAAGGAGATATTGGCAGCGAATCTAAAGCTGCTATTGCTGGAGGTATAACGTCGTTTATTGAAATGCCAAATACCAATCCGCAGACTACAACTATTGAAAAACTCAACGAAAAATTTGCTATTGCGGCGCAAACCTCACATGCTAATTATTCGTTTATGTTTGGCGGAACTAATGATAATTTAGACGAAATTCTTAAGGTAAACCCGAAGGAGGTAGCAGGTTTAAAATTGTTTTTAGGTTCCTCAACAGGAAATATGTTGGTGGATAATCCTGCAGTTTTAGAAAAAATATTTTCAAGCACAGATATGGTTATTTCAGTGCACTGTGAAGATGAAGAAACAATAAAAGCCAACTTAAAAACACATACGGATAAGTATGGTGATGATATTCCGTTAAAATGTCACCCTGTAATTAGGAGTGAAGAAGCCTGTTATATTTCATCATCCAAAGCCATTGAGTTGGCTAAAAAAACAGGAGCACGGCTGCATGTTTTTCACTTATCAACTGCTAAAGAGACGGCTTTATTTACTAATAAAATTCCGTTAAAGGATAAAAAAATTACCTCGGAAGTATGCATTCATCATTTATGGTTTAGTGATGCGGATTACGATAAGAAAGGAACGCATATTAAGTGGAATCCTGCCGTAAAAACGGATAAAGACCGTGAAGGACTTTGGAAAGCTTTATTGGATGGGCGAATAGACGTTATTGCTACAGATCATGCACCGCATACATTAGATGAAAAAAACAATGTTTATACGCAAGCACCTTCAGGTGGTCCTTTAGTGCAACACGCTTTGGTTGCCATGTTGGAAATGCATCATCAGGGAAAAATAACAGTTCCTAAAATTGTTGAAAAAATGTGTCATAATCCGGCTATTCTTTTTCAAGTTGAAAAAAGGGGGTATATTAAGGAAGGCTATTTTGCAGATATGGTTATTGTGGATATCAACAACCCATGGACGGTAAAAAAAGAAAATATTTTATATAAATGCAAATGGTCTCCTTTTGAAGGAGCTACCTTCAAATCACGCGTAACACACACCATTTTAAACGGTAGTTTGGTTTTTGAGCACAACAAGTTTAGTACGGAAAAAGCAGCCAAACGCCTAACTTTTAATAGATGAAAAAAGTTGTAATATATATTCTTTTAGCCGCTTTTGTAGTTAATTGCACCCAGTTTGGAAAGCCTAAAAAGCCGGAAAATTTAATTGCTAAAAAAGATATGGTTGCCATTTTAGTTGATTTATCCTTATTATCTTCAGCTAAAGGGATTAATAAGAGAACATTAGAGCATAATGGTATTTCACCTGAAGATTACGTTTATAAAACGCATCAAATAGATAGTTTGCAATTTTTAAATAGTAATAAATATTATTCTTACAATACAAAGGAATATGAAGCTATCTTAAAAAGTGTTGAAGACAGTTTAAATAAATTGAAAGCAAAATATAGGCAGGTTATAGAGGAAAGCATTGTCCAAAAATCTGATGTTAAGCAATTGAATACTAAAAAAATAACGCGAGACTCTATTAGGAGGAAGCCAAGAAAAACAGAGTAATTTAATGCTCTTTTAAAAATTGTGAAGCCACATTTTCTATATAATCACTGATTGAGGTAAATTGAAAATTTAATTGCGATTTTATTTTAGTGTTATTATAAACGGTTTTGTTTAATGTAGATTTTAACATTGGTTTTACGAGTTTTCTAGGCTTTCCAGTTAATTTATGTTTAAACCAATCCAATCGCCAAGCTATGCTTAACATCCAGGATTTTGCTTCAATATGAGGTGGTTTTACATTAAGGGTTTTGGCTATGGTAGCTAAAAATGTTTGGTAAGGAATATGTTCGGCAACTAAAATATAGCGCTCATTTTTAATAGTGCTTTCTAAAAGCATAACCATACTGTTAACAACATCATTGACGGTTACACAAGCAATATGACCTTTGGTGTAGAAAGGAAGGCCTTCATAAACCTGATTAAAAAGTTCACCACTTCCATGACTCCAAATACCTGCGCCAATTATTACACCAGGATTCACTATAATCGCATCTAAGCCTTCTTGAGTACCACGCCAAATTTCAATTTCGGCACCATATTTAGTTATTGCATAAACACTGTTATCTTTTTCTTGATTCCAATTAGTCTCTTCATCCACATGTCTATTGTTTTCAGAGTCGCCAATAGTGGCCACACTACTCACATAACACAATTTTTTTACATGATGGCTAATGCATAAATTGACGATATTAGTCGTTCCTTCAATATTTGTTTTTCGAAGCTTGTGGTAATCATTAGGCGCAAAAGACACCATGGCCGCACAATGGTATACATATTCTATGTTCTTGAAGGCCTCTGTAAGTTGTGGAATATCTAATAAATCAGCTTCTATCCATTCAATTTTATTGAAAAGCGATTCATAATCCTGTGTATAATAGGAAAAAACACGTTTAACAATTTCTTGTTTTGCTTTGGTTCTATAAATGGCTCTTACAGCCTTGCTATCTGCTATTAACCGATATAATAAATGCGAACCGACTAAACCAGTTCCTCCTGTAACTAAAATCATACATACAAAGTAAAGAATTATCCAGAAATCGCAATGGTTTATGTATTGATTTTTATCTTTGCGCTTATTTAATTTTTATTGATATATAAAATGGCAAATGCATTTGTTGAAGATTTAAGATGGCGTGGAATGGTACATGATATCATGCCCGGAACGGAAGAGCAACTTTCTAAAGAAATGACAACCGCTTATATAGGTTTCGACCCAACTTCAGATTCGCTTCATATTGGTAGTTTAGTGCCTATTATTTTATTGGTACACCTTGAAAAAGCGGGACATAAGCCCATGGCTTTAGTAGGTGGTGCTACAGGAATGATTGGTGATCCTTCAGGAAAAAGCGATGAGCGTAACCTTTTGGATGAAGAAGCGTTAAGTAAAAATGTTGCGGGAATTAAAGGCGTATTGTCACGTTTTTTAGATTTCGATTCCAAAGCGAAAAACGCTCCAGTTCTAGTGAATAATTACGATTGGATGAAAGATTTTTCATTCATTGATTTTGCTAGAGATGTTGGTAAACGTATTACCGTAAATTACATGATGTCCAAAGACTCTGTAAAAAAACGTTTTTCAGGGGAAGATGGCAACGTTGGCATGTCATTTACAGAGTTTACATATCAATTAATTCAGGGCTACGATTTTTATTACTTGTATAAAAATCATAATGTATTACTTCAAATGGGAGGAAGTGATCAGTGGGGAAATATTACAACCGGAACCGAATTGGTAAGACGTATGCATGTTGGAGAAGAAGCCAAAGCCTTTGCCATGACTTGTCCTTTAATTACTAAAGCAGACGGTTCAAAATTTGGTAAAAGCGAAGGTGGCAATATTTGGTTAGATGCTGATAAAACATCGGTTTATAAATTCTACCAATTCTGGCTAAACACCTCTGATGAAGATGCTGAAAAGTATATCAAAATTTTTACATTTTTAGATAGAGCAACTATAGAACAATTAATAAAAGATCATCAAGAATCACCACATTTACGATTGCTTCAAAAGCGTTTAGCGGAAGAAGTAACGACCTTTGTACATTCCAAAGCTGATTTTGAAAATGCGGAAAAGGCCTCTCATATTTTATTTAGCAAATCGTTTAAAGCTGATATAAAAACCCTGGATGAAAAAACATTTTTAGATGTTTTTGAAGGTGTGCCTTTAGCAGAAATTACTAGAACAGATTTTGATAAAGGTTTAGATATGATTGGTGCTTTAGCAGCGCACACTAATTTTTTAGCTTCTAATGGTGAAGCTAGGCGTGCGCTAAAAGAAAATTCCATTTCTGTGAATAAGGAAAAAGTTACTGATACCTATATGCTTTCAGATGATGATTTAATAAATAATCAATACATCATTATTAATAAAGGAAAGAAAAATACCTATATATTAAAGGTAATCTAATGTTCGTTCAGATATAAAATAAGAAAGGTTATAAATAGAAACGTCCCGAATTAATTCGGGACGTTTCATTTCTAATCAACCAACTAAAAAAAATTAATCTTTTTCATAGTATAGGTTTAGTCGTAATAATTGTCAATTCCTTACAAAGCCATTAAATTACATCCACGAATATCTGAATTATCAAAGCGTCCAATAATTTCAAAAGACCCATCTGTGTGTATTTTTCCTAAATCTTGTGTTGCAAGGAATGCACAGGAATTTATATTGGCTAAATCTATTATATTTAAGCCGCCGGTTTTACCAGATTTTTGAATGGTTAAGGCATCTTCTGTATCACGGGTTAAAACGCGCATCCATGGTGGGCAATTAAAAATGCCATGGCCTTTGGAATAAGCCTGACTTAATAATTCGGTCATACCATACTCACTATGAATTTCAAGAACACCGAATCCTTCTTTTAAAATATCATGAAGTTCATTTCTAATCAATTCTTTGCGTCTGCCTTTCATGCCACCTGTTTCCATAACGATGGTGTTTTTCAATTGAAATTGATGAAATTCTACCAAATCCAATAGCGCAAAGGACACACCAATGAGTATTACCTTTCGGTTTTGAGATTCTAATTTTAATAAGGTATTTTTTAATGCCTCTAAATTGTTTAAATAGAAACCGCTTTCAACCTGTTTTGATTGTTTTATTAACGCATCTGCCATATATATTAATGACGAGCCATCACGTTCCAAATAACTCGGAAGTAAGGCTAAAACCACATAGTCTTCAACGTTACCGTAAAAGGTTTCAAAACCGGTTTCAAAGCTCTGTTCGTATACAGATAAGTCGGTTACAAAGTGTTTGCTAGTTGATTGTCCCGTAGTTCCAGAACTTGTAAATATTTTTTGAACTGTATGGGTTGTGCTTACAATATTATGTGACTTAAAAAACTGAATTGGCAGGAATGGAATGTCTTCGAATTGATGAATATCACTCGGGTTTTTATATAACAAATCGCAAAAAGAACGATACACGATATTGTTTTCAAACTGATATTTAAAAACTTCAAGCGCCTGTTTTTGGAATGCTTGTTCGGAATTAATGTTAAAAATGTCAGACGGTTGTATCATGACAACAAAAGTATGTAAAATAAAAAAGCGCTACCAATTGGTAGCGCTTTAAAAATTATAAATAGAGTTGATTATTTAATTACTAATTTTTTAGTAACTGAATTTCCATTTTGAGTTATTCTTAAAATATACAACCCAGAATTTAATGACGATACATTAAGACTGTTATTTGAAATTGTATGATTCAATACGTTCTTTCCTAATACATCATAAACGTTTACCGAAATAGCTTCAGCAGACGGGCTTGAAATGTTTACAAAACCATTTGTTGAAGGGTTTGGATAGACATTGAAAGTCGTTGATGTAAATGAATCTGTTGATAAGGTATTAGAGTATGATCCAACCGGCACTGGTGTAACAGCGGCAGCATTCGTTGTTTCGCCATCTAAAGCATCAATACCACTAAACGACCAGTTAGCAATTACAAAACCACCATCAGGACCCGTATCTGATACTCTGTAAGCCCAGCCATCAGTATATTCCCAAGCTTCGCCTGTACCATCAACGTTAATATCACCAAAAGTATCAATAACAACGCCGTTTTCAAATAATTCCACAGCATCATCACCATTAATACCCATTGGGCCAGAAGCTGTATAATCAGGAGCAAAACCAAAGAAATTAGCGAACTCTACAGCTTCAGAAGCTACATAGATAAAATCTCCAGCTGACGCAGAAACGGCTGGGAATGTAAATTCTTGTCCATCAGTTCCACCACCATTATTAGCACTGCCTAAGCCATATAAACTTAAATCGGCAACATTTTGTAAAACATAAATTTCAACACCTTTTGGAGTTCCTCCACCTAGAGGACCATCAAAAACTGCTGTTAAAACAAGTGAATTTGTAGCGGCACCAAAGACATTACCAGATAATGCTACGGTTTGATCCGTTGTTCCAGTGGAAGCAACTGTTACATCACCAGCATAGCTATTTACAGGTAAACCAGCAGCAAGTCTAACAAATACATCTGTACTCGCTATTGCTCCTGTACCATCAGGTGTAATAGAAACTGAAGAAGCAAAACCACTACCAGAAGTTAACGAAACTTCAAAGCTTGTTGGCGCAGTAACTACAATATCGTTTGTTAAAAACAAACCTTCAACTGAAAAGGAATCTTCGTTAGAAGGACCAGAACCTACTGAGTAATTAAGTGCATTTACAAAGGCCGTTACCGTTACTAAAGGATTAGCAGCTGAAACAGTTCCTGATAAAGCTACAACACCGTCTGAAGCTCCTACTGCAGAAGCTGTAGCGTTTCCTGTATACGTAGCAGGGGTTAAACCACTAGCTAAACGTACATAAACAATTGTACTCGCAGCAACGCCAGTACCATCAGTTGGAACAGTTACAAACGTTGTAAAACCACTACCAGACGTTAATGACACTTCAAAGTTAGAAGGCGCAGTTACGGTAATATCCGTTGATAAGTTAACACCACCAACACTAAAAGAATCTTCAGCAGAAGGACCATTTCCTTCAAAATAGTCTAATCCAGCTACATCAGCACCTACAGTAATTAAAGGGCCTGTTGCAGTACCAATCCAGCTACCCGGATCGAAATTTACAGTATCTTGAGGTGTACCTACATGAGATGTACATCCAGAAACTGTACTATCAGCCCAAACATTCCATTCAGATTCATCCCAAGTTGGATTTCCTGAAGTTACAGATGCTTTTCTCTCTGCACGTCCATCTTCAAATTCGTGACATGTTCCAGTACCATCTTCACCAGGCACACCAAATTGGTCAACTAATGTTGCACCATCATATAATTCTAAATTATCATCACCATTACTTCCTGCAACATCGTTAGAGGCTGGGTCCCATTGGTTAGGGGCAAAGCCATATGTGTCTAGAAATACAGAGTCTTCCGGTCCTGTAGCAATAATGTAAAAACCACCAGCTGGAATTGTACCAGTTAAAGCTAATGTTTGAGATACCGTTGCACTAGCATTTGTATATTTGTCTATTCGCCAAGTGCTTAAATCAACAGCGGTTGCACCCGCATTATATAACTCAATATAACGAGCATCCGCATTATCATTTGGATCTGCAAGTTCAGTAATAAAGACTTGACCAAAAGAAGTCATCGTCATTAAAACCGTTAATAATAAAAAGTAAATTTTTTTCATAATTGAATGTTTAATTGTTTTAAAAGAATTAAAAAACAAATATACGTAGAATTAGCCTTTTATCTAAAAATATTAATAGATAAGTTGCTTTTTTACATTAAGATAATATAGGTAATATTTATTTAACAATCAGCTTTCTAGTAGCGCTGATATTGTTTTCCGTAATCTTAATGATGTAGATACCTGGCTTTATTTTGGAGATGTTTAATTCTTTGCCAGAAAGTGTTTCGGATAGAATTTTTTTACCAAGAACATTATAAATTTCAACTTGTTTTGTTAAGTTGTTTTTAGTAACTACATATAATTTACCGTGACTAACAGGATTTGGATAAACGGATAAGTTCTCCATGTTTTCTTCCTGAATCATATCATTTTTATCTGATGATTGTGCAAAGCCAATACGGCTGAAAAGCATAAAAAAAAGAAAAAGTAAATAGGTAATCGTTTTCATAAGCAACAATACATGACATTAGTAAAGATACAAAAATAATATATCAAATAGTTTGCCAAAAAATGAAAACTAGCTCATGTTATTATTATCAACTTGTAAGCTTAAGGTTACCTTAATGTTATTTATAGTTGTTAGAGGTTTTTAGCAGCTTATAAATTTTATCTTTGCAAGAGTCAATGTTTAGAGCTTTATGAAAAAACGCAATATCAAAATTTTATTAGTAGATGACGAACCAGATATTTTAGAAATAGTTGGGTATAATTTATCTTCTGAAGGCTATGAAATTTTTACAGCAAAAAATGGATTGAAAGCCGTAAAACTTGCAAAAAAAGTAAGGCCGCATCTGATTATAATGGATGTTATGATGCCTGAAATGGACGGTATTGAAGCCTGTGAGCTTCTGCGCAAAGAACCCGATTTAAAAGAAACTATTATAACCTTTTTAACTGCTCGTGGTGAAGATTATTCGCAAGTTGCGGGATTTGACGCAGGAGCTGATGATTATATTACGAAACCTATAAAACCTAAAGTTTTAATCAGTAAAGTGAAATCGTTATTGCGTCGTTTCAAAGAAGATACACCAACGGAAGCCATTGTTGAAATTGGTAATTTGGTGATTAATAGGGAAGAGTATAAAATTGTTCTAAATGATGAGGAACTAATTTTGCCTAGAAAAGAATTTGAATTATTATCTTTATTGGCATCAAAACCAGGCAAAGTTTTTAAAAGAGAAGATATCCTTGATAAAGTCTGGGGAAATGAAGTGGTTGTTGGTGGTCGTACTATAGATGTTCATATTAGAAAATTACGTGAAAAAATTGGAGACGATTCATTTAAAACCGTTAAAGGTGTTGGTTATAAGTTTGTGGATTAATGCAAAAACTAAAAAAAACGTATAAGTTCGCGATTAAAACATCGCTATTTATTACCATATTGTTAACACTCCTTTTGAGTGTTTTTTTGTTTGCCCTTCAAGCATTTACATGGCTAATTATACCATTTGTTTTACTGTTTGGAGCAGTTTCCTTTGTTATTATTCAATATCGCGTAGAGCGCTTTATATATAGACGTGTAAAAAAAATATACGACGATTTAACCCTTCTAGAATCAGCTTCTTTAACCAAACAACCCATAACTACTGATATGGCAACGCTTACCAAGGAAATTGATAAGTATGCAAAAGACAAGAAATTGGAAATTGAAACGCTTAAAGTTCGTGAGGAATACCGAAAAGAATTTTTAGGAAACGTATCTCATGAATTAAAAACACCATTATTCACTGTTCAGGGCTATATTTTAACCTTATTAGATGGTGCTATTGATGATAAACGTATTCGAAAACGCTATTTACAGCGGGCTAGTAAAGGTGTAGAACGCCTTATTTATATTGTGAAAGATTTGGATATGATTACCAAATTAGAAGTGGGTGATTTAAGTTTAAAGAAAGAAGTTTTTGATGTGGTTGAACTCATTAAAAATGTTTTCGAATTGCTTGAAATGAAAGCCGCCAAAAAGAAAATCACTTTGACTTTTGATAGAGTTTACCCGGAAGCAATTCTAGTTTATGCAGATAAGGAACGGATTGAGCAAGTTATTACTAACCTTGTTGTAAACTCCATTAAATATGGAAGAGAAAAAGGCACCACAGAAATTGGCATTGAAAACTTAATTAAAAATAAAGTCATTGTTCGCGTTACTGATAATGGCGAAGGAATTACCGAAGAGAATTTATCACGAATTTTTGAACGCTTTTTCCGCGTTGATAAAAGTGGTTCGCGAAAAGAAGGTGGATCAGGTTTAGGCTTATCCATTGTAAAGCATATTATTGAAGCGCATAACGAGCGCATTTACATGGAAAGCGAATTGGAAGTGGGTAGCGAGTTTTCATTCAGTATGGAAAAGGCTAAATAAGTCGGTATAATCTATCTTATAATTATAAGCACTCAAACCTTTGTAATCGCATACAGACTTCAGTTTGTCCATGGTAAATTCATCCTGTTTGCAATAGGGAGCCAAATTGGTTTCTTGCAACCGTTCAGCTAAATAGTTTTGCTCAAATTGTCCTGGAGTGGGAATAAAGAAGGCTTTCTTCTCTAATTTTGCTAAATCCATGATGGTTGTGTAACCTGATCTTGAAACAATTAATTGACTTTGGTTGATAGCATCTTCCAACAAACTACTAGTTAAATAATTGTAAATCGTGATATTACCAACAACATTTTTTAGTATTTCGCTTTCTACAATGCCTTTTACCAAAATTACGTGGCCATTAAATGTAGCAAATTCATGCAAGAGCTTTGTTTCTAAATATTGACGTTGCGGCTCGGGGCCAGAAAGAATAACAAGAACGTCGTGTTTTATTGGAAGCTTTTTTTTAACAAATCGGCTTAATGGACCTATATATTTTACTTTAGAATTGGGCTTTTTAGTATGTCCTAGTTTGCCGCTTAAATTAGTGCTTTCAGCAACGTCGGGAACCCAACATTGGGTGAATTTATTTATAATATGACTATGCATTTTAGTACTAAACCATGTGGTGCTTCCGCTTAAAACTCGCAGTTGATGCGTGATAAATACCGAAGGGATGTCACGTGAATACACACCAAAACGATTATCTGAAATAAGGCCTTTAATTTGATATTCGGCAATAATTTTATCGGTTGCTAATTTTTCTGCCTTTATATTTTTTAAAATTTTTGGAGAATCTTTAAGTAGTTTGTATTTAAAGTTTTTCCCATTTTTTGCATAGGTAATATTGTAAGCGGGTAACTCTAAACAAGTAAGTTCAGGGAATTCATACTTCAGTAAAGTCAATGCAGCACCATCACTAGCCAATATGGGTATAAAATTTTGCTGAAGGAGTGCCTTAATAATTGGAATGCATCTAGTAGCATGACCAAGTCCCCAATTTATAGGCGCAACCAAAATGTGTTTTTTTTCTTCCATGAAAAACAAAGGTAAGCATATATGCACTTCCACATATTTACGTAATTTTGTCAAAACTTTTTTAAACAATACAATAAAATTGGGTAGTAAAAATAAATTAAGACGTTTTAACGAAAACGAGACCTTTAAAAATGTTGTTCAACCAACACGTGAGGAGCTTGTGAATAAAGAATTTGCCTTAAAAGGACATTGGAATCGCGATTTTTTTAAAAATGAGCATCCTATCGTTTTAGAATTAGGTTGTGGTAAAGGTGAATATACCACGGCGATGGCAGAAAAATATCCCCATAAGAATTTTATTGGTGTGGATATAAAAGGTGCACGTTTTTGGCGAGGAGCTAAAACAGCACTTGAAAATAATATGCCTAATGTTGGTTTTTTGCGTACGCAGATTGAATTAATAGATCATGCTTTTGCCGCGCACGAGGTGGATGAAATTTGGATTACGTTTCCGGATCCACAAATAAAATATAAACGGACCAAGCACCGAATGACGAATGCTGAATTTCTAGCACGTTATAAAACCATTTTAAAACCAGATGGTGTCATGAATTTAAAAACCGATAGCGAATTTATGCATGGCTATACATTAGGTTTACTGCATGGAGCAGGTCATGAGGTGTTATACGCCAATCATAATGTTTATAAACAAGAAGGAAGTCCCGAGGAAGTAACGAGTATACAAACTTTTTACGAAAATCAATATTTAGAACAAAACAAACCAATTACGTATATTCGGTTTAAAATTAAAGGTTAGTGAATATAACGCTTGTTTTCTTTATTAGTTTTCTGACAACTTTCTTGGCAACATTGCCACCAGGATTGTTGAACATGACAGCTGCTAAAATCAGCTTAAAAGAAAACCTGACTCGAGGGATTATGTTCTCTTTAGGCGCTTGTTTAATCATTATATTTCAGGCGCTAATAGCAACTGTTTTTGCACGCTATTTAAGTAATCATCCAGACGTTATTGAAATTTTACGTATCGTGGCTTTAATTATTTTCGCCATAATAAGTGTGTACTTTCTGTTTATAGCCAAGAGTACTGAAAAAGAGAAAAAAGATGTTGATGTTCGGAGTAAAACAAGCCGATTTTTTCATGGTATGTTTTTGTCGTCTATAAATGTCTTTCCTATTCCATTCCAAGCTTATGTAGCTATTAGTTTAGCGTCATTTGGAGTATTAGAATTTCATAACATTGGAATTGCTTCGTATGTGTTAGGTGCCTCTTCTGGGGCTTTTGTGGCTTTGTATATTTACATGATCTTTTTTGATAAAATTAAAGATCGGAAAATAGCCTCTCAAAAAAGCATGAATTATCTTATTGGTATTATTACTGGACTGGTGGCAATTGTAACGCTCTTCAATATTTTAAAGGATTTATAATGAAATTAGAAACGCTTAATTTTTATGAGAAGGTTTATGAGGTGGCAAGGCTAATTCCTTATGGTCGTGTAACTAGTTACGGTGCTATTGCCAAATATTTGGAAGCAGCACGCAGCGCACGAATGGTTGGTTATGCTATGAATGGTTCGCACACCAAGGATGTTCCGGCACATCGCGTAGTAAATAGAAAAGGTTTGTTAACTGGTAAGCATCATTTTCATGGTACCAACCTCATGCAACAACTTTTAGAAAATGAAGGTGTTAAGGTGATTGAAAATCAAATTCAGGATTTTGATAGGCTTTTTTGGGAACCTATGAGGGAGCTATAAGCTTTCCCTGCTTTTTAATGAAGGTAAAAAATATATGTAAAGACCTCGATAACCAAACTAAATCCAAGCATCAATCATTTCAATTAAAGCATTTCAAATTCTAAACAATTCACTGTATATTTGTAGTTTAGAATTATTCTCAATAAACTATTAAGCAACTATTGTTACAAACACAAACAATAGCTGTTTTATCTTTACAAAATAGTATGGCTATGAAATTAGAAAAACAAGATATATTAAAGGCACTCGAAACCATAACAGTTCCTGGCGAAGGGCAAAATATGGTGGCAAGTGGTGCTGTAAAAAATGTGATGACCTTTGGTGATGAGGTTATTGTAGATATTACCATTACCAATCCAACCTTACAAGCCAAAAAGAAAACTGAAGTTGAAATACTAAAAGCTATTCATGAGCATGTTTATGAAAAAGCTAAAATCACTATTAATGTGAAGGTAGATGTGCCAGCTGCAAAACCTAAAAATGAAATTAAAGGAAAAGCCATTCCTGGTATTAAAAATATAATAGCTGTAGCTTCCGGAAAAGGAGGTGTAGGAAAATCTACTGTTACGGCAAATTTAGCCGTAACCTTATCTAAAATGGGTTTTAAAGTTGGGGTTTTGGATGCCGATATTTACGGACCATCCATGCCAATTATGTTCGATGTTGAAAATGAAAGACCTTTAGCAACCACAATTGATGGAAAATCTAAAATGAAACCCGTTGAAAATTACGGTGTTAAAATTTTATCCATTGGCTTTTTTACACAACCAAATCAAGCGGTTGTTTGGCGTGGTCCTATGGCAGCAAAAGCATTAAATCAAATGATTTTTGATGCTCATTGGGGCGAACTCGATTTCATGTTAATTGATTTACCACCTGGAACAGGAGATATTCACTTAAGCATTATGCAATCGCTTCCTATTACAGGAGCAGTAGTTGTTAGTACACCACAAAATGTGGCACTCGCCGATGCTAAAAAAGGTGTCGCCATGTTTCAACAAGAAAGCATTAATGTACCCGTTTTAGGGATTATAGAAAATATGGCTTATTTCACACCAGAGGAATTACCAAATAATAAATATTATATATTTGGTCAAGAAGGTGCTAAAAATTTAGCTTCGGATTTAAATGTGCGTTTTCTTGGTGAAATTCCATTAGTGCAAAGTATCCGTGAAGCAGGGGATTTAGGTCGTCCAGCAGCCATGCAAACAGCAACACCACTTGAAAAAGCTTTTGAAAAGTTGACCCAAAATGTTGTTGAAGAAGTAGTAAAGCGTAATGATGATTTACCACCAACTGAAGCAATTAAAATTACCACCATGGCTGGATGTTCAGCCGTTAAAAAATAGGTTATGACCACAGAAGAACTACGATTAAACATTGAAAAGGCACTGGATGAAATCCGTCCATTTTTACAAAGTGATGGAGGCGATATTTCGTTGTTATCTATTGAAGATGATAAACTTGTTAAGGTGCAATTGCAAGGTGCATGTGTAGGTTGTAGCGTAAACCAAATGACCTTAAAGTCAGGTGTAGAAATGACAATTAAAAAGTATGCACCACAAATACAAGAGGTTATAAATGTTGAAGCTTAAATGATTACTGCCGTTTAGGAGTTGGTCAGGCTTTTACTACGCGCACTCGTTTAAAAGCGCAAACAAATTACGCAATCGGTTAGGCAACCTGATAAATATCATACTATGTAGCATATATTTATTAGAAATTTGTATCCGAAATTAAAGTTGAATAAAAAGAATTTCCCAGGGAATTGGGTAAGACTATGATCAAAACAGATATACTTATTATTGGCGCTGGGCCAACCGGATTATTTACCGTTTTTGAAGCTGGATTATTAAAGTTAAAATGTCATCTTATTGATGCATTACCACAAGCAGGTGGGCAATGTACCGAACTATATCCTAAAAAACCCATTTATGATATTCCCGCTTACCCAGAAATTTTGGCTGGCGATTTAACACTTAAACTCTTGGAGCAATGCAAGCAATTTGAACCAGGATTTACACTGGGTGAACGAGCCGAAACCATAGAAAAACAAGAAGATGGCAGTTTTATTGTAACGACCAATAAAGGAACACAGCATCAAGCACCTGTTGTTGCTATTGCTGGTGGTTTGGGTAGTTTTGAACCACGAAAACCGTTAATTGATAATCTGGCACATTTTGAAGATAAAGGTGTGGAATACATGATTAAAGATCCTGAAATTTATCGTGATAAAAAAGTGGTAATTGCGGGAGGTGGCGATTCGGCATTGGACTGGAGTATATTTTTAAGCAATATAGCAAGCGAGGTAACCCTTATTCACCGTAGAAATGAATTCCGTGGCCATTTGGATTCTGTTGAAAAAGTTCAAGAACTAAAAAATCAAGGAAAAATAAATCTGATTACACCTGCTGAAGTCATTGGTCTGGTTGGGCATAATAAACTTCAAGCTGTGGTGGTGTCACAACCCACCCAAATTGAAACAGAATATGAAATCGAGTGCGACCATTTTATTCCGCTTTTCGGGCTATCGCCTAAATTGGGTCCTATTGCCGATTGGGGATTAGAAATTGAAAAAAATGCCATTAAAGTAGATAATTGCTTGGATTATCAAACTAATATTCCCGGAATTTTTGCCATTGGAGATGTTAACACATATCCAGGTAAATTAAAACTAATTTTATGTGGTTTCCATGAGGCAACACTCATGTGTCAATCAGCTTATAAAATTATAAATCCAGGAAAACGCTATGTGCTAAAGTATACAACCGTAGCTGGCGTAGATGGTTTTGATGGTAGTAGAAAAGAAGCGCCAAAGGCTGTAGTTAAAGCCTTCGATTAATATTACTTCCTTTAGATTGTCAAAAAAAAATACTTAAGATGGAACAAGATATTAATATAACAATTATAGACCGTGATGGGGTTTCTCATTCTATTGAAGCACCTACAGACATGGCTATGAATCTCATGGAAGTTGTTCGTAGTTATGAGTTAGCTCCAGAAGGAACTATAGGTATTTGTGGCGGTATGGCTATGTGTGCTAGTTGTCAATGTTATGTTTTAAGTGATACACCATTACCGGAAAAGCAAGATGATGAAGAAGCCATGTTGTCTGAAGCATTTAATGTAAAAGATAATTCGCGTTTAGGCTGTCAAATCCAAATGACACCGGAAATGGAAGGGTTAAAAGTAGAATTAGCGCCAGAAGAATAGATTTAACACCAATTTTCTGTATCATTGTTTGTGCCTTATTGACATTTTTTGTATTCTCTATTTCCGAAATACTAATCCTTTAAAAGTCATTTATGGCATTATTTAAAATATTTGTAGATAAGAAAGGACTTTACCACTTTTTATTAAAATCCGATTCCAAACATATCGTTTTTATAAGTGCAGGCTTTTCTTCTAAAGCAAATTGCATTAAGAAAATTCAAACTGTAAAACATAATTCGAAAAATGATCGTGCATTTTCCCGTTTAAAATCAAAATATGGCAATCCCTATTTTAAATTTAGAAAAATTAAAACGGACGAAACAATTGGCATTAGTGAGTTGTTTTTAAATAAATCATTAATGGAGCGTAAAATTGAAGCCATTAAGCAATCGGCAGTTCATGCTCCTATTGATAAGTTAACCTATACTATTTAGCTTGGTAATCTGTTAATTTTCGTGGTCCTTCTAGTAGCACACGTACAACTCGTAATGTGCCATCATCCGTTGTTGCAATTTGCCATTTTATTAACGCTATTTCGCCATTTTCAATTTCAATACCAGTAATACTTCTAGGGAAAACACAAGAACCATCATTAAAAAAAGCTATGTCCTTTGGTTCTGGAAATCGAGGTCTGTGGGTATGCCCAACAATGGTAATCAGATTGTTATTTTGTGTAATCCAGTTTTTTATAAGTCGTTCAATTCGCATCAATTCCAAACGGTTTTTTGCAGGACTTGTGGGGTTTGATATTCCCATCACATTTAAGGGTTTCCATAGAACACGAACCAAAAATCGGCTCCATTTCCAAAACGTATAATTCCACCAATCAGCTTGATGACCGTGGGTTAAAAAAAGTTCTTGTTGCGTTTCTTCATGCTTTAAAACAATAGCTTCATTAATTTGAATATCAGGAAATAAAGGTTCCGCCTTTCCGGTTATGGGTTCAAAATAAGTGGATAAATGCTTTTTAACATAATTAGGGTCTTTGTAAACCATGTCATGATTTCCATATAGTAGATGCAATCGGTTGTTTTTGTAGAATTCCTTGAGCAATAAATACACATGCTTATGCGCTTCAAAAATGGTTTTGAAGGTTCTGTGTTCCCAAAGCTCATCACCATCACCTAGTTCAATATAAGTGAACCCTTCAGCATAATAGTGTTTTAAGGCATGGAAATAGGCGTTTTGATTGTTGGCGAAATCGTCGGCAAAACTATTGTCGCCTCTGTGACAATCACTAAATAGTACAAATTTAGAACGATTATCAAACTTGATGATTTTTGCCTCATGTAAAGCTCTATCTAAACGTTTTTTGCTGGATATCATAACGTAAATGTAAACAAAAATGCATAAAAAATGCTTCCCAACTATGAGAAGCATTTTCTTGAAATTTTAAATATTAATCACGCCCGATTAACATTCAGGCAGCGCAATATTAAATTATTTAAAAGCATTTAATCCTGTAACATCCATTCCTGTAATGAGTAAATGAATGTCATGCGTGCCTTCATAAGTAATAACACTTTCAAGGTTCATGGAATGGCGCATAATAGAATATTCACCCGTAATTCCCATGCCACCTAACATTTGGCGTGCTTCACGTGCAATTTTAATGGCCATCTCCACATTATTACGTTTTGCCATAGATATTTGTGCAGATGTTGCGGTTCCGTTTTCACGCATAACACCAAGTCTCCAAGCTAATAATTGTGCTTTGGTGATTTCGGTAATCATTTCTGCTAATTTTTTTTGTTGCAATTGAAATTGTCCAATGGGTTTGCCAAATTGAATACGTTCTTTACTGTAACGTAAAGCGGTATCATAACAATCCATAGCTGCTCCAATAGCTCCCCAAGCAATACCAAAACGTGCAGAGTCTAGACAGCCAAGTGGAGCGCCTAATCCAGATTTGTTTGGTAATAGGTTCTCTTTAGGAATTTTTACATTATCAAAAATAAGTTCGCCAGTTGCAGAGGCACGAAGCGACCATTTATTATGGGTTTCAGGTGTTGTAAAACCTTCCATACCGCGTTCTACAATTAATCCGTGAATACGGCCTTCTTCATTTTTAGCCCAAACCACAGCTATTTGACAAAATGGTGCGTTGGAAATCCACATTTTTGCACCATTTAAAAGATAGTGGTCACCCATATCTTTAAAGTTTGTTGTCATGCCGCCAGGATTAGATCCATGATCAGGTTCCGTTAATCCAAAAGAACCAATCCATTCACCAGATGCTAATTTTGGTAAATATTTGTTGCGTTGTGCCTCATTACCATATTTCCAAATTGGGTACATAACTAAAGACGATTGAACCGAAGCTGTACTTCTAACCCCAGAATCACCACGTTCAATTTCCTGCATGATTAAGCCATAAGATATTTGATCCAATCCTGCGCCACCATATTCTTCTGGAATATACGGGCCAAAAGCACCAATCTCTGCTAGTCCTCCAATAATAGATTTAGGAAATTCTGCATTTTGTGCAGCTTCTTCAATAATTGGAGATACATCGCGCTTCACCCATTCTCTAGCAGCATCACGTACTAATTTATGTTCTTCTGTTAAAAGCTCATCCAAGTTATAATAATCAGGAGCTTCAAATAAATCTGGCTTCATATTAATTGTTTTGTTATAAATGTCTAGCAAAGATAATGAAAACGTTTTCAGTCAACAATTTAATAATCTTTTTTTCAGCGTTAAAAATGGGCGTATGTATCTCCTATTCCATTGCAATATAAAACTAGAAAAAATCATTTTTCTTTCTTCAATAAATAGGCATAGGGCTCCATGCCTTTGGTGTGGTCAAAAACAACTTTCAATACAGCAATTAAAGGCAAAGAAATTACGGCACCAACAACACCCCAAAGGGTTGAGAATAAAATAATTCCAAATATGGTTATAAAAGGATTTAAATTAATTTCGTCTCCTATAACCCAAGGTGTCAACACGTAATTTTCAATTAATTGCGCTGCTGAAACCACACCAATAACTATAAGTGCTGGTGTGGATCCTGCATATAAATAGGAAAGAATAACCGCAACACCACCACCAATTACATTTCCAACATAAGGTACAATGGAAAATAATGCGGCAAAAAGCGCTAAAAATAAAGCGTAAGGAACAGATCCTATTAGAAACCCAATATAGTAGATGCCGAAAAGGAATAACATAATTTTACCCTTTCCAACAAAATAGTTTTTTGTGATTTTTGCTGAATTCACTAAAAGGGAACTCATAGCTTTATCATTAGAAGATAGCTTTTTGAAAAAATTTATAAATTGTTTCTTTTGCATTAGAAACAGAATGATATAAACAAAAATTATAAGAGATTGGGAGAGTAAACTCATTAAGGATGATAGGAATGCACTAGCCAAGCCTTCAGCTTTTTGAACCAATTTTTTATTGTTATCTATATAATCTTTATAATTCCAATTTAATTGCTCATTTGTCCATTGTGAGAAAACATTCAGTTTTTCTGTGGCTTTTTCCTTCATAGTTGGCCAATCTTCAGCCATATTATTTATTTGAGAGCTTATAAGCCAAAAGAGTAATGAAAATACGGCAAGCATTAGCAAAATGGCTATCGTTATAGCCAACCAATTTGGTAACCCCCAGCTTTTAAATTTTTTTACTGGAATATCAAGTAAAATAGCAATGATAGCAGCCACTAATAAGGGCATAATTAGACTTTGTCCAAAATACAACAAGGTCAAAGTGCCACCAAATAGTAAAAGTGTCTTTATTTGATTTAATGCTGAAATTTCTATTTTAGGTGTGCTCAAAATTGGAAGGAATTATAGTGTTTAACTCCATAAAACTACGGTAAAAATTGGCAAACATGGCAAAATATCCAAAATTTACATTTTCAGATAAAAATCTTTAGTAAGTGTTACATAAGCATCTGTGTACTGATGTCTTCCGGTTTCAATGATAAGATTGGTTTTTTCTATCGGTACTTCTGTCCGTGTAAAACTAATTAAACTGCGTTTAATTTCGGCGTCGGGATTTCCTTGAACCTGTGTTAACCGGTTTGGAAACAATTTAAAATTTGCTGCTAAACTAATAAAGTTGCCTTCTTCTTGAAAAGGAATAACCACTGAAAACTCACCTGCTGCTGAAAGCAATTTGGAAACACTAGCTAAAAGATGATTAAATGGCATGGCATCTTGAAATCTGGCTGTATCACGCTGATGGTTATCTGTTTTAAAATCTTCGGAATAGAAAGGCGGATTAGAAATGATGAGGTCATATTGATCGTCAATTTCTTCAACAAATTCCTCTAGAGAAGCGTGGTAACAAAAGAGTCTGTCTGCCCATACAGAGTGTTCAAAATTATCTACACATTGCTCATAAGCGTTATCATCAATTTCAAGTGCATCTATAACTTCTGCGGCACTCCTTTGCGCTAGCATTAATGCTAACACACCTGTTCCTGCTCCAATATCTAGAATAGAGAACGGATGGTGTTTAATAGAAGTCCAAGCGCCCAGTAACACCGCATCCGTACCGATTTTCATGGCGCAACGGTCTTGGTTTATGGTGAATTCTTTAAATTTAAAATTGGACATAAGAATGAATTATAGTTTCATTTGCTAAAATATTCTTAATTGGGAAAATAAGCAGATTTTAATGCTGTAAATTTACCCTTGAATATATTTACTTATGATAGCCCCAACTTTCCCAGATAATGAAAAGCAAAGACAACGTGCTGTAGAGCAGTATAATTTATTAGATACGCTACCTGAAGCAAGTTATGATGAAATTACCGCTTTAGCATCGTTTATAACGGATGCACCTATTTCTTTAATTACACTATTAGATAACGATCGAAATTTTTTCAAATCTGCTCATGGCTTTCCACTTACGGAATCGCCTAGAGATATTTCATTTTGTGGTCATGCAATTATTTCTGACCATCCAATTACAATCATAGAAGATGCGCGCAAGGATATTCGGTTTAAAGATAATCCTTTAGTTACAAATCAAAATGCCGTTTTTTATGCGGGTGTTACTTTAGTCAATCAAGAAGGTTATAGATTAGGAACCCTTTGTGTTTTTGATACAGAGCCTAAAACACTAAATGAAAAACAAATAATGACCTTAAAGGTTTTGGCTAGTCAGGTCATGCGTTTGTTTGAACAGCAGTTAGTGAATTTAAAATTAGAAAAACTGAAGGAAGAGTTGCTGTTACGTAATGAAAACCTTAAGAAATTTGCTAATGTTCTTAGTCATGATTTAAAGTCGCCCTTGGCAAATATGACCTCTTTAATCGGTTTGGTGGAGTCCGATTTTGAAAAGTACGCCTCTCCGGAATCTCTTGAGTATTTGCAGTTGCTAAAGGATTCTTCAAGCTCATTAAGAGATTATATTGATGGTTTATTAATGTTTTATAGTTATTCTGAATTAGGGAAGGAGTGGTTCAGAACAATTAAATTTTGAGGCGTTTATGAAGCATATAAAAAACCTTTGTCAAATAGATTCTGAAGAGATTGTATTTAATTACACGAAAAATATTGGGGATATTACTGTAAATAAATCTGCTTTATCACAAATATTAATAAATTTAATTTCCAATGCTGTTAAGTATAATGATAAGCAGCAGACACGGATAGATGTTTCTTTTTCAAAAAATGAAACGGATTATATGTTTGAGGTTAAAGATAACGGACCTGGTATTCCATTAGGCGAGGAAATAGCTGTTTTCGATTTATTTTCAGTTTATGGTGTGGATAAATACAAAAATAAAGGTACCGGGATTGGTTTGGCTACTGTAAAGAAGCTTGTTGAGGGTTTAGGTGGCAATATAAAAGTAACATCGCCAAAAGATGGTGGTTGTATTTTTAGCTTTAATTTAAAACGATTGGATATTTAATCTAAATACAAATCAATTAAACCTTCTGGCGTATCTAATATAATTTCTTTATTAGCTTTATCTACCTTTACAATAAAAGCATCATTCATAGGAATTAAAATTTCAGTACCATCTTTATCAATTTCAAAAAGTGCTTGTGCAGTTGTGTCATTTACAGATGTTACAATTCCAACGGTTCCAAAATTTACATCTCTTACTTGAAATCCAATGATTTCATGGTAGTAAAATTTATCGCCTTCTAATTTTGGTAATAGATCTAATGGTAAATAAATATCGCATTTTATGAGGGAGTCGGCATCGGCTTCTGTGTCCACATCCTCAAAACGCACGCGCAGTAAATCAGATTTATGGAGTTGGGAAGATTCAATAAAAAAGGGCACCAAATTATTACGTAAATCCACAAACATCGCGTCTAGATTTTCATATAAATCAGGTTCATCCGTATCTAATTTTATAAGTAGTTCACCTTTAAAACTATATTTCGATACTATTTTTCCTAAATAAAAACAATCTTCTTTTTTCATATTTATGGTGTTGCCCTTGGATTCCGATGGTTGTCGGGAGGTAGTCTCACAAAACTCTAATAAAATGGATGTAATAAAAAACCCAGACTTATAAAGTCTGGGTTCAAAAGTATAAAAAATTTTGTTTTTTATTCTTCTTCTTTTGAAGCATCTGCTTCAGCAACAGGCGCATCTTCAGTTGCTTCTTCAGCAACCTCTTCTACTACTGGTGTGTTGGCAGCAATACGCGCTTCATTAGTTGCTTTTTCAGCCTCTAATGCTTTTGCTTTTGCTTCAGCTTGAGCAGCAGTTAAACCTTGCGATTTAGCTTCTACCTTACTAGCTTTTTCTTCTAACCAAGCCGTAAATTTAGCTTCAGCTTGCTCTTCTGTTAAAGCGCCTTTTCTAACACCACCTGCAAGGTGATTTTTCAACATAGCACCTTTGTAAGATAAAATACCTTTAGCAGTTTCAGTTGGTTGTGCACCATTCTGTAACCATGTAACGGCACCATCAATGTTTAATTCAATAGTTGCTGGGTTGGTGTTTGGATTATAAAAACCTAATTTCTCTAGGTATTTACCATCTCTTTTTGCTCGTGCATCGGCTGCTACGATCCAGTAATAAGGCTTTCCTTTTTTACCGTGTCTTTGTAATCTAATTTTAACTGACATAAAAATTAATTAGTGAGGTTCGCGACCTCGATTATTAATAAGGGTGCAAATATACTATATTTTTTTGAAATTTAAATAGTTATGTAAAATTCTATTTCTTATAATTTTTATTCTATTTTTGAGTTCTCATTTTAGTACAATAAACATAAAATCATGAAAAAATTATTTGTTTTAGCCCTAGCATTTATAACGGTTTTTAGCTGTGGTGATGAAATTGAATTTAATACACCGGCGTTACAAGGTAAAAAAGATGGTGAGCGTTGGAAGGCCTTGTTTTACAACGCTAGCTTTAATGATGCCGGAAAACTCGTTATTACTGGTGGTGATAATTTTGAATCCATTACCCTAAATGTTGCAGACTTGGCTATTGGAAATTATCCGCTTGGCGTTGGTAATTCAAGCTATGCCGAATTCATAGATGTAGAAGATGTAGCGTATTCCACAAATAATGAACCGGATCCAGATTTTAGTGTGTATCCTCCTGATGGGTTAATTACTATTTCACGTTATGATGCAGCAAATAATACCGTGTCAGGTGAGTTTTATTTTAATGCCTATTCCAATTCTGGATTAAAAACAGTTAATTTTAGTGAAGGGGTATTTTTCGATTTGCCGCTTCCAATAGGATCTGGTACTAGTATCATGTCTTGTGATGATGCGATTGCACAATCTGCAATTGCTAAAGAATTATATGTAAATACACCAACCACTTCAGATGATTATTCAGCAAATTGTAATGCCTATAAGCAAGCCTTAATCAATCAGCAAAATGCCTGTATAGATGCTGACGGTTTAATACAAGCAGAAATAGATACCTTAATTTGTAATGATGACGATGGTGATGGCATTCTGTCTGTAAATGAGGATGAAAATGGTGATGGAGATCTAACAAATGATAATACAGATGGTGATGCGCTTCCTAACTATTTGGATGATGATGACGATGGCGACTCCCTGTTAACCGTGAATGAAGATGTTAATGATAATGGCGATTTGCGAGATGATGATACCGATGGTGATATGATTCCAAATTTCCTAGATAATGATGACGATGGCGATTCTTTAAACACCATTCTTGAGGATGTTAATGGAAATGGCGATGTAAGAGATGATGATACGGATGGTGATACTATTCCAAATTATTTAGATAACGATGATGATGGAGACGGGATTCTTACCATAAATGAAGACGCCAACGGTGATGGCGATGTAACCAATGATGACACGGATGGCGATACTATTCCAGACTATTTAGATGATATGTAAGGTGATTCTCATAAAAAAATTAACAAACGCGGCTATTTAGTCGCGTTTTTTGTTAAAAAGAGCCAATGTTTTAAAGGTTTATGGCTATATACTTGACTTCAGCCCTTATATCCCTTATATTAAAATAGATGTGAAACAATACGCATCTTTAAAAAACCTATTGAAATTTAAATGAAAGCGATATTATGATGAAGTTCACAGAAGAAATTTCAAACAAATTAAACGAATTATTAGTAAAAAATTATGATGCCGAAAAGGGGTACATTAACGCCATGAACAACGTGGATAACCCAGAGATAAAAATGTTTTTCAAGCGAAGAGCTACCGAGCGTAGCCAATTTGCTAAAGAACTTCGAACGGAAATCCTTCAATATGGAGAAATTCCAGAAGATTCAGGAAGTTTTAAAGGTACCATGCACAGAAATTGGATGTCCTTGAAATCAACGTTTACAACCAATGATGCGGAAGCCATTTTAGAAGAGGCTATTCGTGGTGAAAAAGCAAGTTTAGAAGAATATAAAGAGATTCTGAAAGACCGAACCTTACCACCAAGCATAGACTCCTTGTTAATCAAGCATAAAAATGCGATTCAAAGTGCCATAAACACGGAAAAAGTTCATGAAGAATTAGTATCCTAATCGAAATCATAATTATAAGTAATCAACTACAACTTAATTAAATGTAAATTGTAATTGATTCGGAAAGCGCAATTGGAAACGGTTGCGCTTTTTGTTTAGGTTGAAGTCAGTATTTAATGAATATTGATGTGTTTTGGAGTTCAAATAGGCGAAATATTTCCAATTAACCGCAAGTGCACTTCGTTTTTATAATATCTGCAGGTTATAAATTTCAACACAAAATTGTTTATAACTTCATTTTAAAAAAGCATTAATTCTACGTAATTTTATGGTCTCATTTTTTCCAACAAAGTCATAATTTTTTTAGGTGTTTTGAACTGGTTTTAGTTCAGCTTATCTACAAACCATAAACCTTCCACACGGCAGGCAGGCAATTTAACAACAAAGAATAGATGTACTTAATTTTTGATACAGAAACAACAGGTTTACCAAAACGTTGGGATGCACCAATTACCGATACCGATAATTGGCCAAGATGTATTCAAATTGCTTGGCAGTTACATGACGATATGGGAAACTGTATTGATCATCAGGATTATTTAATAAAACCAGATGGTTTCAATATTCCTTATGATGCTGAAAAAATTCACGGAATTTCAACCGAATTAGCGCAAGAACAAGGATTACCTTTGCAGGCTGTTCTAGAGAAGTTTAATGCCGCCTTAAACAAAACAAAATTTGTAGTTGGACAGAACGTGAAATTCGACCTTAATATTATGGGCGCTGAATTTGTTCGGGGAAATCTTGAAAATAAACTACAAGAATTACCAGTTTTAGATACCTGTACAGAACATACGGCTAGTTTATGTCAGTTGCCTGGAGGTCGTTATGGGAAATTTAAATTACCAACATTAACAGAGTTACATCAATATTTATTTAATAAACCATTTGCGGAAGCGCACAATGCCACAGCCGATGTGGAAGCAACTACCCGCTGTTTTTTAGAATTAATTAGACGTGAAGAATACACCAAGGAGCAGTTAGATGTTCAACCGGATTATTTTGAAAAATTTTCCAAAGCGAATCCGCAAGAAATTAAACTGATTGGTTTAAAACACATCAATTTAAAACAAGCCAGTGCCAAGATTCGAGAGCAGATTTTAAAAACCCAAGATGATGGTTTATCGGCTCAAGAAATAAAAGAAAATATTTCGGAGTTAAAAGCTGTTGATTTTGTGCATTTACATAATCATTCGCAGTTTTCAATTTTACAATCAACCATTAGTATCCCAAAATTAGTAGCGGCTGCAGCGGAGCATAATATGCCAGCGGTTGCGCTAACGGATCATGCAAACATGATGGGAGCTTTTCATTTTGTAAAAGCGGTTAGCAATCACAACAAAAACATCCAAGCTAAAAATAAAGAAGCTGAAGCGCTAGGTGAACCTGCAAATTTCCAAGAAATAAAACCCATTTTAGGTTGCGAATTTTTTGTGTGTGAAAATCATACCGATAAATCTAGAAAAGATAACGGTTATCAAATTGTATTACTTGCCAAAAATAAAAAAGGCTATCATAATTTAGCCAAGTTATCATCTCATGCTTTTGTTGATGGTTTTTACTATTTACCCCGAATTGATAAAAAGCTCATTCAACAATACAAAGAGGATTTAATTGTCCTTACCGGAAACTTATATGGTGAAGTGCCAAGTAAAGTTTTAAATATCGGTGAAAACCAAGCCGAAGAAGCCCTTCTGTGGTGGAAACAAGAATTTGGGGACGATTTGTATATTGAAATTATGCGTCATAATCAGGAGGATGAAAATCGGGTAAATCCGGTTTTAATTGAGTTTTCCAGAAAGCATAATATTAAATTAGTGGCCAGTAATAATACCTATTACGCCAATAAAGAGGATGCGAATGCACATGATATTTTACTTTGTGTAAAAGATGGAGAAAAGCAAGCTACGCCAATAGGTCGCGGCCGTGGTTACCGTTATGGGATGCCTAATCAGGAGTATTATTTTAAGTCGTCCGAAGCTATGAAGGAACTCTTTAAAGATGTTCCCGAAGCCATCAGTAATATTCAGGAAGTCGTTGATAAAGTGGAAGCTTATGAATTAGCACGTGATGTATTATTACCTGCTTTTGATATTCCAGAGGAGTTTAAAGATGCTGCCGATTTAACAGATAACGGCAAGCGTGGTGAAAATGCGTTTCTACGTCATTTAACCTACCAAGGTGCTAAAAAACGCTATGGTGAAGCGCTTTCGGAAGAAGTAACGGAGCGTTTGGATTTCGAATTAAGCGTTATTCAAAACACGGGGTATCCAGGATATTTCTTAATTGTGGAAGATTTTATTCGCGAAGCTAGAAATATGGATGTCTCCGTTGGGCCCGGTCGTGGATCGGCAGCAGGTTCGGTGGTTGCCTATTGTTTATGGATTACCAATATTGATCCGTTGAAGTACGACTTACTTTTTGAGCGTTTCTTAAATCCAGATCGTGTAAGTATGCCGGATATCGATATTGATTTTGATGATGAAGGTAGAAGTCGTGTTATGGATTATGTTATTGATAAGTATGGTAGCAGTCAGGTAGCGCAAATTATTACCTATGGCACCATGGCAGCCAAATCCTCTATTCGTGATACTGCACGTGTATTGGATTTGCCACTATTTGATGCCGATAGGATTTCAAAATTAATTCCTACCATGTCCAAGTTGAGTAAGATTTTTGGCATGAGTGAAAAGGAATTAAGCAGTAAATTCCGTGCCGAAGATTTAGAAAAAGTGAACGAGCTTTTAAATATTTCTGAAGGTTCGGACTTACAGGCTGAAACCGTTAATCTTGCGCGAATATTAGAAGGTTCGGTAAGAAATACCGGAATTCATGCCTGTGGTGTTATTATTACACCAGATGATATTACCAAATTCGTTCCCGTGTCCACGGCTAAAGATTCCGATTTATATGTCACCCAATTTGATAACTCGGTTGTTGAAGACGCTGGATTATTAAAAATGGATTTCTTGGGTTTAAAAACGCTAACTTTAATTAAGGATACCGTTAAAATTGTTAAAGCCAAACATGATATTGATTTGGATCCAGATACGTTTCCTTTGGATGATGAAAAAACGTATGAGTTATTTCAACGTGGCGAAACGGTAGGTGTTTTCCAGTATGAATCGCCTGGCATGCAAAAACATTTAAAGGAATTAAAACCGACAGTTTTTGAGGATTTAATAGCCATGAATGCCTTGTACAGACCAGGTCCTATGGAATACATACCGAGTTTTACAAAACGTAAACATGGTAAAGAAGATATTGAGTACGATTTACCAGCTATGGAGGAGTACTTAAAAGAAACCTATGGAATTACCGTTTACCAAGAGCAGGTAATGTTATTGTCACAAAAACTAGCAAATTTTACCAAGGGTGAAGCCGATGTTTTGCGTAAGGCCATGGGTAAAAAGCAAATTGCGGTTTTGGATAAAATGAAACCGAAATTTATTGCCCAAGCCGAAGCTAATGGGCACGATGCTAAAAAATTAGAGAAAATTTGGAAGGATTGGGAAGCCTTTGCAAGTTATGCCTTTAACAAGTCGCATTCCACATGTTACGCATGGATTGCTTATCAAACCGCTTATTTAAAGGCGCATTATCCAGCTGAGTATATGGCAGCTGTATTATCCAATAACATGAATGATATTAAGCAAGTATCGTTTTTTATGGAAGAATGCAAGCGCATGAAACTGGCTGTTTTAGGGCCTGATATTAATGAGAGCTATTATAAATTTTCCGTAAACCAAGATTATGCCGTTCGTTTTGGTATGGGAGCCATAAAAGGTGTGGGTCATGGAGCCGTAATGACCATTGTAGAAAACCGTAAAAAAGATGGTCCGTTTAAATCAATTTTCGATTTTGCCAAACGTATAGATTTACGAGCAGCCAATAAACGGGCTTTTGAAAATTTAGCACTTGCCGGAGGTTTTGATGGGTTTACAGACACGCATCGTGCGCAATATTTCCATGATGATGGTGATGGTATTACCTTTTTAGAAAAAGCGATTAAATATGGCGCCAAACATCAAGAAAATGAAAACTCGGCACAAGTAAGTCTGTTTGGCGAAGCTAGCGATGTGCAAATAGCAGAACCAGAAGTGCCACCTTGTGAGGAATGGGGAACCATGGAAAAATTAGCCCAAGAAAAAGAGGTAGTTGGTATTTATATTTCGGGCCATCCGTTGGATGATTTTAAAATTGAAATGAAAACATTCTGTAATGCGGAATTAGCCTTATTAGAAAATATAGAACCTTATGTAAATCGCGAATTGACTTTTGGTTGTGTGGTAACCGATGTGCAACATCGGGTGAGTAAGCAAGGAAAAGGTTGGGCTATGTTTACGGTTGATGATTACACCAATAGTTTTGAATTCCGAATTTTTGGCGAAGAATATTTAAAGTTCAGGCACTTTTTACTGAAGAACTCTTTTGTACATGTTAAGATTTTTATTCGGGAAGGTTGGATTAAAAAAGATACAGGCGTACGTGGTGAACCGCGAATTCAGTTTAATAGTTTTCAGTTGTTGCACGATGTGATGGACACCTATGCCAAGAAACTTTCCATCCAATTAAATATAACCGATTTAGAAGAGTCGAAAATAAGTCAATTACAGAATTTATTACGCAGTCATGTTGGTGATCATGCCTTAAATTTTATTGTTTACGACAATGAAGAACAGATAAAATTAAACATGCCGAGTAGAAAACAAAAGGTGCAAATTTCGCAAGAGTTGTTATTAGAATTGGAGCGTAATGATGTGTTTTATAAGTTGAATTAATGTGTCACACGGCACGCACTCGAAGAGCTTTAAAAAGACTTGATTTAAATTATTGAGGATTTCGAAAAGCATAAAGAGTAAAGAAAAAGAGACGAGAATAGTGTAAAGAAAAAGAATCAAGAAGAAAGAAAACAGATTGAATTCAAAATTTAACAGATGTCTCAATCTTGTAAATTATTTCGCCAAGGAATTGTTTTTATAGCTAAATGTTAGATTTTTTGAACCATGAACCATGTACTTTCAACGTTCGGTTTCCGTGTAAAGGATAGAGTACTTGCTGGAGCTCTCCCGATTTTTTCTTCGGGAAGCGACGTACGAAAGCCTGACGCTTTGTAGTGACAACGGAAAAGGGGTACACCCAAATAGTTAGTATAACTGCAAGTAATGTAGCCATAAACAAAACAAATTGTCAGGTTGTAAGCTTTGGCAGAATTTTTGACTAATATTGCATAGATGTCTGTTTACAGGCAGTTAAAATTGAAGTATAACATATTAAATTTAAATATTATGGCATTAGAAATTACAGATGCAACGTTTGAGGAAACAGTATTAAAGAGTGACAAACCTGTAATGGTTGATTTTTGGGCAGCTTGGTGTGGACCATGTCGTATGGTTGGACCAATTATTGACGAAATTGGCAAGGAATACGAAGGTAAAGCCGTTGTTGGTAAGGTAGATGTTGACGCCAATCAGGAATTTGCTGCCAAATACGGTGTGCGTAACATTCCTACGGTATTAGTTTTTCAAAACGGTGAAGTAGTAGGTCGTCAGGTTGGTGTTGCACAAAAAAGTGCTTACACGGAGGCTATTGACGCGCTTTTATAGACGTATGTAGAAGCTAGAGAATAAAGGCTAGATTCGAGACTAAAAGATAAAATAGAAAAGGTTTGCTGTTATGGCAAACCTTTTTTAGTTTAGGGCTAACGTAGTTTGGGCGTTTCCAGATAATTTTTGGGTGTACAACCCAAATTCTAAATGATTTTTTAAATCTTCCTTTTGGGAAGCTGTCGTTAAAGCGACAATTGGGTTTATGGATTTACAAAACGAATTAAATAAAGCAGGCGGTTTTAAAAACCTAGAATTACTGGCCAAACAGGTGGTAGAAGGATTTGTTGCCGGTATGCATAAAAGTCCGTTTCATGGATTTTCGGCAGAATTTGCCGAGCATAAAATATATAATCAAGGTGAAAGTACGCGTCATATTGATTGGAAGTTGTTTGCTAAAACGGACAAGCTTTTTACCAAGCGCTATGATGATGAAACTAATTTACGCTGTCATTTAATTGTGGATAATAGTAGCTCTATGCATTATCCAGAGTTGAAGGAATACGGTATAGACGCCTTGAATAAAATAGCTTTTTCGGCATTGGCTTCGGCTAGTTTAATGCATATTTTAAAAAAGCAACGTGATGCCGTTGGCTTGAGCATTTATAGTGATAATTACGATTTTTACGCACCTGAAAAAGGAAGTGAGCGCCATCATCACATGTTGTTGCACCAACTCAATACCATGGTGGTAAAGAAGCCTGTGAGTAGAAAAACGGAAACTTTTACTTATTTGCACCAAATAGCAGAAAAGATTCATAGACGTTCATTGATTTTCTTTTTTACAGATATGTTCCAAACAGAAACCGATGACGCGCAATTATTTGACGCTTTACGGCATTTAAAACACAATAAGCATGAAGTCGTCCTGTTTCATGTGTTTGATAAGGAAAAGGAACTGCAATTTGATTTTGACAATGCGCCCAAGCGTTTTATAGATGTAGAAACGGGTGATCATGTTAATTTATACGCGGATCGTATTAAAGAGAACTATGAAACGGCTATTAAAGACTATTTTAAGGATATTCGCTTAAAATGTCAGCAATATCGTATTGCATATGTGGAAGCGGACATTAATAAAGATTTCAATAACATATTGACAACCTATATGATAGCACGGCAAAAGTTTTTATAAATAAAAAAACTTTAAAATTTATTGAAAAAACATTTGACATATTGAAAAAGCTGTTTATATTTGCACCCGCTTGAGAGGTTATTACGCAAGTAAAAAACGGTTAAGCATGCAATAAAGCAACGGTCTGGTAGTTCAGTTGGTTAGAATGTCGCCCTGTCACGGCGAAGGTCGCGGGTTCGAGTCCCGTCCAGACCGCTAATATTGCAGAAAGCTTCAAGAAATTGAAGCTTTTTTTTGCAATAAAACTGCCTAGGTAGTTAAAAATTTAGTTGTGTTGTTTTATCTCGGCAGTAATGTTGAGGTAAATGTAGGATGTTCCCAGTGTTGTTGGGAATACCGATGGAAAGCTTTCCTTTTTTCTTTACAGAAGATTGGGATGCTTTTTTGTTTTAGGATGGTTTGTAATTTTAATATGCTTAATTTTTATACAAACATTTATATCATCTTCAATAGCAAGTGTCTACAGAATTTTTAAAGAATTCTTTTGCTTTATATTTTATAAACTCTATTAAATTTTGTAATTTCATAAAGGTATTCTCAGGTAATAGCAAAATATTTTAATAATATCACAAATGTACTGTTAAAATAGCATGGATGCCTACATGAAAAAAAACCCCAGTAGATTAAGTCAGAATGAACTCGCCCAATTATTTCATGACAATACATTGCTATGCTTTTTAAATAGGGAAGGTGAATTTCTGCAATTAAGTCAACCCTTATGTAAATTTTTGGGCTACCAAGAAAACGAACTTCTATTCAAAAATATAAATTTACTACAGCCTTCATTGTTTAGCGATGACGTTAGAATGGGTTTTTGGGATAGTATTAAAAAGGAAGCGCATTGGAATGGGGTTGTTAATCTCCTTATGTCTGAAGGTAGTCGGAAAAACGTTATGTGTAATTTTGTGCGTTTAAAGAATCCAGAAACTGAAAAAGCATATTTTTTTGGTGTTTTCGAACCCAATTCAATGCCTGTTAGTTTTGGAGAATTTACGGCAAATGATATCTGCTTTAATTGGTTTTTTAATAATAGCCCTATAGCAAAATCACTTTTTAGCTTGAAAACATTTCAGTTCGTAGATGTTAATGCGGCTTGGGAGAATTATACAGGATTTAAAAAAGCAGATGTTTTAAATAAAACGCCGAGCAAGCTTAAGATTCATGATATATTTGATTCAATTTTTATAAAAAAGATACAAGCTAATAAAGACGATTGCATAACCATTGATGAGATAAAATTGAACGTCAGTTCTGGAACACCTAAATATGCAACCATCACCTTTAAAAAAATTTATATACATAATGAAGTGTTCCTTTTGCAAATTATAACGGATATTACAGATCGGTTACGCTATCAAAAGGAATTAGAAGCCATGTCCCAAAAATCTGTACAAAAAAAGGACGTTATTTTAAAATTAGCAGGATTAGTTGGTGGTGATTTAAGCTATGTTTTTAAGGAAATAACTAGGCTAACTGCTAAAACCATGCGTATTGAGCGCGTTAGTATTTGGCAGTTTGAAGATGAAAATAACATCATTGCTTGCCAAAGTGCTTATAACCTAAAGGAACACGACTACTTTAAGCAAGCAGAATTCAAAGCGCATGACTATCCAAAATACTTCCAATATTTGTTTAAACATAAGACGCTGCGGGTTGATGATGCTATTCATGGTGAACAAACAGAAGAGTTTGCGGAAAGATACTTAAAGCCATTAAATATTACTGCTACTTTAGATGTGCTGATTCAAGGTCACCAAGCGCATTATGGTGTTTTATGTTTTGAGCAAATTGGTTCAAAAGAAGAATGGACCATTGAAGACGAGGAATTTGCAACGTCAATAGCCAATATTATTTCATTAGCAGTTGAATGTGATAAAAGAAATACAGCTGAAATAGAACTCATTAAGTCCAATCAAAAACTAGTGGGATTAAATTTAGAGTTAAAAAACCTACAAAAAAAACTAGAGCAGGAAAACATCTATTTGCGGGAAGAAATTGATTTAGTTTTCAATTATGAAGAAATGGTATATGGCAGTAATTCGTTTAGCCAAGTGCTAACGGATGTTGAACGTGTGGCAACCACTAAAGCAACCGTATTGCTTTTAGGGGAGTCAGGAACTGGTAAGGAGCTGTTGGCAAGAGCAATCCATAATATTAGTGATAGAAAAAACAAGCCCTTGATTAAAGTTAATTGTGCGGCTATTCCTAAAGAACTTATTGAGAGTGAGTTGTTTGGTCATAAAAAAGGATCGTTTACAGGTGCTATTAATGATAAACTGGGGAAGTTTCAATTAGCAGATGGTGGTACTTTGTTTTTAGATGAAATAGGCGAATTGCCTATGGATATGCAACCAAAATTACTACGAGCTATTCAGGAGTCGGAGGTAGAACAAATAGGAAGTACTAAAACAGAAAAGGTAGATATTAGGATTATTACCGCTACGAATAGAGATTTAAAGCAGGAGGTAAAAGATAAAAATTTTCGTGAAGATTTATACTTCAGGATAAACGTGTTTCCAATTACTATTCCGCCTTTACGTGAACGCATTGAGGATATTCCAATACTATTGGAGCATTTTGTAAATAAGTATAGTAAACTTTATAATAAAAGTGTCAAATTTATATCTGAAGAAACCAAACGTAATATGCAATCGTATTCCTGGCCTGGAAATATTAGAGAGTTGGAAAATTTGGTGGAAAGAGCTATAATTTTATCTAATAATGAGAAACTAATAATACCCGATTTCAAGTCGTCCGAAAAGAAGGCCTTAATTTCTTCTACAAGTCTGTCTCTCGATGATGTTCAAAGAATTCACATAAAGAAAATATTAAAAGCAACAAATGGGAAAATTGAAGGTGCCGAAGGCGCAGCTGAATTACTTAAAATGAAGCCAAGTACGTTACGAGATAGAATGAAAAAGTTAGGGATTAAAAAATTGTAATAAATCACGATATACCGTGGAACTCCTGTTTATCGAACATTTATCTCGGTTAGCCGTGGCCTTCAAATAGAGTCCTTTTTGTTTCGTATTTTTCTACCAGCTCACTTTCAGTTGTTTAGCGGTTTATTGCAAGGCTATTATTTGTTTGGCATGCATATTGGCATACATAATTTGCATAATGCCCCAAATAATGCAAACCTATGAGTACGTCAATACTAAATCATTCCGAGAAAGTTAAATTTTGGATTGAAAACGAAATTTTGTTCTGTACGTTTAATCAATCAGATTGTTATCTGACCATTGAAGCATCAGAAGCCTATTTAATGAAAATCCAAAAATTAACGGATGGTAAAGCAATGCCTTTACTTATTGATATTCGTAATTTCATTGGTAATTTTTCTCCTAAAGCAGCCAAGTTTTTTGCCGAAAGTCCCATTTTAAAAAGGCATATTATCACACAAGCTTTTGTAGTGGACACATTGCATAGTAAACTGCTTATTGGGTCTTATAAAAGGCTATTTGCACAAGATGCACATGTTCAAATTTTTGGTGAAACGGAATCAGCGTTAGCGTTTTGTATGGAATCTAAAAATAAGTTTGATGTATAAAGCAATAACAAACTTAAATTCCATCATTCAGGTAGAGGCTTTGTTGGAGTCTCTAGATAGCCATCTAATAATTTCTGTTTCGGATGCTTGTGGGAAGTTGGTGTATTGTAATGACAATTTTTTTAAAGTGATGAATGTTTCCAAAAAAGCAGCTGTTGGTCAAATAAACCACTTATTAAAATTACCAATGCAATCTGAAGCCTTTTTGGCTGGTGAAATATGGCGAGGCGTTTTATCTCATAAAAGAGAAAATAATGAGGTTTTTTGGCTAGATACTACTATTGAACCTATAAAGAATGAAAGCGGTGCGATAATAAAATACGTAACAATAAGCAGTGATGTTAGCAATTACTATTGCAAGGGTATAAATAAAAACCCTGTTCATTGTAATGAACAAAAGCTTATTGAAAATTTCACCCAAGATGTTTTATATATAGATAAGTTTGGAAAGATTATAAATACATCTAAAAGTGCTATGCATAATGCGTACGACAGTATTATTGGTTCAAATATTTATGATTTTGTAAACCCTGCCAATCATAATTATGTAAAGAAACAAGTAAATAAGGTGTTTAATCAAGGCAAGGTCTGTAAATACCAGTCCATGGGTTTGTCATTAAAAGGCAGACAAACTTTTTTTATTTCGAAGTTAAAACCTGTTTTTAATTTGGAGAATGAAATAATGTATGCTACTGTAAAAACCAAAAAACATAAAAATAACAATAAGGCATCCATTCAACTAAAAGCTATTGAAACCAAGTACAGCAACATATTTCAATCCATAAATGTGGGTATTTTAGTTGTAGCCAATGGAGTAGGAAATATTATAGAATGGAATAAAGGCGCTGAATTGGCATTTGGATATACTAGCTCTGAAATTATAGGTAAACCATTAACCGTTTTAATTTCTAAAAAACAGGTGGATACAGGTGTTAAGGAATTGCTTAAAGCAAAAGATAAACTGGATAATGATTCCTATGGTGATAATATAGAAATGCTGGGCTTACGAAAAAATGGTGACGAGTTTCCGGTGGAGTTTGCTATGAGTAATTGGCAAAATGGCAAGGATAAATTTTATTGCGCAATCATGCTTGATATTTCTAAACGCAAAAAATTAGAGGAGAAATTAAAACAAACAACCAAAGATTTGGAGCTGTTTTTATACCGTTCTGCGCACGACTTAAAAGCGCCATTAACATCTGCGGAAGGATTACTTCACCTCTTAAAGGAGGAAGAGCTTAACAGCAGAACCAGATTGTTAATTGATATGTTGGACGAAACGTTAGAAAAAGGACGCTTTTTGTTGGACGATTTGGCTTTTGCGTCTATTATTTCAGAAAAACGAAGAGACAATACAATTATAGATTTTGAAAAGAAAATTAATACTGCACTTGTGGCCTTAAAAGGGATAAAGAATTTTGATAATATCACTTTTCATGTGGATATTCAGCAGGAAACTGACTTTTATTTCAATCAGGAATTAATAGATTCTATACTTCAAAACCTAATCCACAATACCATTTGTTTTGCCAAATCTAAAACGAATAAACTGACGCCTACCACGCATATAAATATTATAAGTAGTGATGATGATATAAGTATTTTAGTTTCTGACAATGGTATAGGAATTCGTGAAGATGATATTGATAAAGTATTTGATCTTTATTTTAAAGCAAATAGTGATAATTCTGAAGGAACAGGCCTGGGGCTTTACATTGTTAAGCGTATTGTAGAAGATTTTAATGGCAGTGTAGAGGTTAAAAGTATAATAAATAAAGGCACCACATTTAGGGTGCAATTACCAAATTTAAAAGAAGGGAGCAAAAACAATGATTGAAAATGTAATGTTGATCGATGATAACAAGATAGATCTATTTGTTAATCAAAGAATTATTGAAAAATACAACCCAAATATAAAAACGCGGGTTTTTAATAATGCTATTTCAGCAATTAGTTTTTTTAAGCTGTTGGAATTAAATACCAATATTAAATCTGTAGCTATTCCAGATGTCATTTTGTTAGATATAAATATGCCGGAAATGAATGGGTTTAATTTTTTTAATGAGTTTAAACTTTTAAACTTTATCAATACACGAGCAATAAAAGTATATATGGTGTCATCTTCCATGTGTTCTATGGACATTAATAAAGCGCGAAATGAACCTTATTGTGCTGGTTATATTACCAAGCCGCTGACGGTCAATAAACTAAAAAACGTATTAAATAAATCAGAAAATATAGAACAAAATGAACCTTTTAAAAAAATAATTTAGTATTTTATCTAACCCAAATCTAAACTATAAACAATGAACTTAAAACCTACAATTATGTTCTGTGTTTTACTTTGTGCTTGCTTTTTTGCAAATGCACAAATAGTAAATACAGGAGTGCTTAAAATAAGCACGAATAGCAATGTGTATTTTGAAGAGGAATACACCAATACGGTTGCCGGAAATCATGTTTCCAATGGTAATTTGTATTTGAATAATAGCTTCATTAATCATGGAGCAACCAGTGCCACAGCTGGAACAACTTATTTTAAAAGCGCATCCAACAATTTTTTAAATTTATCCGGAAGCGCAGCGAATGCCCATTTTTATAATCTGGAAATTGACATCACACCCGAAGGATTAAAGGGTGTTACCGTTGCAGACGACTTCTTATTGCAAGTAACCAATGCCTTGAATTTAAAAAGTGGCGACTTAAGACTAACAGGTGAGGCACAACTTGTTCAAGAGCACTCCGGAGTAGATGCTAATACCATTAACTCGGGTAAACTTATTTTAGATCAACAAGGAACCGTTTCACCCTTTCAATATGACTATTGGTCTTCTCCAGTAAACAATAGCGGTATTTTTAGTTTTTTGGGTGGAAAATTTGATGGTGTAGATTCAAGCGTCAATCCTTTTAAGCCTACACAAATATTATTTAATTCTGGTAACCCGTACAATGGGCTTCCTTCCGTAACAGACGGTGGGGGTAATGTTACAACGGCATTAACTATTAATACTAGGTGGCTGTATAAATATGCGCGGGGATCGGGTTCGTATGCAAATTGGATTGCATTAAACAGTACAAGCGTTTTAAATCCGGGAGAAGGTTATACCATGAAAGGTCCAAACTCTATTGGAACGGATCAGAACTATGTATTTTACGGAGCACCAAACAATGGTGACTATCAATTTCCAATTAGCAGTGGTGAAAGCATTTTATTAGGTAATCCCTATCCTTCAGCTTTAGATGCTGACGATTTTATTAATGATAATAGTACCGTTTTAGAATCGCTTCACTTTTGGGTTGATGGTGGATCAACATCACATGTATTATCTGATTATTTAGGGGGTTATGCTACTAGAAATTTAACCGGTGGAACACCACCTTCTATTGCGTCACCGCTTATTGCAGGAATTGGTACTTCTGGAACCGTTACAGAACCTTCGCAATATGTGCCAATTGGAAAAGGATTTTTCATAGATGCCATAGGCTCTGGGACTATTGTTTTTAAAAATTCGCAACGTTTTTTTAAACTAGAATCTTCCAGCAGGCTTTCAAATTCAACACATAATGCAAGTGCCGAAAATCAATACATTCGTCTTGGTTATGAGGATCCAGAAGGATTTCACAGACAATTACTATTAGGGTTTCTTCCTAATTCTCCTGCAGACGAAAATTATAACCCGGGTTATGATGCGCTGCAATACATGTCTCGCGACGATGATATGTTTTTTATTATAGAAAATAATGCAAACAGACGATATGGTATTCAGGGTACAAATAGTTTTGCAGACCACTTGGAGTTTCCAATTGGTTTAATAATTTCTGAAGCAGGATCCCACCGATTGATGTTGGATGCGGCTGAAAATTTCAGCCATACTATTTATTTAAAAGATAATTTGTTGGATACGACCTATAATTTAACGGAAGCCGATTTTGAAATTAATTTGCCAATCGGCGAATATTTAACACGGTATTCTATTGTTTTCCAACCGGCAGAAACCTTAAGTACAAATCATATAGAGTTGGACAAAATAACAGTTTTTTATAATGGCCTTGACCAAATAGTGGTTTCAAACCCGAACAATTTAGAAATTTCAGGTATTGAGGTCTATAATATAATGGGTCAGCATCTTTTATCACTTACAGAAAATCTTGACAATCAACATAAAGTACTAATTCCATTTCATCATAGTACCGGTGTTTACATGGTTGTACTCAAAACAAATAATGCCCAAAAATCTACTAAAATCTTAAAATACTAATTATGAAAACGAAAAAACTACTTTTAAACGCATTTAGCCTAATGGCTCTTTTTTTATTATCAACCACAGGTTTCTCTCAAGTCGGAATCGGAACACTCATGCCAAATGAATCCGCTATGTTGGATGTGGTTTCTACCACTAAAGGTATGCTAACACCACGAATGACATCTGTCGAGCGGCTAGCTATTGCAAACCCAGTAAATGGCTTGTTAGTTTATGATACTTCAGAAAATGCTTTCTATTTCTATAAAGGCAGCACTTGGACAAAATTAGATTCATCCGTTCGGAACAATTATAAGCTCGTGAAATCTGCCGCAGATTTAAGCAGTGAACTTGCAGCAGGAGGTGGTTCTACTTATTTATTAAATTCAAATACATTGTATGAAATTAATGGTACTATAACCTTAACGGCTCCTATTAATTTAAATAGCGCCTATATTTCTGGATTGGATGCTAATGAAGACGTTTTATTATATGCTGGTGGCACTGTTTTTAAGGGCAGTACTGGTGGTAGTGTTAGAAATCTTACGTTAAAAGGAACTAAAGCTTTTGAGATTACCGGTCCAGGAATTACAAGCACGGCATCACTTTTGGTTCAAAACACCATAATAGATGGCATGACAAATGTTGGAAGTATTGATGGTTTAGGGTTGTTCTTTGGAAATATTATTCAATTTCTAAACAACGCAAATGGAATTACCTATTCAAACATTGGTAACCTATTACTAAATAATCAAGGGTGGTTTGGA
Source organism: Bizionia sp. M204 (assembly GCF_023205095.1). Lineage (GTDB taxonomy): Bacteria > Bacteroidota > Bacteroidia > Flavobacteriales > Flavobacteriaceae > Algorimicrobium > Algorimicrobium hallyeonense. The sequence continues at coordinate 2,416,841 of NZ_CP046242.1, read as the reverse complement.
AATAATTCAGGAACGTTTGAAAAATTTACAGGAACCTTTGGTTTAATAGAAAAAGTTAGTGGTTTTAGCACGGTAAGTGGTTCAGCTGTGGCTTTAGATGTCAGTACTACAGGACTTGCAGTAGGAACAGGTGTTTTGCAAGCTACCGTTTTCACAGGTACAACAAGCGCGCCATCTGGATATGTTAAAGGGTATGCTCCTGCACAAACCTATCTTGGATATAATTTCTCTAATGTTTGGACGGTTAGTGCATCAGGTATACCTAGAGAAAGTGATGATGTAGCCACAGGGAATTTATACTATGGCAGTTCTAACGTGGTAAATATTACTAATACAACTGCATTTAAATTACCTGTTAATACCAATTCTATCAGGTTGTTCCGAACGGCTGAAGGTGCGGGTGTGAATAGTGAAAATAGGTTGATATATAAAGGTGAAAGTAGAAGAGCAATTAACGTTTTAGGTGCATTATCTTTTACGGCAACAGGCGGCAGTCGATATGCTTTTTCAGTATTTAAAAATGGGACTAAAGTTGTTGGAAGTGAAGTGGAGGCGGATGTACTGCAAACTAACGCAAGACAATCGGTCTCGATAATTGCTACTGTAGACGTAGTTAAAAATGATTATATTGAAATATATGTTCAAAAATTAACAGGAGGGAATGAACAGTTTTTAACTACAACCTACAACTTAATTGTTAATTAATTTTTTTTAAGGTACTTCTGAAAAATCAATGGGATAAATTATGTATGATCGATTTTATTTCTATTAAAAGTTTGGAATAAATTAGTACTCGGTCCAATTTGGTTTTTAGTTTTTTTTGATAAAAAAGCATTCCTTTTTTCTGAATACGAAGAATGGAATGCTTTTTAATTTTTGGTGGTTTGTAGCTTTTTAAAATAAAATTTCCATTTAGGCTGTTAAGTCTTGATATAAAGCTTCAATCCGTCTTAAGTCTGTGGAATTTGTAATGCTTTTCTGTGTATCTTGATACAGTAGTTTTGCTTCTGCTACAAGGGCATCATGATATTCTGGCAAATGAGCTTCTTGCAGTAATAAATATTTAAACATGATAAATAGCTTCTGAATACATGTCATATCATGCTTGCAATAGGTGCGATAAGACACCATAACTTGATAAATTAACTCTTTAAAATTAGTGGTTGTTACGTCAATAAGTGGTTCGTTATCAGATGTAATGATGGTCTTGTCATTTTTTTTAAGACGTAAAGCAAATAATTCTGTTAGATAATCAATGGTGCTAATGGCTGTCCCTGGATCGTTAATGCCTGGAGACATTGCTTTCATGCCAATTTCTGTAATTTGCTTAAAAGCCAGTGCATAATTATCTTCTACAAATTCACCTTTCGCAAAATTGAAATTTGATAATATGTCTTTTACTAATGCGTCATCTATATCTTTACTTACTTGTATGATTGGAACGCCTTTCAAAACAAAAACGCCTTGGATTGGCAAGATTTTTAATTGAATAGATTCTTCTTTGCAAATATCTACCAAATTTGGAATAGCAATATTTTGAAAATAACCCGTTTCGGAACTAAAATAAGAGGTCCATTCCGATGCGTCAGGAAATGACGGTGCTGTTTCAGACTCTTTTTCTAATAGGTATTCTAATCGGGATTTAGCTTTTTTGTAAATGCCATCTAAAATATTATTAACCTGAATAGATTGAGATATAGAATGTATAAAATATAGAAAACTACCTAAACACACTACCGTTAGAATAATACCAATAAGCACGGAAAATCCTGGCAATTGATATTTGTCATTTTCCAAAGGATTAATACCAACCAACGTGAAGGTGTTGTATAAAATGGTGGCTAAATAGATACCTAATACATATTGGTGGTTTCTATTGGATATTAAGCCGGGTAAAACACGAGGTGAGAAATTACTAGAAGCTTGGTTCAATAAAACCATTACCATGGAAAAACTAAAAACCATGATAGATATAATGCCGCCTGTTAAAAAACTTAAAAGTGTTTTAGCGGTATCCGCATTATTTATAACTAATTGTGGTATGTGCTCAATTATATAAGCTGAAATACCTTCCTTTTCTAAAAAGAGCATCAGCATAGCGAAGCTAAAACCAAATATGCTAAATAACGTTGGGTAAAAGGCAATTTTACCTTGAATGGTGTTTATAAAACTAATAAACCTATTGTAAAGTGATTTCATATGCTAATTTGACGCTACAAGTTAGTTACAATTTAGTTTATAATAAAATAAAGAATTGCAAACGTTTTTTCTTACAAATTGAAGAAGTTTTACCATATTTATTAACAATTTATTGTAAGAAAAAGACTCGAAACATGGTTTTAGTCGATAAAATATTACGTTTAATCGTATTTTTACTTTATTTTTAATATATTGTATTACTTTTACAGTCCTTAAATAAGTCCCTAAATCGATTTTTTCAGCTTATTAAGGTTAATTATTCCATTTTTGAGACACGATGTGTCTTTTCCCTCATGTTTACATTTTATAGTTTGTAGCATTTTTATGTTGCAACATAATTTAAGGTTATTAATCCATCATCCCTCGACAGTGATTTTTAAACTAACTAAAATTTAATAGTAAATAATTTAACCCTAAATACCCTAACATGAAAACCCTTAAAATTACTTTAGTAGCAGCTATTTTTTGTATGACACTTACAGGTCTAACAATTCAAAAAGAAACAACCAATCCAACCAATGAGGAGCAAGTTTCTCAAAAAGAAGATTTCACCTACGCTTTTCAAACGAAAAGGCATGTGAAAAAAGGAAAGGAACTTCCAAGCAACGGATAAAAAAAACTACATTATATTGATAAAACCCTCTAAAATAGAGGGTTTTCTTTGTTTTCCATATTCATTACAGACTTATATGGGTTACGAGGCTATTGGTGTCAGAAAAAATTATAAATTTGAGTAGACTTGAAGCGCTATTATGTTTTTAAAAAAAACACCTTTCTTTTTTGCCATCTTTTTTTGCTCATTTTTATATGCGCAACAAGTTTCTGAAAATAAACTTTTAGACAGTGTTAACCACTATCGCGCATTATCCAATAATGATGCTTATGACTTGGATCAGCGTGTCAGCTTTATAAAAAAAGCCATAGTATTTTCAGAGAAAGTAGGTCGAGATACAACCATTTTAAAATCTAAACGCCAATTAGCCACTTTATATTTGCGTCAGTTTGAGTTGGATTCGCTATTCCACATAAACCATGAAAACCTCAAGCTTGCCAATAAAGTTAAAGATACATTGGCATTAGCCTATATTAATAATGTGTTTGGTTGGTACCATTCAGAAAAATTTCAAACAGATAGTTCGTATACCTATTACTACAATGCCTCTAAATATTTTGATGCACTGAATATGGTTAAAGATCAAGCTAGCGCTGTAACTTCTATGGCAAATATTCAGTTTGAAGAGCGCGATTATGTAGGGTGTGAAAGCAATGCCTTTAAAGCTATTCGTTTATATCAAACTATGCCTAAAAATGAGTATGTTTTAGGGAATTTATGGGGCTTATATAATCTAGTTGCCATTGCCTCTGATGAACTAAAGCAATTTGATAAAGCCATTGAATACCACAACAAAGCTTTATCCTTTAGTGATAAAATTAAAGATAATTTTCTCTATACATTATACTCTAAAAGTAATATAGCCCTTATATATAAAGAGCTCAATCAGTTTGATAAAAGTTTGGCTATTTATGAAGAGTTGTTTGAAAATGAAAATGTCTTACAGCAAGAGCCTGCAAATTATGCGCTTATTTTGGGGGATTATGCACTCTTAAAACATAAAAATGGTGCTTCTAATTCTTCAGAGATTAAAAGAATGTTGCATGAAGCGTACCGCATTAGTGATAGTCTGAATAGCGAGTTAAGTCGTATGTCGGTTGCTTTAAATACTTCTGAATTTTATTTAGATGAAGGCATTCTGGACACCGCTTTAAATTATGCAAATATTGCCTATACTCGAGGAAAGGAATCATTAATAAACGATGTTACTTTAAATGCCTTATTGCTCAAATCAAAAATTGAAAGCCCGGAACAAGCTGTAAACTATTTAAATGAATACATTCATCTAAATGATAGTTTAGTAAACAAAGAACGGGCTATTCGTAATAAATTTGCGCGCATAGAATTTGAAACCGAGCAAGTAGAACTTGAAAATCAACAAATTTCTCGAGAACGCTTATGGCTCATGATATTGTCTGCGGGTTTATTAATTACATTTGTGTTAGTATATATAATTGTTACCCAACGCGCTAAAAACAAGGAGTTAAGGCTTGTGCAGCAGCAACAGGAAGCCAATGAGGAAATTTATAACCTCATGCTTTCACAACAGGATAAAGTGGATGAAGCACGAACCAATGAGAAAAAGCGTATCTCTCAAGATTTACATGATGGTATTCTAGGACGCCTTTTTGGAACCCGATTAAGCCTAGATAGTTTGAATATGATTTCTACAGAGGAGGCTATTCAAACGCGGGAAAACTATATCCAAGAATTAAAAACAATTGAACAAGATATCCGTGACGTTTCACATGAATTAAATACCGATTTTATATCCAAATCTGGTTATCCTGATATTATTGAAACCCTAATAGCGGCACAGACCAAAGCACATAAATTAACCTATTCACTATTTAGTGATACGGACATTTCTTGGGAAGATATTTCCAATAAAACCAAAATTCATATTTATCGAATGTTACAGGAGTCGCTTCAAAATATCTTTAAACATGCCAATGCCAATCGTGTAGATATTAGTTTTAATATGAAAAAAAATGTAATTTGGTTGCAAATTGCTGATGATGGGTCTGGCTTTGATTCGCAAAAAGCGAAGAAAGGTATTGGTTTAAAAAATATGTATTCACGCGTTTCAGAATTTAATGGTGAATTGGATATTGTTTCTGAAAAAGATAATGGCACAACAATTACAATTAAAATCCCAATCTAACCTAAACTTATAACTAAAATGGAAGAGACTATTCGTATTTTAATGACAGACGATCACCCAATTATTATTGAAGGCTATCAAAACACATTACTTGCGACTAAAAAAGAAAATCAAACGCTAAAAATTGATATTGCTAATAACTGCGACGAATCTGTCAATTATATGCAGCAAGCAATAGATAAGGAAATGCCCTATCATATTTTATTTATGGATATAAGTTTGCCACCATCTAAAGATGGCGAGTTTACATCTGGTGAGGATTTAGCAAAATATGCTAGACGTATGATGCCGAACAGCAAAATCATTATGCTTACCATGTTTAATGAACCTTACCGAATACATAATATTATAAAGGATATTGATCCCGAAGGCTTTTTAATAAAAAGCGATTTAACTTCACGAGAGCTAGCCAGTGCATTTCAGAAAGTACTTTATAAACCTCCCTTTTACAGTTCTACAGTTAGTACCACCATCCGAAAAACAATTACAAACGATATTAAATTGGATGATATAGATAGAAAAATACTGTATCTACTCTCGCAAGGCACTCGAACAAAAAGCTTAAAAGATCATTTTGATATATCCTTAAGTGCGATAGAAAAGCGTAAAAAAAACCTGAAAATTATTTTTGATGTCACTGATGGTAGTGATGAAAACTTATTATCTGTGGCTAAAAACGCAGGTTTTATTTAGTGTTTAGTTCCGGGTTGTGTTAAAAAAGCACATTTTTTCATTTATTTTTCATCTTACAGCTCTTACTATAGCTAACAATTACGGTTTTCCCGTAAAGGGGTTGTGGTTTTCCCGCAACAAGAAGTTATTTGTTATAGTTACATTTGAATATCAACGACAAATTAATCCCTCATAAAATAAATTTGTTGAATTAATAGCATTTACACTAACCTCGTGGTTTTTCATTTTTTAAATTGGAAGCCATGAGGTTTCTTCATTTTAAAATGAAAAGATTATAGCTTTATAATCCCAAACCGTCCACAGAAAGAAGCCTAAATAAACTATAGCTACAATAAATTTGATAAAGGTTCCTGCTAAAAATCCTAAAAAGGAACCAAATGCAGCTTTTACGGCTATTTTGGAATCTGCTTTATTAATCATTTCGCCTATAAATGCGCCTAGAAAAGGCCAAATAATAATGCCAAATGGCCCAAAAACAGGAAAAACAATAGCAACAACAAGCCCTAAAGTAGTGCCAATAACTCCCTTTTTGCTACCACCAAAACGCTTGGTTCCCATGGCTGGAATAATATAATCTAAGGCAAAAACAATTAATGCTACGGCTAATGTAACTCCTAAAAACCACCAATCATTTGGGATGGTCTTGGTTAAATAAAGGAGGAGTAAGCCAATCCAACTTAATGGCGGTCCCGGCAAAATGGGTAAAAAACTTCCTGCTATGCCTACCAGCATAAAAATAAAGCCTAATACAACTAATAATATGTCCATATATTTTTCTTGTTAGACGAAGATAGGTAAAGAATGTTACAATTTATTAACTATAAAATTAGTTTAAACTAAATATTTAGTTATATTTGTAAAACTAAAAGATTAGTTAAACCAATTATGCGAGTTGAATACGCTTGCTGGTTCAAGTGAGTTTTACCATTATAAATGTGTGAAATTTGTACCATAATTTGAATTTCAGTACATGTTTAGATTCAAAATTTATAAGCGGTTTAATAAATAATATTTTACAATAAAAATCATGATCCGAAAAAAGCAATTAACTAAAGCCGAAGAAGAAATAATGCACGTATTGTGGGAACTAGAAAAAGCCGCAGTAAAACAAATTATTGCCGAATTGCCTATGCCAAAACCAGCATATAATACAGTTTCAACCATTGTGCGCATTTTGGAAAGTAAAGGTTTTGTAGATTATGAAAAGCAGGGAAAAGGGCATGTATATTACCCTTTAGTGAAAAAGCAGGATTATAGTAATCAAAGCATAAACTCTTTAGTAGATAATTATTTTCAAGGCTCTTTTAAAAGTATGGTGTCCTTTTTTATGAAAAAAAATGATATCAGTTTACAGGAATTAGAATCTGTTTTAAAGGAGATTCATAAAGACGAAAAATCATGATACATTACATCATTCAAGTCATTGCGTTTCAGTTATTTTTCTTGCTCATTTATGATGTGTTTTTAAAGAAAGAAACATTTTTTAATTGGAATCGAGCCTATTTATTGCTTACAGCTGTTCTCTCCATTTTGTTGCCATTTGTAAAAGTGGTTGGTTTTAAAGAAGCTGTTCCAAACGATTTTGTGGTTAGTTTACCGTACATATTATCTCAAACCACCAATACTATTTTTTTAGAAGAAGTTGTCATTAGTGGCAGTAATACGTCGCACTCTTTTTTATGGTATTTCTCATTGGTTTTAGTAATTGGAAGTGCGCTAGCCGTTTCATTTTTCAGTATGCGCTTGTTTAAAATAGTAAAACTTATTTATCAAAACCCGAAGCAACGGGAAGGCGCTATTTGTTTTGTGCGCATGTTGAAGAGTACGTTAGCATTTTCGTTTTTTAATTATGTGTTTTTAGGTGAAAACATTAAAGACACCGATCGTCAGCAAATAGTAAAGCATGAGTTGGTTCACGTTAAACAAAAACACACTTGGGATTTGCTTTTTTTTGAGATGCTACGCATTGTGTTTTGGTTCAATCCTTTTGTGTACATGTACCAAAATCGCATGGCAGATTTACATGAATTTATTGCGGATTCACAAGCCGTGAAACACAACAAAAAACAATATTATGAAAACCTATTAGCGCAAATTTTCGATACGAATCAGGTATCATTCATCAATCCATTTTTCAAACAATCATTAATCAAAAAACGAATTATTATGTTACAAAAAACGAAATCAAAACAAGTACAATTAATCAAGTACGCTTTATTAATTCCTATGGTTTTAGGAATGTTGGTATATTCATCATGTTCTGAAGAAGCCACCCAACCAAAAGTTGTTGAAGTAGTGGAACAAGAGTTATCCATTCAAGACCAAATAGACATGCTGAAAAATTCTATTGAAGCGAAAGGAGATTTATCAGAATCTGAAAAGGAAGCCTTACGTGTTCTTATAGTTAAATCCTTTCAAAATGATGGTGCTAACCCAAATACTGATATTATTGAGGTGACAGAAATAACGTCCTATAAAGATAGTTCCGAAGTTCCTTTCACTGTTATAGACCAGGTTCCTGTTTTTCCAGGTTGTGAAAACGGTACCTCAAATGAAGAAAACAAGCTATGCATGAGTAATAAGCTGAATACGTTTGTTGCCAAAAATTTTAATACGGAATTAGCCAAAAGCTTAAATTTAACTGGTGTTGTTCAAATTAGAGCCTTTTTTAAAATTAATGAGTTGGGTGAAATTGTAAACATTAAAGCCAGAGCGCCTCATCCAGAGTTAGAAGTGGAAGTCAAACGTGTTTTAAATATGTTGCCAGATTTAATTCCAGGTGAGCATCAAGGTAAAAAAGTAACGGTTCCGTACTACCTACCTATAAAGTTTAAAATAAATGATTAGATTTTTTGCGCTAATTAGTATTCTAGTATGTTTTAAAACCGAAGCTCAAACTTCGGTTTTAAACATTGCAGATAGTTTGTACATTCATGGTAATTATTCTGAAGCTATTAAAGCTTATAAATCTTATAACACGTTAGATGAAGTAGCTTATAAGTTGGCCAAATCCTATCAAGCAATCGGGAATTACGATAAAGCTTTACAGCATCTAGAAAGCAGTATTAACGCATTTCCAAACGATGCCTTGGTAAAATATGATTATGCCAAATTACTTTCTAAAACTAAAAATTATCAAACGGCCGCAGCTACTTTTAAACAACTAATTGCAACAGATTCCCTCAATCCAAATTACCATTATGAGTTGGGTTTGGTTTACGAACAATTACGAGATTCATCAGCACATAACGAATTTAAAACAAGTTTTCTTTTAGATAATGGTCACCAAAAAGCCATCTTTAAATTAGCAAAACGACACTTGCAAAAACGTGAGTTCGATTCCGTAGATTACTATACAGGTATCGGTTTAAAATCATACGCCAATAACGCAGAACTCATGAGTCTAAAAGCCCAAAATTTCTATTGGAAAAAAGACTACAAAACGGCTTCAATATGGTTTGAAAAACTATTAAGTTTAGGTGAAGACTCCCAATTTGTTCATGAAAAATTAAGCTATTGTTATTCTCAATTTTCAGAAGTTGAAAAGGCCATCCAACAGCAAAAATTAGCGGTTGCTAAAGAGCCTAGAAATTCTGAAAACCTGTTCATTCTAGGTCAATTATTTACACGGATGAGCAATTATGAACAGGCGGAATTCTATATCAGTAAAGCTATAGAATTGGTAGATGTGCCATTGGATAAGGAGTTCATGACATTAGGAACCATTCAAAATCACCGGAAGAATCATCAGGCAGCCATTCAATCTTTTAAGCGTGCATTAAAAGAAAACCCGAACAATATATATGCCGCTTTTTATCTGGTTTATACCAAGGATGATTATTATAAAGATGTCGATACGAAAATTAAGCTATATGAAGATTTCATGGCAAAATATCCTGAAAATCCATTTTTATTTAAAGCAAAAAGTAGATTAAGTGAATTGAGACAAGAAAAATTTATGAAAACCGATTAATATCATTCCAAATAAGATATGGTATAAAATCTAAAAATATTGTATTTTTCGGGCTCATAACAGCCTATGAAACAGCTATATTTTATTCTATTGTGTTTGGTGGTTACTTCCTGTAATTATTTCGACGCTAAAAAAACATCGTCAGACGTTATTTTGGAAAATGAACTGTTAACTTTTAATTGGAATGAGGTGGACGAATATCCCATGTTTGAGAGTTGTGATGAAAAAGGCACCCAAGAAGATAAGAAAAATTGCTTCCAAAATACCTTAACCGAAATTATCACTCAAAAACTACAACAGGACACGCTTATTGTTAAGCAAGATATTAATGATACGGTTTACATGAATTTTGAAATTTCGAAAGATGGAATGCTATCACTTATTACCATTAAAGCCGATTCAATTACGCTTCAGGAAATACCAAATATTAAAGAATTACTGCATAAAAGTGTAGATTCATTACCAAAAATATATCCAGCAATCAGACGCAGTCAGCAAGTTAAAACGGCTTTTACCTTGCCTGTGATTATTCAAGTTAACTGAATTTTATAAATTCATCTTAAAGCCCAAGGCAAAATCAATAGGGAAGTTATCGCTATTATCACTAAAAAGCGCATAAATATCATGATATGCAAAGGTGATATATCCATTTTCGGTGACCCGAAAATCGGCGCCAAGACCTAGCGTAAAAGGCACATCAATATTGGAAAACGATTCATCATAATCGCCAACTCCAGGGAGACTGGACGTGTATGTCGCGTTTCCAAAATCATAAGTTACCAGTTTTAAATTTCCATACACATTAAATCGATCCTTGTTAATTACACGATAGCGATATCCAATGGCAATTTGCGTAGAGGTGTATTCAAAGTCATCAGCTTCCAAAGCATGTCTGAAATGAAAAAAGAGTGCATGTCTTGGTAACTTGGTAGCTTCAAAAAATTCGAATTCCAATCCAAAAAACGGCACACTAGCATTGTTTGGATTTTCTACTAATGGCTGATTGGTAATCCCTCCAAAAAGACCTAAACGTGTTTGAAGTTTAGCACGAGGCTCAAAATTATAGCTTAAATCGGTTGTGGCATTATAGGTGTTGAAAAAATCTTCCAAGCTATAAAGGGTTAAATTCACCTGGTCTGTTGGAACGCCATAACCTTCTGTAAGCGCATTTAAAACCGATTTGTATTCCTCTTGATATTTTCGAGTATCTGTATTTTTGGTATTTACTAATTCTTGAATGTTGCCATTTTTTTCTTTCACAAAATACCGGTAAGTGCCATCATCAATAGTCCAAAGTAAATCTAGATTGCCTTCAACAGCTGTCTCCAATTCTAATGTTTCATTATTAATGGTGTAGGATTGTTGTGAGAAACCTAAAAAGCCAAGCGCTAAAAACCCCAATAAAAGGAAATGCTTTTTCATGTTTTATTACAAATTTGGTTACTTGTAAAGCTAAAAAAATTAAATGATAACTGGGATATTATCTTTTTTATTTCTTGAAGGTTCGGCCTTTCCACGTATAACCTTTATAAAATGATATGGAAATAATATACATGGTGAAAAATGGATAAAAGAGACTGGATACCAAAAAGGATGGCAAAACAGACTCTTGATTTAAAAAGCGGCTGGTTTTAAAGATAAGTAGAAAATCGACACAGAACTTGATAAGTACAATGTATATAAAATCATTCAAACTTAAAATGCCAAAAGAAATTATCGGAATTAAAATAATAATGAGCAAATTCATGAGCAAAACAATAATACCAGTTAGAATAGCAAAAAAGCTTTTATAGCTTGTGGATTTGGCAGCCCATCTTAATCGTTGGGACACTAATTGGTTCCAGTTTCTTTGCGGTTTTGTTTCTACAGTGGCATCAATAGATTTTAAATAACAAACATCATCCGAATTATATTTAACTGCTTTTTGTAGTAAAAAAACGTCATCACCACTGGCTATTTCTGTAGAGCCTTCAAAACCGGATAACTCGGAAAATAGCGCTTTTTGGTAGGCTAAATTGGCACCATTGGCTAGAAAAGGTTCTTTAATTCCAAACCCGCCAATGGTCGTGCCCATTAAACTTAACAAATCCAATGTTTGAAAACGGTCTAAAAACGACGCAATATCATAGTAATTTACAGGCGCGGCAATTAAGCGCAAATTGCTTTTTTGAATAATACCATCAAAGCTTTTTAACCAAAGTTTTGGAACCCGGCAATCCGCATCCGTGGTAATAACCCAATCATATTTGGCGTTTTTTATGGCTTTGGAAATAGCATCTTTTTTAGGTGATGTGCTTTTCACTTTATTCTTTAAAATCGTTACATGCTTTAAGCCGTTTTCAATAAAGGTTTTAATGATTCTAACAGAATGATCTTCCGAGCTATCATCAATTAAAATAATCTCATACAAATCTGCAGGATAGTCTAAATCTTTAATCGATTTTAAAAGTTGCGGTAAATTATTTTCTTCATTTCTAAAAGGAACGATAATGGAAAATGCTGTTTTTGGAGGTGCATCATCCAATTTAAATTTAGGAACCTTTACAAACCCATAAACCAACACACCTATTAAAAATAGGTATGCCAATGTGATTGATATGGCAATAATAAATACCATAGTTAGGGTTTAGGAAGTTTAAATTTTAAAACAAATATACTACCAAAAAGACTAGGAATCACCACATTTAAAATCCACATAATCGTTACAGTGCTTAAAATAGTAAAAGCGTTTACACCAGCAATTGTAAATAAATAAACGGCTACGCTTCCTTTTATAATTACGTCAAAAATAAAAATGGTAGGGATTACAGACCCTAAAAAATACATGCTGGTAATGACGGTTAGTGCATTTAAATAGGATGCGGACACACCAAATAATGTTAATATGTAGTAAAATTGAAAAGAAAAAATGGCATAGCGAATGACGGCTAATAAAAATCCGAAGCTATAAATATTATAAGGTAATTGTTTGAAGTATGTCGCAATTTTTTGAAGCGAAAACCCTTTAAATAAGACTTTACTTTTTGAAAGCGCTATAAAGCCAACTGCCACAATAACGAGAATGATTGCTCCAAAACGTGCAATTTTATAATAGTCAATGGCCGTTTCGTATTGATTTAAAAATACGTATAAACCGATGCTTCCTAGCAAAACGGTTACCAGCATTTGTAAACTATTGCCGAGTAAATTTAATGCTACAATTTGTTTGCGTTCCGATGAATTGTAATATACGGCTTTAACACCATATTCGCCAATCCGGTTGGGAGTTAGCAACGATGCTGTTAAGGAGCTTAAACTTTCTTCCATGGCTTTATAAAATGCTATTTTTTTAAATGACGACACAAGCACCTGCCATTTCAGAATTTCAAAAAACCAATTAAAAAAGCTTAAAATGATTAAAAAACTAATTGTTTTAATGGTAAACTGATTGTTTTCTGATAAAAAGTTGACAAAATCTTGAAAATTTAAATCGGGATTAGCAGTCAATTTGTTGTAAATAAAATAAAAAGCACCAACAACTATACTCAATTTAATAAGTACAAAAAAGAATTGTTTAGTTTTGTGTGGAATACTTCCAAACATATTTTGCTATGGTTCGTTATCTAGGTAATAATACAAATTAAAACTTTAAATTTTTATGCACATAGTTTTTAAACAAATTAAGTTGGCAGGTTTGGCAACGGTTTTATTTTTTATGACTGCAAGCAGTTTTGCTCAAAGTGAAGCGAGCCGATGGAAAGCGCAATTTTCTGTGGGACTAAACAGTCCAAACTCCGGAGGTTTTGTTTCGGGTTTTGAGGGAAAGACAATTAATTTTCCTACCATTCAATTAGGTGTTCAGCGCATGTTTAAACCGCAATATGGTGTAAAGTTGGATTACGGATTTAATCGTTTGGATTATGATTCAGGTTCGCCGTATTTTAAAATTAATTATTCTAGAATCAATGCTCAGTTTGTTTACGATTTAACGCCAATAGCTAATTTCTTGCCAGCACAATTAGGTGTTGTAGTGCATGCAGGTCCTGGGTTTTCTATGGTAAAACCCTTGAGTGGTTATTCTGAAAACA